>CALWXH010000009.1 GCA_944385465.1 uncultured Oscillospiraceae bacterium | reverse complement strand
AAACCGGGGGTTCTTAGGGGGTGGGCCGACTGTGAGCATGGAGCGCCCTTGGCTCCATGTCGAACCGGAGGCGCACCTCCTAAGCGTGTCTTTGGTTTCTTTCTGCACGAGCAGAAAGAAACTCGCCCTCAGGCGAAACTGAGGACGCACCCCCCCGGCAAAAGAACACAAGAACACCGCCCCCGTTTTGAATTTTCCCCAGCCTGCCATTGCATTTTTTCCCTGAATCGGTTACACTGTGAAACAGAGAGAAAAGAGAGGAGTGTTCTTATGGAATACAACCGCGCGCAGCTCAAGCAGAGCGTCAAGGAGCAGATCAAGTCCACCCGGCCCAGGCCGCTGTGGATCACCCTGCTGTTCCTGGTGGTCACCGCCGCGGGCGGATGGGTGATCAGTCTGCTGATGAGCAGCCTGAACTGGTCCGGGGCCATCGCCAACTACTTCCTGCAGCTCACCGTCCAGGGGGTGGAGGCGGAGGAGGCCGCGGAGTACATCCTGCAGATCATCCTGCGCAACGGCGCGGAGATGATCTCCCTCATCATCCTGGGCTCCCTGCTCATCGCCTTTGTCACCTACCTGTGGGAGAGCCTCATGGGCGTGGGCTACAAGGGCTACTGCCTGGATGTGGCCCGGGGGCGGCAGCCCGGCGTGGGCCGCCTGTTCCAGGCCTTCCCCCGCATCGGCGGGGTGCTGCTCACCCGCATTCTGACGTGGGTGTTCACCTTCCTGTGGTCACTGCTGTTCCTGCTGGGCTTCCTGGTGGTGCTGTTCATCGGGCTGGCGCTGGTCTCGGTGTCGTCCCTGCTGGGCGGCCTGGTGATTTTCGCCGGCATCGTGGCCTATGCCGTGGCGGCGATCTGGCTGTCCCTGCGCTATTCCCTGGCGGACTACGCCCTGCTGGACGGGGCCTCCGGCCTGGAGGCCATCCGCACCAGCAAGCAGCTCATGCGGGGCAACTACCGGCGGCTGTTTGTCCTCCGGCTGTCCTTCATCGGCTGGTACCTGCTCATGTTTGCCGTCGCCCTGGTGGGTGCGATCCTGATGGGCATCCTCATGGTCACCGTGGGCGGTGGCCTGATTGCGGGCGGTGCGGTGGAGGTGGCCGACTTCATGGTCATCCTGGGCGTCTTCTGGGTGGTGCTGCTGATCGTGGCCCTGGCGGAGGTCATCATCAGCCTCTGGCTCACCCCCTATCTCACCGCGTCGGAGGCCCGGTTCTATGACTTCTTCCGGGGCAACGCCGCCCCCCGCCTGGATGAGCCGGCCAGCGGCGCCTACACCGGGGACTACTCCTCCTACTCCTGGTCCGGCCAGCCCGGCCAGTCCGGCCGGTCGGAGGGCTGGGATCAGCCCCAGCAGGAGCCCCGGGAGCCGGAACAGCCCCAAGACGGCGGCACCCAGGGCGGGGAGGACCCCGGGGACACGCCCCCCAGCGGCCCCAGCTATCCCAAGTATTGACGTCACCGGGGAGAGGCGGCGCCTCTCCCCGTGATCTTTTTTGGAAAGGAGCAACCACCGTGAGCAAGATTCCCATGAAGACCCCCCTGGTGGAGATGGACGGGGACGAGATGACCCGCATCCTCTGGCAGCAGATCAAGGAGGAGCTGCTGGAGCCCTACATCGACCTGAAAACCGAGTATTACGACCTGGGCCTGCCCCACCGGGAGGAGACCGGCGACCAGGTCACCGTGGACGCCGCCCAGGCCACCAAGAAGTACGGCGTGGCGGTGAAGTGCGCCACCATCACCCCCAACGCCCAGCGGGTGGAGGAGTATCAGCTCTCCCAGATGTGGAAGTCCCCCAACGGCACCATCCGGGCCATCCTGGACGGCACGGTGTTCCGCGCCCCCATCATGGTCAGGGGCATCTCCCCGGTGGTGAAGAACTGGCAGAAACCCATCACCATCGCCCGCCACGCCTACGGCGACGTGTACAAGGCCACCGAGTACCGGGTGCCCGGCCCCGGCAAGGCCGAGCTGGTGTTCACCGCCGACGACGGCACCCAGCACCGCCAGACCATCCAGGAGTTTGACGGCCCCGGCGTGCTCCAGGGCCAGTTCAACCTGGATCAGTCCATCACCTCCTTTGCCCGCTCCTGCTTCCAGTACGCCCTGGACACCAGGCAGGATCTGTGGTTCTCCACCAAGGACACCATCTCCAAGCAGTACGACCACACCTTCAAGGACATCTTCGCCCACCTGTACGAGGCGGAGTACCGGGCCCGGTTTGAGGAGCGGGGGATCACCTATTTCTACACCCTCATCGACGACGCGGTGGCCCGGGTCATCCGCTCCAAGGGGGGATTCATCTGGGCCTGCAAGAACTACGACGGCGACGTGATGAGCGACATGGTGTCCACCGCCTTCGGCTCCCTGGCCATGATGACCAGCGTGCTGGTCTCCCCCCAGGGCAACTATGAGTACGAGGCCGCCCACGGCACCGTCACCCAGCACTACTACCGCCACCTGAGAGGGGAAGCGGTGTCCACCAACCCCATGGCCACCCTCTTCGCCTGGACGGGGGCCCTGGGGAAACGGGGGGAGCTGGACGGCATCCCGGAGCTGACCGCCTTTGCCCGGAAGCTGGAGCGCGCCGCCATCGACACCATTGAGTCCGGCACCATGACCGGCGACCTGGCCGGCCTGTGGGAGGGGGAGGCCCCCGCCCGCAGGGTGACGGGGCTGGAGTTCCTCCGGGCCATCCGAAGTAGAATAGAACACTGAGCGCAAGAAGGGCCGCCCGCCGGGCGGCCCTTTTCTTGCCCCCGCGGGATTTTCCCGGTTTTTCCCCGGCTGTTCTTGCATGGGGCCGGAAAGTCTGGTATGATAAAGGGGACAGAACAGCCGGCCCGGGGCCGGCACCCAGGGCGGTGCGGAAACGGTCATGACCGTTTCTCTGTGAGGTACCTCACAGAAGGGAAGCTGCCCGCCGGAGAAAGGCCGCCCGCCGGGAGCCCCCCGGGGGCGGGGAGAGGAGGGCGGAACATGGCAAAATCCGTGCGCGTTGAGCTGGAGGGGGCCGTGCTGGACATCCCCCTGCGGTGGGACGGGCTGGCCCGGCGGGAGATCCGGGACTACGGCCCCTTCCTGGAGGGCTCCCCCGTTTACACCCCGGCGGGCTGCCCCATCCTGCTCACCATTGAGGACGCCTGCCCCCACGCCGAGCCGGTGGACAACGACCCCGCCGGCATCAACTGCGGCGGGTGCAGACACTTCTGGCAGCCCCCCGGCTCCCTGCTGGGGGTGTGCCACCACCCGGCCCGGCGATGGGACGGGAGAAAGGAGGCCGAGAAAAATGGGTAAACGACTTTTAAGCCTGTGCCTGGTTTTGGCCCTGTGCCTGGCCCTGTGCCTGAGCCCGCTCCCCGCCACGGCGTGGGCGGATGCGCCGAGCGGACAGCTGATTTATGTCGGCGGCGAAAATGTGACGAACGGTGGCTACTGGACGACCAGTGAGGATGGACAAACTATCACATCCGTAGGTGACAGTCAGCCGTCGTCAGGCGGCTATATCCACTATGACGCAGAAAGCAATATCCTGACATTGCACAACGCCACCATTAAAGAACAATTGGATTACAGTGAGAATATTGAAGGTGGCACATACATCTTCGGCTCGGCCATTGGCGTATTCAATCAGAACGGCGATGCGGAGTTGACTATCACATTGGAGGGCACCAATACAATCGCAGCGGTCGGCAAGGGGATCTATGTGTTGGCCAGTTCTACTGGCGGAGCCACCCTGACCATCACGGGCGACGGCAGTCTGGATGCCAGCGCCAGTCAGACTGGCATCTGGGTTCAGAACAACAACGGCAATGCCACCCTGACTATCAGGAATGCCAAGGTTGAAGCAACGGGGACCAGTACCGCCGGCTATGGTGTTAATGTGCAATCCAACAATAGTTCGACCGCCGCTCTGACTGTGGATGGCGGCAGCCTGACTGCCAGCGGGTCTCAAGGGATTCTATATGATTCTATCGGCAGTGGTACCGTTCCTAATACTACGGCCTTAACCATCAGAAACAGTGCCATCGTGGATGCGAGGGAGGGTGGGATCGGCGCCGGATATATTGGGAATCTCAGTGGGGTATCCCCTACTGATGACAGTGTTGGTATCGTCTTTGGTCTTGATCTTTCCGACAGTAAAGCAGGCGCCGTGTACGGCGATGTGACTTTGCAGGACAACCTGGAGATCAGCGAGGGCGAGAGCCTGACTATCCCCGAGGGGGCGAGCCTGAACACCAACGGCAAGCTGACGGTTGACGGCGGCACCCTCACCCAAAATGGCACTGTGACAGGTGGTGTTACCTACAAAGTCACCGGCGTGTCGCTGAACAAGACCAGTTTGTCCCTTGACGTGGGCGGCACAGCAACCCTCACCGCCACAGTACAGCCGTCCAACGCCGACAACCAGAATGTGACGTGGAGCAGCAGCGCCCCCAGCGTTGCCACGGTGGCGAACGGCGTTGTCACCGCTGTGGCTGAGGGCACCGCCACCATCACCGCCACCGCTGCGGACGGCAGCGGCAAAACTGCCACCTGCACCGTGACGGTCACCCCACCACCTGTCACCGGCGTCACCCTGGACCAAACCAGCTTGACCCTGACCGAGGGGGAGACGGGGACCCTCACTGCTACAGTAGAGCCGACCAACGCCACCAACAAAAATGTGACTTGGCAAAGCGACAATGCCAATGTCGCCACCGTGCAGAACGGCACCGTCAACGCCGTGGGCGCGGGCGAGGCCACCATCACTGTCCAAACCCAGGACGGCAATTACTCCGCCACCTGCAAGGTGACGGTCACCGCCCCCTACATTCCCCCCAACCCCAGCTACCTGATTTCCGTGAGCCAGGCCCAGGGCGGCAAAGTCACCGCCAGCCCCGCCGCCAAGCAGGGCGACACCGTCACCCTGACGGCCACCCCCGAGGACGGCTATGAGCTGGCGGACCTCACCGTCACCGACTTCTGGGGCAGGGACGTGGCCCTGACGGAGCAGGCCGACGGAACTTACACCTTCACCATGCCCGCCTCCCAGGTGGAGATTGAGGCCGCCTTCACCCAGGCCCAGCTGCCCTTCACCGACGTGAGCGAGGCCGACTGGTTCTACGACGAGGTGCAGTATGTGGTGGACAAGGGGCTGATGATCGGCGTGTCCGATACTGAGTTCGCGCCGGGGGCGAACCTGACCCGGGCCATGCTGTGGACCATTCTGGCCCGGATGGATGGCGAGACCATCACCGGGGCGGCCTGGGCCCAGGACGCCCGGGCCTGGGCCATGGCCAACGGGGTGTCCGACGGCACCGACGCAAATCGGGCGGTCACCCGGGAACAGCTGGTGACTATGCTCTGGCGCTACACGGGCCAGCCCCAGGGCACCGGCGACCTGTCCGGCTTTGCCGACGGGGATACCGTGTCCGGCTGGGCGCAGGAGGCCATGAGCTGGAGCGTGGGCGCGGGCCTCATCCAGGGGGATGAGAACGGCCTGACCCCCACCGCCACCGCCATCCGGGCCCAGATCGCGGCCGTGCTCATGCGCTTCTGCGAGGGCGTGGCCGGGTGAGCTGCTGACTATAAGTTTTACTCTCCCCTACTCCCCAACTGGGGAGTAGGGGAGAGGATGAAAAAGGAAATCCCCGTATCCGTTGCAGCGCAACAGATACGGGGATTTTTGGCGCGGAAGGAGGGATTTGAAGCCTGTTCGATTGAGTTATACCAACGGCTCCAGCCCTCACTGTGTATTCACTGTGTTCAAGCTTTTCCCTCCATCAGCTTCTGCACCATCTCTTCGATGGCCGGCTGCAGTGCCGTAGCCACCGCCTCCGCCACCTCCGGCGTGATGATGGGCACCAATCGCAGAAGCATTGCTGTGGTTTCTTCCCGGGTGGCCCAGGACCGCCAGGCAAAATCCATTTCCCCGTCATCGTTTAAGTCGCCGACCCCTTTGATCAGGCCGATCTCGATACTCTTGGCCCGATCCTCCGCGCTCCAGTCAGAGCCGGGCTGCAGGGACAGGCCGGACAGATACTCGCCCATAAGCGCGGAAAATTGTTCGCTGGTAATAGGCAGATCAGGTTTCACGTCGATATCCTCCTCCGGCACCTCGTTGGGTGTGTGTTCGTTGTGCATATCTTCCGCCACATCGGCGCGGAAGTCGTCCATGGTTTTCCCGAATCGTGGAAACCAATGCATGACGTCGGCATGTCCCGACGCCATCCCCAGCGCATGGCCCTCGCTGTGGCAGATCACCCCCGGCTCGGTGGGGTCAAGGTCATACATCTGGCACAGCATGGCTGTGAGCTCCACGGCTTCGCGGTACACCGCTTCAAAATAATCCCTGTCCTCCAGCCCATCCTCGCAAATCTCGAACGAGATGTGCGTATTATTGGCGCTGGGCCGGGTGGTGCCGTTGCCCGCGTGCCAGCCCCGCCAGCCCCAGGGGAGCGTCTGGGCGGTGCCGATAGAACCATCGGCCAGTTTGCCGATGAACCCATGCACGCAGGCCCCCACGCCCGAGCGGTTCCAGCTGTTGCCGTTGGGGTTGCGGCCCAGCCGTTCCATGAGCTGGTCATATCCCTGGTCGCCGGGCATGGGCTGCACATAGCGGCGCAGCATGGGGTTGGGGGCGCCCGTGCTGTGGATCATCACGCCCTTGGGGGTGATTCGCTGGCCCGCCCGATAGCAGTCATTTCTTTTGAGCAGGCAAGTGATTAAATTCATGATGCGTCTCCTTTCTCAACCTGCTCTTGCTTCTGACGCTCTGCCTGTGTACCAAAATAAAAGGCAATTACGACCGTATACACGGTCATGAATTCTTGGGAGGCCTGCCCGGTAACGGCCAGGAAGGCAAACACCCCGGTGAGGGTTAAAGTTACCAGGCTTTTCACGCTCAGCAGCGATGCCAAGCGCTTTTTCAGATTTTCCATATGCACTGCTCCTTCACATGTTGGTTGTTCGCTCTCTTGACGATGATCGCAGGAAATCGTGTTTCTGCAGCCGCTCGTCGTAGCAGCGGCTGATGTTGGCTATGGCATGAACTGCACGATTGTTTTTGTAGTCCTTATGCTCATCGCAATACCTTTCGTAGAAATCAATGTCGGCCAAGACATCAATGTATTCCTCTTTGGTATGGGGAAGATCTCGTAGAAGTTCATTATTGAAGCGAAGAATGCGGGCCCGATGCTCATCGGCGTTCCGTTCATCGTCCATACGGATGTGATCGGAAAGATCCTTTTTTACGATCTGCAGCTCCCGGAGCACGTCTGCATTGACGGCCCGCCCGATGGCCTTTGCCAGGGCAGACCAGGGGTTGATCTTGACGGGGGCGACCTGGATCAGGGTCAATAGCACCGCAAGTAGGCCGCCCCCGCCCAATAGTATCTCAGATGCACTCACATTAAGCCTCCCTCTTCAGCGGTTAATCCGCCAGGCTGAAATACTGACCAACCAGCTCATGGGGCAGGTACTGCAACGTGATCTTGCCGCCCGCCTCCTCGCCGATTCTCTCGCACAGATACACTTGCTCGTCCTCCGGGTCTTTGTAGTACAGCCCGTAGGTATACTCCATCCCCCGTGCAGCGGTGATGGGATCCTCCAGGGTTCCCGCCTCGCCGGGGTCGCCCACCACTGCCCACATGGCCGGCGTCACGTCCGGCGTCCAGTCAGCCTGGGTGGTGTGGCCCTGTCCCTCCCGTACCTTGTACAGGCGCTGGGTGGGCGGGTAGTACCGCCGGTCCCCTGGCTCTACCGTCTCGCCCACGGTCCAGCGTTTGAATAGACTGGGGGCTGTGGCGGCCGTCTCATCGTCCAGGCTGCCTGCCGCCTGCTCAATCACGGCCCGGATTTCCCGGGCTCTTTCTTTGGTAATCATGTTGCATCCTCCTCCACACCGTTGACGATGATGTCCAGCAGTTCCTGCGCTTCATCCGCCGCAGCCTGGGCCTGGGTTGCCTCACCCTGAGCCGTGGCTGCATCCGTCTGGGCTTGTTCCAGCTGGGCCTCCAGCTGCTCCACCTGAGCGGCATATGCCAGCACATCCCCCAGGTACTGCTCCGCTACGGCTACCGTAACTTTCCACAAGCTGGGGCCGTAGTCGTACTCGATGCCCTTGAGGTCGAATCCGTACCCGCTGGGCAGGACGGTTCCCGTGGCGCTTACCACCTCCACGGTGGGGTTGGCCCAGGGTACAGCCTTCAGCTGGGCCAGCGTGGCAAACGCCTCCTCGAAATGTAGCACATACTCCCCGTTGTGCTGCCCCGGCTCACCATGGCGCACCGGAGGTCATTGACCGTGATTTCCCATCCCAATAAGCTCATTTGCTGTTTCCCCTTTCCTTGTCCCATAGATAGGACAGAATCCCTGTTTTCTTCCGCCGCTGCCTCCGCTTTTGGGGCGGCTCTCGCGGCGTTTCCGCAAGCGGTTCTGGTAGGCCGTCCCGACGCCAGGCCGGCCATACCACGATGTCGATGAGTTGCCCCTGGTCGTCCACCACCGGGTCGCACCATGGGTAACTTGCCCGGAGCTTCCGTCCCAGCTGGCTCAGCCTGGGCACTTCCCACCACTCTTCCGGGGAAGCCCCCGTTCCGGCCAGGGTGTACTCCGTCATCTGGGGCATCCGCTCCTGCCCGTAGCACACATAGCGCCCAGTCCAAAACTGGTCCAGCACCCCCAGAGTTTGTTTGTGAATCAGCATGGAACCGCCTCCCGGAGGGCGGATAAGGTGGCCGCGTCCAGCCGGTCTATGATAGCATCCGTGCACCGGGTCAGATCCCGCAGTGCGCCAAGTACGGTGCCCGGCGCCGGGGTGCGGGTCACCTGCTTGGGCCGGTAGTCCGGCAGCAGAGCGGTATCCAGCGGCACCGATTCTGGATATAGTTTGGAGACCCGCTTGCATAGCCCTGTAGACACACCCAGCTCGTTTGCGGCGTCCTGGACGCTCCACCCGCGCCGGATGCGGCACAGGATGTGATAGTGCAACAGAGGTACGCCGTGCACCCGGGCGGCCCGGTGAACCGCCTGATAATAGAACCTCCGGCTTAGCCCCAGCTGTTCGGCCAGCTCCTTTTCACCGATCCCTGCCCAATCGCGGAACTTCACTCTGGTTGGATTGGCCTCCGGCAGGAAGTCCACCCGCAGGGTCCGTAGCCGTGCCTCCGCCCGCTCCACACCCCGGAACACCGTGGACTTATCTCGCCCGAGGTAGTCGGCCATCATCTGGTAGGACGCATCCTGGGTCATAGCAAGATAAAGAAGCTCCGTCTGCCGCTCCGTGAGTGCCTGAGTCCGCTGGGCAAATTTGAGGTAGTCGAAGGTCCCGTTGTCCAGGCACTGCGCAATGCACAGCCTGGCCACCACGTGGTGAGCCACCCGGGCCAGGCCCCGCTTGATGGCCCGGCAGACAGCGCTCTTGGTAACACCGAAATCTTCCGCAATTTCATCCAGGACCAGTTCTTCCGTGTAGTAGGCGTGGATATAGGTCTGCTGCCGGGGCGTGCAGCTGTCCAGGCCGTCGTTGAGCAGATCGGTGAGCAGCTGCAGCTGCCGGCCGGTCTGTGCCCCGTCCCGGGCCTGCTGGATGTCCGCCCAGGTCAGCCCGTCCGCGGAGCCCCAGGTCATGCCGGCGAGATCTGCCCACACAAGGCCGCCGGCAAACACGCCGTCTCCCCGCAGCATCTGCTTCTTTTCGGCCAGCTTTCGCCCCTCCAGCCTGGCGATCTCCTCATTGCACTCAACGTACATGTCGTGGAGGATCCTGGCTCGCTCCAGCTGCCGCCGGCGCTCCGCCCCGTCCCGGGTGGTCTGGGCCAGCTCCTTGGCTTCACGGATGCGCTGATTGAGCACCTGTCTGCGCTCTTTCGCGGCGCGCAATGTTTCAGCCGTACCCATCACGTTCTCTCCCGAACCAGCACTGCTTTGGGCACATCACCCCAGGTCTCAAACCGCTCTTGTAATTCGCCCCACGTCAGTCCAGAGGACTCCAGATCCCCCCAGGTAATGGGCGTGATCACAAATTTCAGGTGAGCAGGTTTGACTTCGTCAACTGCCTCAATGATGGAATTCAGGTCAAAGTCGATGAACCCAGCGCTGTCACCCACAAAATAGATGGAGAAGGTGTATTCGGCTGTTTGCTCAACAACGACTGCTTCGTAGCCGGTCAAAGCCTTTGCGATGCTGCTGATCATCTGAGCGTTGCAGGTGCCGGAACCCAAAAGCTTGGTGGTGATGGCGCTACGGCGCTGTTCTGCTGTCGCATTGGCCGGAGGAGTAATGGCAAGTAGGTCTTCCCATAATGTGAGTCCCCATGTGGCTGTGTGTACGTGCAGCTGATCCGTGGTGTCTAATACTGCGGCCCGGGCCGCCAATGTTGCACTGACCAATGCAACGATGATGGCGCGTGTTTGTTCAGATGCTTCCAAATAGGCCGGCACACGCTGATAGGAGGGAAGATCATAATAGGTCATATCAACTGCCTCCCGATGTGATGTTCAGTGTGCCGACTACAGGAGTTTGTTCCGCCGTTGCTGAGATATTTGCACTTCCGCCGTTTACTGTGAATGCGGAGTATCCTTCTACGCCGTCACATGCAAGCAGTAGCGACAACACTTTTGTGTGAAGGATTGTTTTGCTGGTGCCGAAGGGGAGATCCAGCAACATCTGGCTGAGAGTCTCATCCAGCTGGTCTTTCACGCTCTGCAAAGACGTGCCGCTGGCCAGAGACACAGTTGCGGTGACGTTGATCGGCAGCTCGGTTACGCTGACCACAGTGACTGATGCGCCGATGGGACGTTCCTGCTCGATGTGAGCGGCTACATCGGACACAATATCCGCATCTACTGGGGCCTTGTCCGGGCCAGCTACGATGACCTTAACAGTGCCCGGGCCGTTCCAGATGGCAAGGCACTCCGCAAAGGTGATCCCGCTGACTTCTTTCGCCCAGGCGATGTAGTGGTTCCTGTTCCCCGAACTGATGGGCCGCTGCAGAAATTCCTTGTATCGTGCCAGGAAGGCCGCATCGGTTTCTTCATCGGTGCCGCCGTAGGCCGCATCCGGATTGGTGCAGGACGTGACGCCAGATATGTTCCGCTGCATCATGGTGATCGTGTCTGCCTCTACGTTGTATGCACGTCCCGGCTGGGCGGCCTGGGCGTGGGCAGATCCGGTCAGGCCAGTAAACACCACCGCCTCCGTCAAGGCGAACTGGAGCCCGTCCTGGGTGAGGACCACTGTGCCCTCTGGAATGCTGGGGGTCCGAGACAACCCGGCAGCAATGGTAAATTCCATCGTTACTTCTGCCCGCAGGCCCGGTGTGCGCACCAGGCCGAAGTCTTCGGCTCGGCCGTCGATCAGCTGGCCGCTGGTCTCATCGGGGAACCCCAGCTGGATAATCCACGGGATCAGCTGATAGACCAGCCACATCTGGTAGGCAGCCGGGCTTACCAGAGTGTTTGCATAAGATCCCTCCCGCGTCTCCACAGAGGACGTCAGTTCTGCCAGGATCTCCGCTTTGATGGATTCCGGAGTGATATTGTCGTAAGCGTTATAGCCTACATCCATCTATATTCACCTCCCCATAGACGGTCTGGATCGTACAGGTGATCACCAACATGGCTCCATCCAGCTCTACGGACACCGAATCCACAGATGTGATATATGGGCACACGAGCAATGCTTCTCGCACGTACCGGATAGCCTCAGATCTGCGGACGCTTTCGGTGTAAGCTGTGCCGATCAAAGCCTTGATGCCCAGCCCGTAGTCCCGGGTGAAGATGTCATGCATACCCCGAAGAGTGTGCAGGGTGTTCCACGCCCACACCAGGACTGCGCTGGCCCCAGTGACATACACCGGTTCGCCTCCGCGCCAGATGGGGGCGTTTTGTCGGAAATCCCATGCGGGTTCCCGGAATAGCTGCCGCTGAGTCCCAGCAGAATCTGTTAAATCAGGTAGACTGATCAACGGGAACAGCCCCATGCCAGCTCACCACCTTACAAATCAAGTAGTAAATTTGTCGGTCTGAATCGGGGAGCAACAATACGAAGTCTCCCACGCTAAGCCGCATGGGCGCCTTGTAGGTCAGTTTTGGATCGTTGCTTACCGATGTAACGTCGAAATACGTATGGAATCCGTTGGGGCAGATGGACGATGCGCCGTTCAGCCGGCCGCTCATATCTGTGAGCTCTACCTCTTCCTCGAAATCTGGCTGATATGCGGCGTTGATGAGGATGTCGTCCTCGTCCAGCTCGTGGCCATCAGCCAGGACGCGCAAATGCTCTTTCGATACTGCGGTGATTTTCCCTATACAGTACACTAACGGCATCATGCTTCTGGTGTCGTCTCGGCACATTCCCCAGAAGTCTAAATAAGGATCTTTCCCGCTGCTCATGTTAGATCGCTCCCTGCATTGGCCGTTGTCATTACATTCCGGCAGTTGAGAGTCAACTTGCAAGTGTAGGTATCCCGCTGCCAGGTATGACTGTCCGAATCAATCCAGAAGATACCGCGAAGCCCAGTAGACTGCTCTTCCACAACTACTGTTTCCCCCGTGATCAGCCTGGTATCTCCCAGAACCTGCACTTGTACATTGCGACTGAGCCCGTTGTCTTCAAGCAACGCCTCAGCCTGAGCAAAGACATCTCCGCTTTCGCTCTGCTGAAGATGCCGCTCCATGGTGCCATATAGTTGCTGAGCCTGGCTATCTCCGACAGAAGAAATCCTCTGGCCCTGCTGATCATAGATGCCAACACTGTTGACCATGTCCACGATAGACTCCGTGGTCGTGGCATACATTAGGTTCGATCGGGGACGGAGATTTAAGCTGCTCTCGTTTTGGGTGCGCACCGTAATGGATAGACCATCAGGGGTCATTCTTATGGCGTAACGATCTCCTGTCTGTTCTGCGGCCAGGCTGTAGGCTGTGCGGGCCAGCTTGTCTATAGTCACGCCCGAAAACTTGCGGTTGAGAGGGATCCCCGTTTCCGCCAATTCTGCAACGGGAATGCCCAAATCATCGCAGACGGTGCGAACCATAGCTTCCGCTGTAGTTTGCCGGAATTTGTATGTGGCATCATTATTCGTGAGGTAGATCCCCTTGTCATAACACTCAAACTCCAACGTGGAGCTTTCGCTATCTAAGGTCCGCTGCACAACATAGCCTGCAAACAACAGAGCGCCATCATGGGTGAGGGTAACGCCATCCCCCAGAGATGGAACCGGCCACAGCTCGGTTTCATCGTGCAGCATAGATGCACTGAGTTTTCTCGCTATGGTTGATTCATCGCCGCTCCATACGGATCTGACAATGAGGTTTGTAATCTCTCTGGTGCCGCTGCTGTCTGTCAGATAAATCTGCATGTTAGGTGCCTCCAAACAGTTCGGATTCAGGGGGAATTTGTATTGTGTCTCCGGGATAAATCAGGTGTGGATTTTCGATCCCGTTGTACTTGGCGAGCGCCTCATAGTACCGGGAAGATCCATTGCCATAATATCTGCGACAGATGACCGACAGCATATCTCCAGCGACAACAATGTATTGCTCGGGGGGCGTCTCAGCTGGTTGTCCGGTGTTTTGAGTCCCGTTTCCAGTCCAGGACACATCCGGCCCGGACACCGTAACAGCTTCCAGGTCGACCCACTCGGCAATCGATAGCGTATAGTACACATCGCCGCTGCCGTCTCGTTCCTCATATGACAGCCCTTCAATGATGACTTGAGCGTTAATCTCAGTCCCGCCCACGACATAGCGGCCAATTGCCTTCCGCTTCATTGCATCGGCAAACAGGTTGATGTAGTAATATGGATCCAGCGAGGCAGATGGATTAACCCAGCTGTATGCGTTGGCAGGGAAGATCCCTTCAATTTGCCCCCGGTGGCGGCGCGATTTCCCGGGGCGATAAACATCACCGACAGCACTGATGTTGATGCTCTCGATGTTGATGCCTTGCTCCCAGGTGGCGCGCTCCGGAGTGACGGGGAGAATGATGCTGCGGCTGTCAAACAGGAAACAAAATGTCTTTTCCATCAAACCACCATCCTTGCCAGCCGGAGCTTGGCCATCAGGGTTTCGGCCACCCGGTCCACATCCGCCTCTTCCCGTACAGCCAGTTCCCCGATCTGGATGGTGATCCCGCCGGATCCGCCCTGGTCCATGGCCCGGGCTTCATTGGCGGTCAGCACCCGCTCCCCCTGGTGGAGCAGGGCGGGGAAGTCGTCATAGGGCACCCGGTCCAGGCCCACGGCATAGGACCGCCCGCCGGTGCGGATCTGCTCGTACAGCTGCATGGCCTCTCCTGCGGACATGTAGCCGCCATCGTCGTCTGCGCCCAGGCCCAGGCTGGTCCAGGCTGCGGCCATACCTTTGCTGAATTCCTGGCCCTTCTGGTATCCTGCGTTCCAGTAGGCTTCGTTGCTGGCCGCATCCTCCCGGATGCGCCCAGCCAAGTCCAGTTGAGATTGAAGGGCCAACTGGGCGCCTTCGCTTGCGTTGTATTCGTTCTGGGCGATGATTTGGGCTTCCGCCAGCAGCTGGCCCATCCGAGCACCCGCCTCTTGGTTGCCCGCCTCGTATTCCGCCAATGCCGCTTGGTATTCCTCGGCAAGCTCCTCCAGCCGGCCCAGCTGATCGCTGTCTGCATAGAGATCGGAGGTTGTACCACTCATCACGGCATCCAGCGCATCTCGCTCATATTGCTCGGCCAGGTTTTCAAGACTTGCCTGCCACTGACCGATCATAGAGTAGGCGTCGCCCAGTTCGCCTGCCTTCTGCTCCATCCACTCTTGCTGGGCCTGGATGCCTTCTTTCCGGGTTTCGTTGTATCCCTCGCCGGCCCGGGCCTGCAGATTGGCTTCCGCATCGGATAGGTTGTCCACCATGGCATCATAAGTGCCCATCAGCTTCTCGCTCAGCCCGCCGAACTCCTGATCGATATACTCCAGGATGGCCTGGGCGGCCTCCACGCCGCCGATCTCGCCGCTGGTCACCATGTTGGCGACTTGGCTTTTGTCTACGCCCAGGGACTGTCCCAGGGCATCGTAGACATCCACGCCCCGTTCAGAGAAGAAGTTGAGATACTCTTGGGTGGCTTTCCCCGTGGTGCGCATCCGGCTTAGGCCGGCAATCATCTGCTCCACGTCGCTACTGGACAGATTCAGCCCGGCTGTAGCGTCTGACAAGGACTGGAGTACCGAGAAGACTTCGTCCGGATTGTACGAGTTGAGCAGCAGCTTGGAGTAACCGGTGATTTCGTCGTAGGTGTAATTGGTCCGGGCCGCCATGTCCTGGACTCGCCCCAGGTATTCCGCCGCGGCCTCTTCGCTGCCCAGCCGTTGAGCAAAGGCCATCTGCGTTTGCTCCCGGCTGCCGGCGATGGTCGAGCCGGTCTCTGTCCGGGTCTGCTGGTCTTCCAGGGCGCCCTCTACGCCCTCCTGGACATATTCTTTGAATGCGTCATCCTGGGCTTCATAGATCTTGGTCCCGCCCGAAATCAGACCGGAGAGGGCACCCACGCCACCGCCGATCAAAATACCAGGCAGACCGAACATAGCTCCTGCTGCAGCGCCAGTAATGGCACTGCTTACAGTATCCGAAATGAGAGATGCCGTTGGGGTTCCCACTGCGCTGGTCAACAAGGTCTCAGCGGCTCCACCTAAAGACGAGGAAAACATCTGCCCAATCTGCCCGCTGGCAATGCCCTTTGCCAGCATAGCAAAGCCGCCATCATTCCCGCCTGTTCCGCTTCCGGTGGCGCCCTTCCTCACGGTCTCCATGTTGCTTTTGAAGATCTTCTCATTCTCCCGCAGGGCCTTGCTGGTGGCGGAGATTTCATTGCGTAGGGCCTCCACCTTTTGCTGCGCTTTCTCGTAGGCGTCCTGGCTGGCCGCGTCCCCCAGGTCCTCAAACGCCCGCTTGGCGTCCTTGGCCTCATCTTTGGCCAGGGACAGCTCTTTCCGTAGAGCGGTTTGCCGCTGAATCAGACTGGCATTCGCTTTCTGCAGCGCTTGATAGCTCTGTTCCAACTGTTGGGTTTCTTTATCCAAGGCGCGAGTCTTGTCCGCGATGGCCGACAGGGTGGGGGAGGCCCCGTCCCTGATGCTGAAATAGATATTCAGCCCGTCTTTTGGCATGGTCTCACCTTGACTTTCTGGTCAATTCTGGTATACTGAACTTGTAAGATAAATGGGAGAGGAGGCATTGGAACATGATCCCCCTACTGATCATAGGCATTGTCTTGGCTGTGTGCGGAGCGTTGCTCAGTGTTTCCCAGCTGGAGCCGGGGTTGACCTGCCACCTTGCCTTCCGCCGTCCCTTGATCTGGGTGGGGCTTGGTTGCTGCCTGTTGGGCGCAGTCCTGATCCTCAGCCTACTCATTCCTGGGTTATGACCTCCGCTGTGCCGCGGAGGTCATTTTTTCATCGCACTCGAAGGATGCCATGGCATAAACCAGGTCCCGATAGCCCTGGCTCTGGGAGTATACCTCCCAGGGCATCACATTCTTGTGTCGGAACAACCACCACAGGAGGTCCAGGTCCGGGTCCCCGCCCTCCCTTATCCGTTTTTTATTTCGCGGATGGTATTCTGGCGAAACCCTGTCAGACGCTCCACGGCCCGGGACAAGTCTTCAATCTCCCCGGGGAGCAGCAGCGCCTGGATCGCGTCGAGGGGGGTAGCTGCCCGGTATTTTGCCAACAGCTCCGGGTCTCGGAAGCTGGGATCGACACAGCCCTCCAGCACGATGTGGCAGGGTACGTCTTCTTGTAGGCGCTGCAGCTCCTGCACCCGACCATAGGGCAGCCCCCGCAAGGTGAAGCATACTGGTCTACCCAGTGCTTTGCTCAGGCGCCTCACCTCATAGACCTTGGTCTCGCGCTGGGTTCGCACGTCCGGAGCATCCCCATCCAGGAGAATCCGGAGGATATTGAGCTGATTATTGCTTTGCGTCTTGGTTGTCTCTGTCACGGCCAACAAATCCTTTCATGATAAAATAAAAGCCGCCTTGTCTGCCTTGACAAAGCGGCCTAAAGCGCTATAATAAGAATGAAAGGGCGCTGTCACAAGCGGTCAGCCCCTTTGCAGACTAACCGTGATCAGTTAGCCGCTCGGGTGCAGCCGGGCGGCTAACTCGCTTTTGGGGATATGAGGATCATAATCACAAGGACTATGATGAAACATACCACGAAACGCAGGACTTGAACCCAACGCCCGTTTCCCATAGGCACCACCTCCCCTCGGGAGATGGGCTAACCGCCATATGTAACAGCGCCCGGCCTCCGCGATGCGGAGGCCGTTTTCATTCTACCCTATTTGGCGCCGCCTGTCAAACGTTTGTTCCATTTTTCCGCCCTTGGCGGGTTAGGACTCCAGCACAGTGTAGTCGTCCGCGGTGAACGGCGCCTCGATGGTGCCAATTTGGGCTGCCTGCCAGTCCGCCAGAGTCAGGTTGTCAAAGGACACTCCAGTCACCTGCACCCGCTGGATGTTGGGGTTGTCCGGGTCTGCCAGCTTGGAGACGATTACAAACCGGGAGTCCCGGCCGGCCTTCAGATTTTCCGCCTGACGTTCGATCAGTCGACTGGTGGCGTTGTACAGCCGAACCGTGCCGGTGATATTGGCACTCATCAGCTTGTTGCCCGCCATGAAGGCCCCGCACCTGGGCACCTGCTCCTTGGTTTTGTTTACCACGATCTGGAGACCGTAGCACTCCGTCATCAGTTCCCCATCCAGCCAGCACGTACCGTGAGAGCCGGACCGCACCAGAGATGCATCCATTACCTGTGGCATTTATCTTCCCTCCCTTACCGATTTGTCAACGACAGCACGATTTTGAAATCCTCCATGGCGTCCACGATGTGGCCGCCCAAAGAGATGAACACATAGCTGCCGGTGTCTGCGCGGCGGATTTCCTCATCCGACAGGTTGGTCACGTCGGTGCCCTGTTCCTTGAGCCAGGCCCGGGTGGCCTCCAGATCGATCTGGGCGGAGCTGCTGTCCTCGGCCAGCAATTCAGGTTCCAGAGATCTCAGAAAATCCTGAAGGGCCGCCACCAGCAGACACTTGTTGTCGTAGGTGTTTGCGCACTGGCCGCGATACTGGTCGTCTGCGGTGGTGACTGCATAGTAGTGGATCAAATCAATAACCTCGATGGCCTTGATTTTGCGCAGAATCGTGGTCAGGTTCCCAGACGGCGCATAAGAATTTACAGCCCGTGCGATCCGCACCTTTCGCCCATCGTGATACAAAATCAGTTTTCCGCCATTGATATCGGTATCGACATTGGTCGATTCTGTGACCTCGGTCACTTCGTCCAGGGCCGCTCCCGTTGCGCTGCCTTCTGCGGGTGTGCCTGCCAGGATACCGGCAATGCGCGAGCAGTACTCGGCAGTTGTGAAGTCACCCGCAGGCAGTGCAATTCCGCCAAAGGTGCCTGCTGCGGCTTTGATGCCAGACGATGCGAAATTGATAACCCCGACATCATTGGCACTAAAGCTGGGCACAATTGCCTTCCCAATGTAGTTCTTTTTCCGACGCTCGACCACGCCGTCCGCAAGTGCTTCTGCCGCGGTTGCGTCGGCATCGGGGAATCCGGCCACATAGTCGTAGCTCAAACTGGTCAACTGGGCCAAGGCATCCTCGACATCTGCGCTGTCAGCCACAACCGACAAATAGAGCTTCTGCGGGCGATTGATGTAGCCGACCAGAGCCCGCTTAACATAGTCCGCATTGTCAGCGCCCAACCCGGCAGGGATGTCCGCTTCATGGGCTACAGTGTACACGCCTGCGGTGACTCCGGCATCCTGCAGCAGCAGTGCTACGACACCCTGCTTACTCCGAGCAGACACAGTTTCCGCCGCAGTTTGGTACGCAAAATACAGTTCAGGCAATCCCATCGATTGATCACTCTCCTCGTGTATCGAAGTTGAAATGTTCCATGAGAGGGGCGGAAACCGCTTCCTCAAATTCGCTGCGCAGCAGGGTATAAGAGAGGGCTACAGTCACGGTATCATAGTCATAGCCTCCGGCCAGCTTCAGACTGGAGACTTTTGGTGCCCGATCTTTCACCTTGATGTAGCCCGGCAGGAATAATCCTGTTAAGATCATTTGCCGCTGGTGGAGCTCTGCCAAATGACTTTGATGGTATTCATCCGTGGGCACAAAGGTGGTTAGGGTAAATACCGGAGAGAACTCTATGATGGCCGTGCCGAAACCGACATTACAGGTGCATTCATCTTGCACGATCAGTGTGCAGGGCCGGGTAAAGCCCTGGGGGCACAGCTCCAAGTGGATGTCCTCCCCGGGGAACTTCTCCGCCACCAGCTCCGCGATCCGGTCCATGATGTCGTTGGGTGTGATCATTGCTCATCCCTCCAGATGTGAGATCAGCGCATCCGCCATCTGCTGGGCAGCCTGCTGGGCCACCTGGGGCACCTTGGCCTGGGCAGCCTCGTAGAAATGCCGCCCGGGGACCCGCTGCTGCCCGCTGCGGATGCGGGGCCGGTAGTCCCGATTACGCCCGCTGGGGCTGGAGAAACGGTGCCCGGAGTTGATGGCGTTGGTCACCGCCCCCACCTGGTAGCGGGTGACCTTCCCCCGGTTGTCCTGGGCAAAGGTCTTGGTCTTGGGCCGGGCGGCGGCATAGCCGCCCCGGCTGCCCACGAAGGAGTCCTGCCACCGCTGTACCTTACCGGACCCACCGATCTCCGTGCGCACCTGCTGCAGCAGCTTAGGGGCGGCCTGCTCCATGGCCTTCCGCCGGGCTTCCCGGATCACCTCCGGGGATTTATCCAGCCGTTCAACGAGCTCGTCCAGCTCGCTGGCATCCAGTTGGATTTCCACAGCGCAATCTCCTTTCGTCCGCCCCGCAGGGCAGGGGGTTCCCCAAAGGGGGACTGGTCCCCCTTTGGAGCCGCGCCGCCGCCAGGCGGTTATGGCGTTCCCGCAGGAACGCCCGCGGCTACAGATCCACCGTCCTCTCGATCTCGTACTCGTTATGCCAGAGGTCCAGGGTGTGGGCCAGGGTCACCGGCCAGGCCGTCCCGTCCACCTCCACCAGCTGGCCGGGCTTGAGCTGAATCGCCTTGGGCGTCACCAGCACATGCCGCAGCACGTTGGTGGCATAGGGCTCCAGCTGCTCGTGGCCCAAGTACTTTTCGGTCAGGCTGGCCGGAAACTTGATCCCCGCCACCTTGTCCTCGCACTGGGCCAGGGCTACCAGGGCGGCGCTCACCGTCAGGTGGCTGCGGCCCATGGGTTCGATGGCGGTAACAAAGCAGTGCTGTCCCCGCCACTCCAGGGCATTGGCCAGCCGCAGATCCTGCCGGCGCATGGTCATGGTCACCCCGGTGGCCCCAATGCCGTGGACGGACCACACGTTGTGCCGGGTGGACAGCTCCACCTTGGCCCAGGTCGCCCGAACCTGCTTCCAGGTCCAGACGCCCGGGCTCTGTTCTGTGAAGGCCAGAACCTTGACGCGCTCATCCAGCTTGCCGGCATCGATATGGTTGGGTGCCATCACGTCACCCCCAAATCCGTAAGCGTCTGCGGATTTGCCGGCTGGCTCAGCTTGAGCTGGGTCAATATCCGCCGGAAGACGGGGTTGTCCGTCACGGTGGAGCCCACCACGGCGGCGTCCCGCTGATCCATGGCCGCCAGCACCAGGTAGTTGACGCACAGGTCATACCGGGCCCGGGCCGCGCCCTCCTCCGGCTCCTGGATGCCCGCGTCCGCCAGATACTCCACCGCTCCGTCGTAGAGGGCGGGAAGGAGCACCTGCACGTCCGGGTCATCGGCCAGCTCGGTGAGCTTGCAGTATGCCAGCAGGCTGGCCTTCCGCTCCTCGCTCAGCGCCATGGCAATCAGCCGGTGGCGGCCAGGGTGCCCACCACCATGCCGTTGTGGACCACCAGGTTGCCGCCCACCATGGCGTCGCCCAGGATGGTGTACATCCGCTCCACGGCCTTGACGCTCTCATCCACCCGGATGGAGTAGCCGCCGAACAGGCCCAGGAGATAGTTTATGGGACTGCCGTACAGCATGGTCTGGATGGCGCTGGACCCGGCAGTGGAGCCGGACAGTGCGGTGAGGGCGGACACGATGGTGTAGGGCACAAAGTTGCCCCCATCCTCGATCATGCCGATGTTTGGGTTGCCTGCGTCGGGGTGGATCTTGTACACCCGGTTCTTGTCCGCGGTGCCCCGGATCTGGCCGAAGGCCTTGAGGTCCGCTTTGTTCAGGAACAGCCTGGCATTGCCGGCAATCTCCTCGTCCCCGCCGTAGGCGTAGAAGAGCAGGTCCAAGGTGTTCTCGTTGATGGCCGTGAGGTTCTCCGTGGCGAAGATCGCGCCGCCCGCCTGGTTTTTGGCGTTCTTCATGCCGTACATGTCCGGGGTAGACTGGCCGTCACCGTTGACGATGAGCTCGGCCAGTTTCCGTCGCATGGCCCGCATGGCCATGCCATAGATCTTGACATAGTAGTTGGCCGGGGACAGCCGGGAGATGTTCCGGTCCACATAGTTGGTCACGTTGAGCTCATAGGGGGCGATCTTGGACACCCCGAAGGTGGGGTCGGCGGAGGCGGTGCGGGCGGTGCCAGCGTTGGTGGTCACCTTGCCACCCTTGGCGTCGCTCTCGGTGATCACGTAGGGCTCCAGCAGGGAACCCATGCCCTCCAGATCCTGCACCTGCACCTGGTCCACGATGGAGCTCACCGTGGTCTCCAGGTTGTCCCGGATGTTGGCCCCTGCCCCGGTGGGCTGCACCAGGGTTCCGGTGCCCAGGGTGATGGACTTGTTCACCCCCCACAGGGCCTTGCGCACTTCGGGCACGGAGAAGGTCACCTTCTCCCCCTTCATCAGGGCGTTGCCCCGCTCCCCGGCCTTGTCCTTCTCTACCTGGTGGTCGTCTGCTTTCTCCAGGAACTTACGGTCCTGCTCATCGATCAGGTCCTGCACGGACTTGATCTCGGAGTTCATGTTGCGCACTTTTTCCATTGCCGCAGTGTACTCCTCGCGCTTGCCTTCCTTCAGGGCGGTTTCTGCCCGATCCAGTTCGACAGAGCGCAGCTGCTTCAGGTCAATCAGTTTCCGTCTCATTGTTCTGTCCCTCCATGACAAATCGATTTTTTTCTAATTCCAGCAGGGCTTTATCCTGCCAAGACTGGCTATCGGGTTCGGGGTCAGCGCCACCATATCGTTTGGCCTTGACCACTCCGGCGTCGGCATTTGCGGGGATTGCTACCAGGCTTACCTCATAGACATCGCTCACATCGTCCAGATCAAAATGACAGGTGACGCCATCATAGATGCGGCCAGGGAAGTGTCTGCAAATCGCCTCCCGCTGGTTGGCGCCGCACACCGAGCACGCCACACGCTTTACGATCACGCTCACGCTGCACTCCCGCAGCACGCCGCTCTCAATAGCGGTGATCGTCTCGGCGTTACCCTCAGTTCGAGGCATGTAACACCGTAAGATCAGCTGTTTTACACCGCCATCCGCAGCAACCACGTTTGCCGCATAAACCCGGGCTGTCTGGCAGCCGTGTTTCCAGTCATGATTGCGAATTACCGGCTTGCCCACATAGAGCTCAGCCATTTTTTCCAAGGCCGCATCGGTAAAACGCTCCCAGTCTCGATCTATCTGGTTGTTTGATGCCGCCAGCTTGAAGGTGAACACTTCATCTGCAGACAGCTCGCGCAGTGTGTGCTGGTTGATGAGCGCCATCTCCTGTTCGTCGATTGCAGACTTCATCAGCACGGCGGACTTTCTGATTTGCTCCATTTTCACCACTTCCTCGGTATAAAAATTGACCAGTGCCAAAATCCATACAATCCGATCTCTGTATGGCTCAGGCGCTGGCCGCTATGGGCTCTGGCTCAGGCTCATGACATATCTTCTGTATTCCCATGCGCTGCCCGGGACTGACTCAGGCTCGGCCACAGACGCAGAGGCACATAGTTCAGGCTGGCCCGATGCTCGTCTCCGCCCTCTACGTCTGGCAGGTCCTCCAGGGCTCTCACATCGTTGACGGAGAAGGGGCCCTCATCCATCATGGCCTTGTACCAGGCCGCCCTGGCGGTGGTATCTCCCTTAAGCTCCGCCATCATATTGATCCGTACCTCCAGGCCCCGGTGCAGCTCGCTGTCGGTGAGCAGCTTATAGCTCATCTCCTCTTCGTATTGGGTCACGATGGGGTGGAGGGTGCTCACCACATACTCGATGGCGTTCTGCTCGTTGGAGCTGTACGACTGCTGCCCCTCCTGGAGCTTGTACAGCGGCACCCCGAAGAACCGGGCCAGGTCCTTGACGCTCACGTCCTGGCTCTCGATGAACTGGGCGTCGGCGTTGCTGGCCGCCAGGGGCTTGTAGTCCAGGGACAGGTCCAGGATGGCCACCCGGTGGCCGTTGCTGGGCCCCATGTGGATCCGCTCCCACTCCTGCCGGATCACGTCCCGCTTGGTCACATAGCTGCCGTCTTTACGCTGAAGAGGCTTACCGTCAGGCCCCTTGGCGTAGCCTCCCAGGTCGGACTCTGTTCTGAGCACCCCGGAGGGCTGCCCGCCGCTGGCAAAGTAGCTCAATCCGTACTGCTGCTGGGATCGGGCGGCCTGGATGGCCTCGCTGGCCCGCCGGAGAACGCTTGCCCCCGTCAGCCCGTCCCGGCTGGCCCCCTTAACATGGATCATGTCCTCATTGGGCAATCGCATGGCTTCTCCGGTCACCGGGTGGCTCACGTCGTACCATACCCGTCCGGCCAGGTCACGCCAGGGCTGCACCAGACGCCAGGGCACCGGGATCAGTTCCTGGGGACGCCCTGTCCGCTCAGACCGGACGATCCACAGGTACCCATTGCCTCCCTCCAGACGGCAGGTCTCCACCAGTTTTTTGGCCACACTGGGTGACATGGCCTCATTCGGGCGGACGTTGAGCAGGTACAGCAGCGGGTGGTCGATGCGCGCCCTGGTCCGGCTGTCAAACAGATAGATGGGCAGCTTGGCTATGGAGTCGCTGAGGATCTCGATACACCGGTCCACCACGCTGAGCTTCCGGGCGTAGGCTTCAGCGACGTCCGTCCCGTCCGCCGGATGCCCCGCGGCGATCAGATCCCCTGCGGTCAGCGATTTGGTGCGCACCGGCGCCCGGGCCAGGGCCCGCAGGCCTTTGGATAAGCTCATCCGCCATCACCTCCGCCTAAATTGGCCAACACCGCCCCGACCATAGCCAGCACGCCCCCGGTAATGAGGCCCGCCGGCAGATAGATCATCCCGGCCCCCACCGCCACCGCGGCGGCCCCCGCCGCCAGCACCAGATCCACGGCGCACCGGGCCAGATTTTTCATCAGTTTCTTCATAGGCATCCCCTTACATTCCCCAACCAGGCCGATCCATGGCCGCGGCCAGGTCTGGCTGTTGCTTCTGGGCCAGGATGGCCACCGCCATGGCGATGATCCAGGCCACAGCGATGTCAATGCGGCCGATGCTGCGGTTCTTCATAGGTTTCATATTTTCATTCCCGTCCACGGCACACCGGACGTTTCCAAAGCACCAGCGGGCACAGGTGTTGTGGACGTGGAGCATCTCGTGGGAGCGGATGAGCCGATCCAGCTCCTTCATGGCTGGGCTCATGTGCATCATGGTCTGGGGGATCTCCACCACCGTCAGCCCCCGCTCACCCAGCCGCTGAGTCAACGTCCGGGACAGGTAGGGGTCCACTCCCAGCATCTCCATCTGGTAGATCTCCGCCGCCTGGGCCACGGCTGCCTCCACCTGGGTGTAGTCGATCATGTCCCCGGGGCACAGCTCCAAAAATCCGGCTCTTGCCCAGTCCCGGTATGGCACGTGGTCCCGCTGCTCCGCCTCCAGCACGCCCTCCTGGGGCCGCCAGGCCTGGCACAGCGCCACCCAGGTGTTCAGCCCCGGCTGGGGCGGGAAGAGGAGCACAAAAGCCGTCAGGTCTGTGGTGGTGGACAGGTCCAGCCCGCCATAGCACAGCTTCCCCGGCAGATGCTCCCGCACCCACGCTTCCCGCTCGGCCTTGGCCGAGGGGCCTACTTGTGTCTTGTCGTACAGTGTCAGGGGCAGCCAGCCCACGTCCTTGGTGGAGATCCACTGGTTGAGCCGGAGCCACCGGAAATTGCGCTCCGCCGCCTCGCTCTGCCTGGCCGCTCGGGCATCTGCCCGGAACTGGCGTGGCTTGATGGTCACTCCATAGGAGGGGTTGCACTGCCGCCAGAGCTCCTCGTCATAGATGTCCAGGGCGGCGATCCTGTCCGGATCGTCCCCGGTGAGGATGCTGATGCCGTACATGATGGGGCACCACGCCGGGTCATCCTGATCCAGGGGCTGCTCCGGCTCCCCCCGGCGCCAGGCCAGCAACCGCCGGCATTTTTCATGGATCTCCCAGCCGATGCTCTTTCGGTCCGGGTCATCTCCCGCGGTGGTCAGCACGATCACCACCTGCTGCCGCCGGGCGGCGTCCGAGCCGGTGGTGAGCACATCCCACAGCCGTCGATTGGGCTGAGCGTGGAGCTCGTCGAACAGGATCGCAGAAAAGCTGTATCCGTGCTTGGTGTCCGCGTCGGAGGAGTAGACCTTCATAATCCCGCCGAACCGGGTGCGGATCTCACGCACGCTGTCTCGGCACCAGGCCAATGGCCGGTGGGCCGGCTGGCTCAGGGCGGTGTGCTCCACCATGTACTTGGCGCACTGATAGATAATATCCGCATTGGTTTTGTCCGCCGCGAAGACACCCACCTGAGGCCGGGCCTCTCCGTCAGCCAGCAGGTGATACAGACCCAGGGCGGCGGCGAACTCGCTCTTGCCGTTTTTCTTGGCAATCTCGTCATACAAAAAACGGCGGTAGCGCACCCAGTTGCCGTCGTCGTCCAGCACCTGGACGCCGTAAAACTCCCGGATGGCTTGCTCCTCCCAGGGCAAAAGCTCAAAGGGCTTGCCCGCCCACTCATTCTGGCCGAACACCAGCAGGTTGAAAAAGGCCAGCACATGGTCCACGGCCTCCTGGCTGTACCGTAGCTGGGCTCCATCCTCCGGCTTCGGCACGTGGATGTACGGAGTCAGCCAGATAGTATCAGGCACGACGTTCCGCTCCTCCCTGGATCAGCTGGAGGAAGGGGTTGGTTTCCTCACCCGCCTGTTGGGTAGTCGGCACCACCAGCCGGCACCGGCTGGTCACTGTCAAGCCCATGTCGTTCCCGGCGTTTCTGGCCTGCTTGAAGTGCCGCTCCTGGATGCGGCCCCAGGCATCCGCCTCCTCCTGGTCCTTCCGGGCCAGGGCTTTGTCCGTTTCCGCCGCCGCGATGAGATACTGGCGCTGGGCGATGAGGTACCGCCCAAGGGTGTCTGCGTCCAGGTCGGTGTACAGCCCCGCCTCCAGCAGCTTCCTGCCCAGGGAGCGGAAGGCCTTTTTCAGCTCCTCCGGCACCCACTTGGGCACCTTCACCGCCTTGGGGCGATCCACATGCACTTCCCCAGCCCGCCGCTGGGCTTCCTCGGCCTTAGACAGGTGCTTTCGCCCATTGGCCTTGATCACGTCTGTGGGTTGTCTCGGTCCTGGCATCACATCACCCCAATTTCTGACCCCCTGATGGGGAAAAAATCCTACACGAAGGACAGCCAGCGGTCTTTTCGCATGCGTCCAAAACTTTTTCGACGGGGGGGAGGGTGAAGGAAATTTGATAAAATTTCTCGCCCGCACCCGCCTGGGCATGACCGGCCGCGCGCCTGCGCCCAAAGCTGGCCGGCTCACCGTCCACTCCTGCCCGAACTTTTCCGCCGTCTTTGCCACTGTTCCCGCATGGTCTTGCGGCTGTGGCAGGAGTGGCACAGGCTCTGGAGATTGTCCCGGTCGGTGAACCGCGCCCAGTCGCCTCGGTGGTCCCGGATGTGGTCCACCTCCGTGGCATACGTCCGCACCCCATGCCGGGCGCACTCCCGGCAGAACGGCTCCCGCAGAAGCTGTTCCGGCCGTAGGACGTCCGTCCAGATGGGCAGGCTGTACCAGCGGTGCCACTGGGCAGATTCCCGCCGGGCGGCCTGCTGGGGGGCGTGCTTGTCGCAATATCCATGCCTGGTCAGCTCCCCGCACCCGGGATGCCGGCAGGGCTTGAGCGGCTTCATGGCCACGGGCTATCACCTCCGGGCAAACAAAAAGCGCCCAAGCCTTGACTCCCGTTTTGGGGTCTTGGCTCAGGCGCGTTGGCTCAGGCTCTGGTCGATATCAACGATGGACTCCTGCCCGCAGCGCTTGCAGTACACTGGCAGGTCTTTGGCCGTCGTCCCTGGTGTCAGCCTCAGCACTTTTTGCTTACCGCACACCGGGCAGAGCAACCAGCCATCTTTCACAGTCAGTTTACCACACTTTCCTTGAGATTGCAATGTTTTTGCCTCCATTTCTCTGCTCTTTTCCGTTTGTTATACATGCTTGCAAGTGCTATAAATATAAGGACTATGCAGTTTTCCGCCTTCTCCGCTCGGACGAATACCGCCAGGGTGTCAGATCCAGCTCTGGGTCGGTGGATACCTCCAGCGGCACCCGGTAGTCCTCTTGGTCCGGCATGAGGTACTTGATAAATTGATAGTTCCCAAATTCATTCACCGTCGTCCCTTCGTTTTCCAGAATATAGGAGCCTGGCGGCGCCTGCAGGGTCAGGATGTCCGGCACCAGCTCCGCCGGCGGCGCCACCGCCTTGACCAGTCCTCTGGAGGCCGACCAGGTCCGGGCTCCCACCTCCGCTTTGCCATACTCACGGGGCTCCTTGGTGAGATACCGGGCAAGGGCCGGGAACTCTCGCGGCCGAAGGTTTTGCATCAGCACCATGCCATTGGGCCACAGGGCCCGGAAGGTCTCTACATCCTGGCCGGTGCCGTTGACCACCATGTGATGGTGGACCCGGCCGTCTCCGTGCTTGTCCTCAGTGACATAGACGTAGCGCAGGGGCTGACCCCGGGGGCGCCGGTGCTCCCGGAGCGTGCGGATGAATCTTTTCGCCTGCTTGACCGCGTCGTCCCGGTCTGTCGGCAGATGTCCCTCGTCATAGGTCAGGGTCACCAGCCAGTCGTCCCGGCCAAAGTTGGCAAACAGCAGGCACTCCAGCCGCTGGCAGCTGGTGCGCAGGTTGATAGCCTGCCGAGCGGCGGAGCTGGCCCGCTGTTTCTCTGCCCGGGCCCTGGGGGGATCGGCGGGGGAGCAGCGGTCGTAGAGCACGGCATACCGCAGTCGCCCGGCGGCCACGGTGCGCAGCACCTTAGCCATCGCCGCCACCCCGCCCTCTGCGCCGGTCTGTCCGGCCCCACTCCCGTAGGGATACCATCTTCTCCCGGGTCAGCTTGTCCACCGCCATGCCGATCTCCGGGTAGTTGCACATTTTGGCCAGGTAGGCCAGGTTGCCAAGGGTTTGGGCTGTGACCACAATATTGATCCGCCGCAGGTTGCGCTTCCGACTTTCTTTACCCACAATTCCACCTCCGTCGGGTTTGAATCAATGTCATGACTTTGTCGCCCCCTTCGGTTTCCAGGTAGAGCACACATTGCCGCGCCTGCCGTGGCGCACACCAGTCTCCAGGAATAGGTGACAGGCCTTGGCCACACTGGTGGATGTGGCGGACAGACACTTCCACCAGTGGCAACCAAGGCAGCAGGCCGGGGTTTTCTGGTCTTCTTCGTTCATGCTATCTTCCTCCCAGTTCTATCTGTTCCGGGTAGTCCTCCTCAATAGAGATTACCCGGGTATTTCCAAACCGCTCCAGACACATGGCCAGGTGCTCTTTCACACCAATCGCCTGGCCGGGTGGGGCATTGACTTCAATGATGATCGTCAGCATTTTTCACGCCACAACGCTCCGTTTCTGCTTCTTCGGGATTTTCGGCCGTCCAGCGTCGTCCCGGGGGCTCCCCGCCTGAAGCCACTGGAGCCAAGATTCCAAAAACCCTTTGTGCTTGACACTGGGGGAGACCCGGCCTGCGTCATTGCCAAACCCATGGATCTGCCGGAGTTGATTGCCCTGCATCTCGATAGTTACATAGGGTGTATGCGGCGCATCCGCTTTACGGAGGAACAGGATGGTCAGCACTCCGTCCAGGTGCCGCTTTGCATATCCGCCCACGCAGTGCTGCAGCTTCTGACCCTCCAGTCGGATAGCCGCCGCGGACATGGGCATTTTGATGAGCAGGCCGTCCAGTTCGAACTCGTACTTCCGAGCCCGGTCCTTGGCCCCTTTGGGCTGTTTTCCCCGCCCGGCAGCCTCAGCCTCTTGGAGTTGGACCATGGCCCATTGGTCTGTGGCCTCATCATGGGCGGTAAACAGGACCTCCGGCCATAGCACTGCGCTGTGTTCCATACACCGGCCCAGGTGGTAGGACGCATCCAGGTAGTCTCGGTAGATGATAAAGGCCTCCGCCCGAGCAGTCCCGGAACTTTCCCGCCCTGTCACTCGATCCAGATAGCGCAGGAGCTTGCCCAGCGGCAGCTGATACCGTCGGCAGAACCGCAACACCTCCATGGGCCGCAACTCCAAGCCCCACATATTCCAAAAGGTGGCCGCATCCTCCACATCCCATGATGTGCCTAAATGCCGGTTTGCGTAGGCCCGGCACTCCAGGGCACCGAAGTCCGGATGGATTGCAAGCAGCTGAGAGAGTTCCTGCCCGGACAGACCCATGGCTTTCCGGGGATCCGGCTCGTCCCAGTTGATAACTGCGGCAAACCTTTTCCGGCGACAGATCAGTTCTGACACCGGCTGATAAAGTCCGGCCTTCACCAGCATCTCGATCTGCCGGGGGTAGATGCTATACGCAGTGAGATAGGAGATCAGGTCGTCATACTTATGGGCATATCCCCTTGGCCCACTCGGCCGGTATTGCCACCTGTCAAAATACTGGCAGTACTGAAAAAACGGATGGGTTTCAACTACTTCCCGGCCAATGACTGCATAGGAATCATGGGTGTAGAAAGAGAGACTGCCGGTCTTGAAAGGCTCCTGTACTTCCTTCTTCCGGCTCAGCTGGCCCCGCTCCCAGGTGATAAAACCTTCGTCCCAAGCCTGGTAGTCTATTTGCATGACATCCCCAGGGGCAAAGCGGTATCCGCTGCACAGACAATACGTCGGCCGGGTAGTCAGGTCAGCCAGGGTCTCATATTCCTTTCGCAGGGAAAGTGCGTCAGCATACAGGGCATGCTCATCCCCGTGGAGGAGCACCACCAGGCGGGATGCAACCAGACCTTTCCGCCTGCCGGCTTTGCTCAGGTCTTTCATGGTCACCTCCCGGCTGCACCAGGGACAGGTATGTAGCTGGTTGTGATAGCTGGCATCCAGCAGGGCATTTTCCCAGGGTTGCTCCGTGCGGCGCACAGGCTCGATCCTCTCAGTCCGGCCGCAGCAGGAGGTGTGATATTCCACACCGCCGTCCGTCTGGCGGCGGGAAAAGATGTAGTGGGGGAACTCGTCGTTCATCAGCTCGATGTCGTCCGCGGTGACAACGGGCCAGTTATCCAGGATGGCCTGCTCCTGTTCTGTCCGCTTCATCATCCTACCCCCTTACAGGAAGTCCGCCAGGTCGATGACGATGTCATGGCTCTCGGCCTGGGCAGGCTCCAGCTGGATGGTGAGCGTCATCTTGACCTCAGCCCCATCGAAGTAGAAGGCCGCCGCCCGGCGGTATGCCTCCAGATCCGAGAGGGAGGATTTGATGTTTTTGGACACCGCCTTCATGCAGTCAGCAAAGCTGCCTCCCTGGACAACGGCCTGGGCAAACTCGTCGTTGTCGCAGAAGGTGACCAGTGCCTCAAAGACGGCTGACTTCATAACCTCCTGGTAGCGGTCACCTTTGAACTTACCATATTCTTCGGTGAGCTTCTGCACCGCCGTCGCTCGATACATCATCCCGCCACCTCCCGGACCTTTTCAGCCAGTGCCAGCAGAGCGCGGCTCAGGCCGGCCGCCTGCTGGGCGTCCTTGCCCTTGACTTTGAGCAGGACCCCTTGCATCCGGTTGATCTGATCCTGCACCTGGGCAAACAGCACGTCAAACAGGGCCAGATCCTTATCTGCAGCCAGGGTTTCCCGCTTCTCCGCCTTGGCCTGTGCCTCCAGCTGCAGCCGGACCTGTTCCAGGGCTTCCTCCGCGTTTTTCCGCTTTGCCTCGGCCGCTTTCTTGGCTTCCAGGGCCTTGTCCACCTTGACCTGCATCTCGGCCACGGCCTCTGCTCTGGCCTGCTGGATGGCAGCCTCATCCACAACCTGCTCCACAGCCACATCCACCGGGCGAGCTTTCAGGGCGGCCAGCTCCTCCGCAGCTGCGGCCTCCGCCGCTTTTGCCTGCTCTAAGTCCTCCCGTAGTCCAGACAGCCGTGCATTGACTATGGCCATATCCTGGGCCATCTTATCCCGGGCTTCCTCTGCTGCACGCAGGTCTGCCTGGGCCTGTTCCTTGTCCCGGATGGCCTGAGCCAGCTGACGGGCGGACAGCTCCGCCGTGGCCTTTTCCTCTCCGTCCACCACATGGGCGGTAGAGATGAATTCCTCACGCTCCTCTGCCGGCAAAGCCAGCAGTGCCAGGGCTTTGGAGGCGCCCAAATCCGCAAGCGTCTGCGGATTTGAGTACTCCCGGGCCAGACGCATGAAATTCTGCGCAGTGCGCTCGGAAAACTCTACTCGTTCCTCCAGCCAGGGCAGCCACTCGCCGTGGGTCAGTAGGCCCTTGGCCTCAATCAAACCCCGGCCGATGGTCAGGATCGCCTCACCTCCGGCCCGCTTGGCGTCCAGGATCTCGGTGGTGATGAGTTCAATATCCCGCACCTGGCTCACCGTGTTGTCCTTGAGGTGCTCCGCCAGATTAAATTTACCGGCCATTGCACAGAGCCTCCTTTCTTACCAGCTCTTGCGCCCAGGCTCGGAAATCCCGAGCGGCGGAGCTGCGAGGAGACCAGAGCAGCACCGGTTGATGTGCCCAAGTGGATTCCAGTACTTTATCCGTGCGGTGGATCACAGTCTCAAATACCGGGACAGGGGAGGACTCTCTCAGATATTCCTCTGCATCCAGTACCACATCAGATCGGTGAAATTGGTTGATCAGGCAGCCGGCAATGCGCACGTCCGGCTGAAGCTTGCGCACCCCGTCAATTTGAGCCACCAGATCCTCCATGCCTTCAGCCGAGAAAGCATCAGGTAGAACCGGAATGATGATGCTGTTGCTGGCGGCAATGGCCGCAACGCAGGCTCCGGAGAAGCTGGGGGGGCAATCAATGACGATTACATCGTAAGAGCTATCCTCATCAATGGCGTCCCGCATATCCCGCAAGGCTCTCAGGGTGTTGTGGCCATGCCCCGTGATACAGGTCAGGTCGATCTGCCAAAGGCTGTTGCTGGCCGGCACTATATCCAAACCCGGGATCTCCGTATGTGCTATGACCTCATCGTAACAGGACGCCAGGCCAGAGAGCAGGGGAGTTAATCCGTCGTAGTTTTCGCCTGGGAGCAGAGCCCTGGTGGCATTTGCCTGACCGTCGGCATCCACCAGCAGTACCCGCTGCTGGTAGGACGTGGCCAGGATGTACGACAGGTTGATGGCGGTGGTGGTCTTTCCCACGCCGCCCTTCATGTTCAAAATTGCGCATGTTCTCATGGTGATCTCCTTTTCAGATGTTGATTTATTTGCAGGGGAAGGATCCCTTGCGCACTGGGATCAAGCGAGTCCGCCTGCCCATCACCCGGGCCGCCGCCCGAAGGGCTCCGGCCACCTCCAGATGGCCAGTGGCTATTGCCGGATCTGCAGATACGTTGGCCAAGGCCTCGTGACGCTTGGCCTCCAAGAGGATGACTTTAATCTGATCACGTTTCATGATCGCCCTCCTCGAATGGATTATCTGTGTCTATGGGCAGTTCATCAAAGGTCCGTTGATCGCGCATGGCTCGATTCTTTCGCTTGGCAGCCCGCCCAACATCGGCACACTTGGCTGCAACGGGGAGTGTACCTGGAATGACCTCCGTCATGGTCTGGGTGGCGCCGTCGAAGTCCAACTCCACCCGGAACTTCCGGCCTTCCTTGTTTTTGGCCAGCTTCAGCACCCGCCGGGCCTGGTTATTCTCCTGCTCGGAGCTCCAGAGCAGGAAGGCCAGATCCGCGTCCTGCTCGATCTGCCCGGACTCTCGGAAGGATGCCATGGAAGGGGGGACCGGCCGCTTGTCCCGGCCTACCTTATCCGGCCGGGAGAGCTGTGCCAGGGCTACCACTGCTGTGCCGGTGCTCTGAGCGAAGAGCTTGAGTCCCCGGCTCACGGCGGTCACTGTGGCGTACCGATCCCCGGGGCGGATGCCCGGGGCCTCAATGAGCTGGAGGTAGTCTACATAGACGATCTGGTAGCCACGGGCCACCGCATCCGCGGCGATGTCGTCCACGTTGCTCCCCGCCGCTCGGATGATGTCAAAAGGGCAGCGCGTGGCGTAATCGCTGGCCGCCTGTGCGATCCGGGCCCAGTCCCCCTCCCCGAAGTCCCGGGTCTTAATTTTGTCCATGGGGACTCCTGCTAGGTGGGCAAAGATACGGTCGGCCATTTTCTCAGGCTTGGTCTCCAGAGTGTAGTAGCCCACTCGGTATCGCTTGGCCTGGCCCAGTGCCATGAGGATGGACAGCAGGGTCTTCCCTGCGGAGGCATAGCCCCCCAGGAGGATCAGGTCTCCCAGCTCGGCGTAGGCCATGCGGTCCGCCGAGGGGATGCCCCATGGGATGTACTCCGGCTTTTTGGGGCCCTTCATCCGCTCCAGGAAGTCCGTCGCCAGCTCCGCCCCTGTCATCCGGGGCATCCGGGAGGAGGCGGAGAGCAGGCCGGACATCTTCCGTACCAGCGCCGCTGCGCTGTCCAGGTCGAATGTGGCCAGGACTTGATCTGCCAACGACCGGAGCTGGTACAACTGGGCGCCTCTGCGGGTGATGTCTATGTAGGTTTCAACGTTGCCGCCGTGGGGGTCAATTCCATGACGGACTGCACCCACTGGACATAACCCTCTTTGCCGGACATCTCATCCACCACGGTCACAGGGTCTACCGGCCGGCCGGATAAGGCCAGCTTTTGGACCGCCCGAAAGGTGGCCCTGCAGGTGCCGTCAACGAAGTCCTCCGCCCTCATCCGGGAGAGCACCAGGGGGACACAGCGGTCATCCAACAGCATGGAGCCGATTACTGATTGCTGAGCATCCAGACTGTTGTCCTGCACCGCGGCGATCATGTGATAACCTCCGGGTCAGGGGCCCATCCGCCGGGATCTGCCGCATCAGGGAGCTGAGAGAGATCTACCCCCAGGTTCTCCCACCGGCGCTGATTGAGCCAGGTGGAGGCCAAGGGGATAAACTCACCACCGTCCTTGCACCACTGCCGGGAATGCTTGTCCCGATCCAGAGCCGCGGCCATCTTGGAACACAGAGCCCGATCTGGCTTGAGCTTGCACCAGGCCTTCAATGCCGCCTGTTTGTTGTCCTTCCGGGGGTAACGCAGCCAGAATGCCTCGAACCAGTCCAGACGGTAGGGCTCTGCCTTGCTCCGAGTGGATCTGGACTTCGGCTGGGGTGCCGGAGCCGGCGGATCCCCCGTGGGGGGACTATAGGGGGGATTGTCTGTATCTACATGGTAACTACATGGTAATGGTTCGCCCGTTTGGGCAGATGCATTTTCCGGTTCAGGCATCTGCATTTGCCCGTTTGGGCAAATGCAATTCCCTGTTTGGGCATTTGCGGGTGTGGGTTCAATTCCGTATAGAGCCAACACCTCATCACTGGGGCTGTACCAGATTGTCCGGTCCCGACCATTGCTGTTGTAGTTTCCGGTGAGCAGCGCACCCTGATCCCGCAGGCTGGCTGCGATCCGGCGGATTTGCTTTGTTGACCACCAGGGGAATTGATCCACATACGCCGCGATGGAGTTGTAGGTCCACCACCGCCCATCATGGAAGTTTCGACCGTCAGATCTGTTGACTCGATACCAATGGACGATGCTGTCAAGAAAAATTGCCTCTTCAAGCCCATATCTGGCGGCAACGTGAGCATAGCCTTGAATTCTGGTCAGCGCAGCCATCGGATCACCCCTTGTCAACTTCCAAAAAATCTGTTATACTAAATTTGTTCTCATGGTGAGCTTGCTCACCGGCCCCGTTGGATGTGCCCGCATCCAGCGGGGATTTTTTATGCCGTCCATGGGGCATATGCCCCAACAGCAGGGAAGTGAGGCATAAGACGAGGCCGACGGCGAGGAAGCCGCCAAGGCCAAGTGCGTCAAGAAGATCCTCCGCCCCGCAGAAGAACAGGAGCAGGGCGAGAAATGAGATACTGCCGATGATTTTCATGATCAGCCCTCCTATGCCAGCCAGGATGCCAGTCCGGCCTTGGGCACCATCCAGATCCGGCCGGTTTTTTTCTTGGGGAAGTTCTTGAGCTTCAACAGGGTCCTGACATCCAGCCCCAGGTACTCTGCCGCGGATCTCACCGGCAGAAGCTCTTGGTTTGGAAACCGCTCGTCCAGCCGGAGCAGATTTTCCCGGTATAGTTCCTTTTCTTTCGGCATTATGATCCCTCCGAACAGCTCACGGCCATAGCCGCGGTGATGATCTCCTTGATCTTATGTACGGTCTTCTCGAACTGAGGCCGCTCGCGCTCATCAATTACCCCGTCCCGGGCGATGTCGATGAGCGCCCGATCCAGCTTGTCGTCGGCGAAGTCATAAATGGCGTCCACCAGAGTTAACACTGCCTCCGGCAGTCGCATTGCCTTGATATCCGGCAGCAGCTCCTGAGCAAATCGAGCTGAGTTGCGCAGGTGCTGGGTGGCCAGGAGCTGGCTGTTATAGACCATCACCATCAGCTCTGCGGTATCGTTGGGCGGGATGCGCACGCCCGTTTCATAGTCCGCCAGGGAGCGCACCGAAATGCCCATCATCTCTGCCGCCTTCTCCTGGGTCAGACCCGCAACTTTCCGGGCCCTTTGATAAATATTCTGGCAGTCGCACTGCATGGAAAAAACCTCCTTGGGATAGTATGCTTGTGATATGGATCAGCTGGCCGCGGCGGCTTCAGTGTCATATGGAGCGAAAAGCTCATCGATGGAGCAGCCCAGCACCCTGGCCAGCTGGGGGAGCTGCCGGGCCCGGGGCAGGGCCACCTCGCTTTCCCAGTTGGAGACCGCGGACGTTAGCACGCCCATGCTGTCTGCCACCTGCTTCTGTGTCATGGCTGCCGCCTCCCGCAGTTCTTTGATCCGCATAATCATGTGGTGTTCACCTCCTTTCTTGTCCCCCTCCTCCACCTGTGGTAGAATGTGGGCAAAAGGGGATGAGTATCATGTTAACGAAAAACTGCCGCATTATTTTGAAAACATTAAATAAACACAAAGATGAGTATTTTACACTTCGGCATTTGGAGGCCTTATGCAAGCTCTCCGGGCCAGAGCTTTCCCGCGCCGTTGATCACCTTATCGCTCTCGATTTTGTTCGGTATACTAAATTTCCTGAGTTGCCAGGCAAGGGTCATGTCAGATTTAGTGACCCGCCAATCGAATTGACTGAACTGGGGGCAAACTATCGCCGGGCACGGCTCATGGAGATCCTGAAGTATATCGCCGATAAATGGACCGATATTACAGCCTGCGTGATCGCCATTATCTCGCTCATCGTGTCGATATGGACAGCGCTATCAAACTCGCAATGAGGCAAATGACTGCTGTAGCCAAGTGTATATATTGGATCGGCTCCATACAGCTGAATTTACGAAAACCGTTGGGATAATGCTCTGAGTCCCCCAAATCAGTTCGGCGGAGTTCTGCCCAAAACCACCGAATGCACTCCATGGCGTCTTTTGCCCACTCTTTTATGCGAGCCACCTCACTCACCTCCTCTGTCTTCAACTATTTCAAATTCAAGTTTCTCGTCCTTTACACTTCAAAAATATTGATCACAGTAATATTATTACCACAATCAATATTCGATGTCAAGGGAATTATTACAGAAATATTGAACTTTTGATTTTGACATTGCAATTTATAAGAGATTTCAATATTCTTGAACTGTGAGGTGATACCAATGAACAGGCTGCGCGAATTGCGTAAGGCTCGCCGCATGACACAGTCCGATGTCGCAAAAATAGTGGGCATTGGGCAAAGTGGGTATTCATTCTGGGAAAATGGGCGATCTAAGATTGACGACGCATCCCTCAAAAAGTTGGCTGGTTTCTACGGTGTCACGGTGGACTATATCTTAGGTGGAGATGCGCCTATTGAGTCCTCAACCGTCCGCGTCCCTGTCCTGGGCGATGTGGCTGCCGGCATCCCCATCGAGGCCATTACAGACATCGTGGACTATGAGGAGATCGATGCCGCCTTGGCCGCCACTGGGGAGTTCTTCGGCCTGCGGGTCAAGGGGGCCAGCATGGAGCCCCGGATGCGGGACGGGGATGTGGTCATTGTCCGCAAGCAGGACCGGGCCGAGACCGGGGACACGGTGGTGGTGCTGGTTAACGGGGACAGTGCTACCGTCAAAAAAATAAAATACGGGCCGGACGGGATCTCCCTGATCCCTACCAACCCAGTGCATGATGTGCAGTTTTACAGCGCCGCCGACGTGGAGCGCCTGCCCGTCCGGGTGATCGGCCGGGTGGTGGAGCTCCGGGCGAAGTATTGAGGAGGGATTGATATGGGGCTCTCATCCAATGAAGTTTCCGTAGATGTTCAGTATGCGAGATCAGATTGCTTTTCTGCTGCTCTGGAAGCCATAGGGAGTCTGAACAAGTGGAAGATTAAAAGTGAGAACCAGACCACTGGGGTCATTCAGGCCAGTGTTTCTCCGGGAATTACCTCCACGACCTGGGGTGATACTGTCATGATTACCCTTAAGGATAACGCTTCGGGTGGAACTACCATCACAGTTAATTCATCAGCCAAGGTTTTTTCCCTTGCGGCGGGTGCGCAGCAAGCTAAAAATGTGAACAAATTCGTGGATGCGTTTGATTCCTACATTTCCAAATATAAAAAGACTGCCTCTGCTGTCCATGACGGTTCGAGTGCAGCTGATGAAATATTGAAGTTCAAAAACCTGCTTGATGTGGGCGCAATTACTCAAGAAGAGTTCGACGCAAAAAAGCAACAGCTTTTGGGCATATGATCAAATCCGCAGACGTGTGCGGATTTACTCCAAAGTACAAAAAACCTCCCCCGGCTCCGGGGGAGGTTTGAAAGGCTTGACAATCGAACATTTGTTTTTATATCGTAAGAAAAAGGCCGCCCCAGGCTCCTACCCCCGGGACGGCCGGCGCAAAACCCCACCACATGCAAGAGCGGCGTTCTGCCCACACAGTGTAACACAGTTTGGGCTGGGGCGCAAGAAAGGAGATTGCTATGCCCCGCAAAAAATCAAAATACTATGTCCGGCCGGACGGCCTCCATGAAGCCATCCGTACCATCCATGGCAAACGAATTGCCTTCCGCGGCCGCAGCGACGCGGAGGTGGAGCGAAAGATGCTGGAGTATCATGCCAAACTATCCCGGGGGAGAACCTTTCGGGAGGTGGCCAACGACTGGGAGCGCGAGCACTTTGATGAGGTCGCCCCCAACACTCTGAGGGCTTACCGCCCGGCGCTGAAGCGGGCAGTCCAGCACTTCGGGGATGACCTGGTGCGGGAGGTTACCCCGCCCATGGTCAAGGAATTCATCATGGACTTCGCTGCTCACGGCTACGCCAAAAAGACCGTGACCACCCAGCTCCAGATCTGCAACATGATCTTCGGGTGGGCCGTGGAGCACGGAGACTGTGACAACAACCCATGCACCTACGTGTCCATCCCGAAGGGCCTGAAGAAAACCTATCGGGACGCCGCCAGCCCGGAGGACGAGGCCCGGGTCAAGGCCACCCCGCACATCTGGCTGTTGCCGTTCTTCGTGTTGTACACTGGGGTGCGGAAAGGGGAGGCACTGGCCATCCAGGGCCGGGATATCGACCGAAAAGCCATGGTCATCCACGTGACTAAATCGGTCTATCATCAGGATGGCAAGCCGTGGATCAAGCCGCCTAAGAGCGCCGCCGGCAACCGGGATGTGCCCCTGTTGTTGCCCTTGCTGCCGCATCTGCCTAAGCGGCTGGCACCGGCAGAGTTTCTATTTTCCCTGGATGGAGGAAAGACCCCGCTGACTGAAGCGCAATATCAAACGCTTTGGGCACAGTATGCGAGAACTACAGGGATAACCTGCAGCGCACATCAGCTTCGGCACAGTTTCGCCACCTTGCTGTTTGAATGCGGGGGACTGGAGACCAAAGACATCCAGGGTATCTTGGGACATTCCACAGCGGCCATGACTCAGGACGTGTACACTCATCTACGGGATGCCCGCAGGCAAAAAACGGCTCAGATTCTCAATGAGGCACTGACTGCAAAATGACTGTGTAGATTGTTCGGATTTGCTGTGTAGGTCTTGTGTATTTCGTGGTGCCTTTTCGCGTTTTTACAGGGTCTGTGATGCAGTCAGGGAAATACCCTCAATCCGTTGAAAATAAAAGAAAAGCTCGGAATCACAAGGATTCCGAGCTTGGCGCGGAAGGAGGGATTTGAACCCTCGCGCCGGTTTCCCGGCCTACTCCCTTAGCAGGGGAGCCCCTTCGGCCTCTTGGGTACTTCCGCAGGCAGAATGGAAACGCCGCAACGCGGCTGTTGAATTTGGCGGAGAGAGTGGGATTCGAACCCACGGCCCTTTCGGGTCACTGGTTTTCAAGACCAGCTCCATAAACCACTCGGACATCTCTCCACAGGGAGCGAAAGCTCAAGTGCGGATGTTATCTTACCATATCCCGGGCCCTTTGTCAACGGCAAAATTCTCGCCCGCCCCCTTGACAAGGGCGCTTTGCTCCGTTAAAATGGGACAAAAGGCGCAGATGGGAAGAAGGCACGGAGCGTCCCGCTCCAGAGAGCCGGCGGCAGGTGGGAGCCGGCGCGGGGGACCGTGCGGATACTGGCCCCGGAGCCGCCGCCCCGAACCGCACGGCGCAGTAGGGACGGACGGGTGATCCCGTTACAGGTCGAGGCCTTGTTGGAGGCCGTTGAGCGCCCGCGGGCAACCCCGGGCGGAACAAGGGTGGTACCGCGTAATGTTTTACGCCCCTGACAGACAGTCGGGGGCGTTTTGTTTTCCCCCGCAGCCAAAGGAGGACGCATCATGAACCTGAAACCCGGATTTGAGAAGTACATCCCCTTCCAGCCCCAGCCCATCGAGGGGCGCACCTGGCCGGATAAGACCATCACGAAGGCCCCCGTGTGGTGCTCGGTGGACCTGCGGGACGGCAACCAGGCCCTCATCGACCCCATGAACCTCCAGGAGAAGCTGGAGTACTTCCACACCCTGGTGGACATCGGGGTGAAGGAGATCGAGATCGGCTTCCCCTCCGCCAGCGAGACGGAGTACGAGATCTGCCGGGAGCTCATCGAGGGGGGGCACATCCCCGACGACGTGACCATCCAGGTGCTGGTCCAGGCCCGGGAGCACCTGATCCGCAAGACCTTTGAGGCCATCCAGGGGGCCAAGCACGTCATTCTCCACTTCTACAACTCCACCTCCACCCTCCAGCGCAAGGTGGTGTTCCATGCCGACTGCGACGCCATCACCAAGATCGCCACCGACGCCGCCGACCTGATCTATGAGATGGCCCAGCCGGTGATCGCCGGGGGGATGGACCTGCGGTACGAGTACTCCCCGGAGTCCTTCATGGGCACCGAGATGGACTACGCCGCCGAGATCTGCGCCGCCGTGCTGGACCACCTCCACGCCACGGCGGAAAAGCCGGTGATCCTCAACCTGCCCACCACGGTGGAGAACTGCCTGCCCAACCAGTTTGCCGACATGCTGGAGTACTTCATCCGCAAGCTCCCCGGCCGGGAGCGGGCCATCATCTCCCTGCACCCCCACAACGACCGGGGCACCGGCGTGGCCACCACCGAGCTGGGCCTGCTGGCCGGGGCGGAGCGGGTGGAGGCCACCCTCTTCGGAAACGGCGAGCGCACCGGCAATGTGGACATGGTCACCCTGGCCATGAACATGTGGACCCAGGGGGTGGACCCCAGGCTGGACTTCCACGACATCAACAAGATCAAGGAGATGTACGAGCGGTGCACCAAGATGGAGGTGGGCAAGCGCCAGCCCTATGTGGGTGAGCTGGTGTTCACCGCCTTCTCCGGCAGCCATCAGGACGCCATCAACAAGGGTGTGCACTACATGAAGGAGAGCGGTACCGACATGTGGGAGGTGCCCTACCTGCCCATCGACCCGGCGGACGTGGGCCGGGAGTACGAGCCCATCATCCGCATCAACTCCCAGTCGGGCAAGGGCGGGGCCGCCTATATCATGGAGCACGACTTCGGGTACGACCTGCCCAAGGCTATGCACCCGGAGTTCGGCGCCATCGTCCAGAAGGAGAGCGACCGGGTGGGCAAGGAGCTCCAGCCGGAGCAGATCTTCGCCCTGTTCGACCGGGAGTACCTGTCGGTGCCCAAGACCTATCAGCTGGTGCGCCACAGCTTCCAGGAGGACGCCCGCCACGGGGACGCCAGCTGGGTGAAGTTCCAGGGGGTCATCGGCTACCAGGGGGCGGACATGGAGGCCGCCGGCGAGGGCAACGGCCCCATCGACGCCTTCTTCAACGCCCTGCACCAGCTGCCCCGGGGGGCCATCGACGGCTACCAGTTCGTGGACTACCAGGAGCACGCCATCTCCTCCGGCTCGGACACCCAGGCGGTGTGCTACATCCACCTGAAGGACCCAAAAGGGGAGGACGTGTTCGGCGTGGGCAAGAGCCACAACATCAACCGGGCCTCCCTCCGGGCCATCCTGTGCGCCATCAACCGCTCGGTGCGCCAGGGGAACTGAACAGAAAGACGCGGGGAAGGGCGACGCCCTTCCCCGCGGGAAACGCTCCGCCGGACAGGGAGTGCCTGTCCGGCGGGGCGTTGTTTCCGTATAGCTATTTCTGCGCTTCCCCGTCCGTGTCCTTGGGCTTGGGGGAGGGGAGCACGCTGTTTACCAGCAGGGCCATGGACACGCCCACCAGGGTCTCAATGACCCGGGCGGCGGCGTACAGGTGGCGCTCGGCGTCGGGCACGCTGCCCGAGATGGACATGACGCAGGGCAGGATGCAGGCCATGGTACAGGCCGCCGGCCGGTGGAGCACATTGATGCAGAAGACGATGCCCGCGATGCAGGACAGGCCCAGCAGCACCGCCTTGAAGGGCCAGAAGCTGAGCACAGAGGTGGGGATGAGGATGACCAGGGTGCCCAGCACCGCCCCCACCAGCACCCCGATGAGCCGGGAGAACCCCGCCTTCCGGGACTGCTCCACCGAGCTCTGCATACACACCACGCAGGGGATGCAGGCGTACAGCGGGCCGATATACCCAAGCACGCCGGGGTAGTTCTCGTTGTAGAGCAGGCCGAAGGGGACAAAGATCAGATAGGACAGGGTGACCCCCACGGCGGTTTTGATGGTGCGCATGCCCACGTGGGGCAGGGTGAGTTTTGACATGAGTTCCACCTCCCGCCGGCAGCGCAGGGCCGGCATCCGGCGTCCCGCCCGGGGGCGGGGCTGTGGGCGGCCCGGCGGAGGGCAGCCGCCCGCCGGAGCCGGTCAATAGGCGGCCACAATGCCGCCGGTATTGGCGTAAAAGGTACTGATGCCCCGGGTCTCGGTGAGGATGATCCGGGCGAAGTCGCAGCTTTTCCGGGCCAGCATCCGCAGATGCTCCGCCCGGTCGTGGCACAGGCAGTGGGCGATGCACAGCGTCTTTCCCCGGTGGCTGTCGTCCTGGGCCATGAGCTGCACCAGCTTGGCCAGGGCCTGCCTGATGGACAAAGCCTGGGTGTGTTTGCGGATCTCCCCCTCCGGGGTGGATCCCATCACCAGTTTAACACGCAGCGCGCCGGTAATCAAGGCCTGGGTTTTGGTCAGCCGCCCCGCTTTTTTCAGCGTGTCCAGATTTTCCAGCACAAACAGGGTGTTCATGGAGGAGATATAGCGGTCGGCCTCCAGCACCACCTGGGCAAAGGGCAGGCCCTGGCCCGCCAGCCGGGCGATCTCACCGGCCGCCAGGGTCTCCCCGGCGGAGGCGGAGCAGGAGTTGAACACGTGGATATTCCGCTCCGGGTGCTCCTCCCGGAAGAGGTGGGCGGCCTGCCAGGCGCTGTTGTGGGAGCCGGAGAGCAGGGCGGACAGGGTGACCACATAGATGTCCCCCTGGGCGGCCTCATAGGCGGCCAGGTAGTCCGCCGGGGCGGGGCAGGAGGTGTGGGCCGCCTCGCCGCACAGGGCGATGGCGTCGGAGAGCAGCTGGGTGTCCAGCTGGTCGTCGTCCCGGAACTCGGTGCCCCCCACGTGGATGGTGAGGGGGATGCTGGTGTACAGCCCGGTGCCCCGCTGCTCCGGGGTGAGGTCGCAGCAGCTGTCCACAATCACGGAAAAACTCATAACAAAAAACTCCTAATATAATTTTGAAAACTATTTGTGTGGGCATTATACCACAGCGGGGAAGGGGAAGTCAAGGGAAACGGCCTGGCATTCCGGGGCTGCCGCCCGGGGAAAAGACTTGACGGCGCCGGTATCTCATAGTAAAATGGTGGGGAAATACGATGGAAGGTGGTTTTTTCCATGAGCGACGTCTTTTCCTCCCGGGCCATCCGCCCGGTGGGCTGCTATGATACCGATCTGGACCTGTTTGAGAGCCAGTACGCGGTGCCGGAGGGCATCTCCTACAACTCCTATGTCATCCTGGACGAGAAGGTGGCGGTGCTGGACACCATCGACCCCCGGAAGCGGGAGCAGTGGCTGGCCAATCTGGAGGAGACCCTGGCCGGCCGGGCGCCGGACTACCTGGTGATCCACCACATGGAGCCCGACCACGCCGGCAGCGTGGCCCAGCTGGCCGAGCGCTACCCGGACATGACCCTGGTGGGCAACGCCAAGACCTTTGCCATGCTGGGCCAGTTCACCGGCAGCTGCTATGAGGGCCGCACCCTGGCCGTAAAGGAGGGGGACACCCTGGAGCTGGGGGCGCACACCCTCACCTTCTTCATGGCCCCCATGGTCCACTGGCCCGAGGTGATGGTGTCCTATGAGAGCAGCGAGAAGGTGCTCTTCTCCGCCGACGGCTTCGGCCGCTTCGGCGACCCCGATCCCGCCCGGCCCTGGGACGACGAGGCCCGGCGGTACTATGTGAACATCGTGGGCAAGTACGGCCCCCAGGTCCAGGCTCTGCTGAAGAAGGCGGCGGGGCTGGACATCCAGGCCGTCTGCCCCCTCCACGGCCCCATCCTCACCGGGGCGCGCATCGCCCGGGCGGTGGAGCTGTACGATCTGTGGAGCCGGTATGAGCCGGAGGAGCGGGGGGTGCTGGTGGCCTACGCCTCCATCCACGGTCACACCGCCCAGGCCGCCCTGGAGTTGACGGACCTGCTCACCCGGGCGGGGGTGAAGGCGGAGGCCTTCGACCTCACCCGCCGGGACTGGGCGGAGGGGGTGGCCCAGGCCTTCCGGTACAGCGGCCTGATGCTGGCCGCCTCCAGCTATGACGCGGGGGTGTTCACCCCCATGGCCCAGTTCCTCTACCGGCTGAAGATCAAGAATCTGAAGGGCCGTACCGTGGGCCTGGTGGAGAACGGCTCCTGGGGTCCCACCGCCCTGAAGACCATGCAGGCCGCCCTGGCGGAGCTGAAGGACATGACGGTGGTGGAGCCGGCGGTGACCATCCGCTCCGCCCTGAACGACGACAGCCGCGCCCAGCTGGAGCAGCTGGCCCGGGCCATGGCCGCCGCGGTGTGAGCCATGTTCCCCTGGCGGAAACGGCGGCAGCCGGAGCCCTATGACAAGATGGGCAAGACCCCGGTGCTCCGCGCCAGCATCTGCACCGGGGAGCGGGTGGCCGGCTTCCGGGACGAGGGCACCGGCCGCTTTGAAGAGCTGATGCTCATCCGGGACGAGGCGGACCTGCGGGAATTTCTGGCGCGGTACAGCGTGGACCCCGGCCAGCTCCGGCGGGAGTGGTGAGAACAATAAATATCCCCCGGCATAGCCGGGGGTATTTCATATACGGGCAAAGCCCTATGTTACTAGCACGCGTGTCTCGTC
>CALWXH010000008.1 GCA_944385465.1 uncultured Oscillospiraceae bacterium | reverse complement strand
TGCCGGTTCTGGGACTCCAAGACCGGGGAGAAGCTGGACAAGGACCGCTTCCGCCGGGACCTGGGCAACGTGGAGGGCGCCTATCAGGAGATGGCCCGCCGTCTGCTGGGCAAGTAATTCTGCATCTATAAGCGACTGTGCCGCCTGCGGCGGCACAGTCGCCATGGAAAATTTCGAGTAACTACAGGGAGGACATAATGGGCGGCTTTTTTGGCGCAGTAGCACACCAGGACGTGACCCTGGACATTTTCTTCGGAGTGGACTACCACTCCCACCTGGGGACCCGCCGGGGCGGCATGCTGATCCACGATCAGCAGGACGGCTTCCAGCGGCAGATCCACTCCATTGAGAACACTCCGTTCCGAACCAAATTTGAAAAGGACCTGACCGAGTTTCACGGCCAGAGCGGCATCGGCTGCATCAGCGACACCGACCCCCAGCCCCTGCTGGTGCGGTCCCACCTGGGGCTTTACGCCATCACCACCGTGGGCATCATCAACAACGCGGAGCAGCTGATCCAGAAATACTTCTCCGACCACGGCCACCAGTTTATGGCCATGAGCTCCGGCAAGGTCAACTCCACCGAGCTGGCCGCCGCCCTCATCAACCAGAAGGACAATCTGGTGGACGGCATTCTCCACGCGCAGAAGGAGATCCAGGGCTCTCTCACCCTGCTCATCCTCACGGAGAAGGGGGAGATCATCGCCGCCCGGGACCGGGTGGGCCGCCTGCCGGTCCTGATCGGGCAGAAGGAGGGGGCCCACTGCGTCTCCTTCGAGTCCTTCGCCTACCACAAGCTGGGCTACACCGACGCCTATGAGCTGGGGCCCCAGGAGATCGTGCGCATCACCGCCGACGGGTTCGAGACCCTCTCCCCCGCCGGGAAGGAGATGAAGATCTGCGCCTTCCTGTGGACCTACTACGGCTACCCCAACTCCAACTACCAGGGCATCAACGTGGAGGTCATGCGCTACCGCAACGGTGAGATCATGGCCCGGGACGAGATCAGCCGGGGCGCCCTGCCCAAGGTGGACTACGTGGCCGGCGTGCCCGACTCCGGCCTGCCCCACGCCATCGGCTTTGCCAACCGCAGCGGCAAGCCCTTCGCCCGGCCCTTCGTGAAGTACACCCCCACCTGGCCCCGCTCCTTCATGCCCGCCAACCAGGAGGTGCGCAACCAGGTGGCCAAGATGAAGCAGATCCCCGTCCCCGAGCTCATCGAGGGCAAGAAGCTGCTGTTCGTGGACGACTCCATCGTCCGGGGTACCCAGCTGCGGGAGACGGTGGACTTCCTCTACGAGTCCGGCGCCCAGGAAGTGCACATCCGCTCCGCCTGCCCCCCCATCATGTACGGCTGCAAGTATCTCAACTTCTCCCGGAGCAACTCCGACATGGAGCTCATCGCCCGGCGCACCGTCCAGGAGATCGAGGGGGACGAGGGCCAGAAGCACCTGGAGGAATACGCCGACGCCTCCACCCAGCGGGGCAAGTGCCTGCTGAGCACCATCTGCGAGCAGCTCCACTTCAGCTCCCTGGGCTATCAGTCGCTGGACGGCCTGCTGGAGGCCATCGGACTGGACCGGGACAAGGTGTGCACCTACTGCTGGACCGGCAAAGAATAAGCGCAAAGCGCTTATTCTTTGCAATTAGGAATTAGGAATGAGAAATTAGGAATTTGGGTGCTCGGCTCCGTCGGGCCAAGTTTCAATGGCGTACTCTGTCACTCCTAATTCCTAACTCCTAACTCCTAATTCCTAACTTCTAATTTCATCAGGAGGTTTTGGCCATGAAGAACTCTCACTCTGAGTCCTACGCCGCCGCCGGCGTGGACGTCACCGCCGGCTATGAGGCAGTAGAGCGCATCAAGCCCATGGTGGAGTCCACCTACATCCCCGGCGTCATGGGCGCCCTGGGCGGCTTCGGCGGTATGTTCGCCCCGGAGTTCTCCGGGATGAAAAAGCCGGTGCTGGTGTCCGGCACCGACGGTGTGGGCACCAAGCTGCGCCTGGCCATGCTGCTGGACCGGCACAACACCATCGGCATCGACTGCGTGGCCATGTGCGTCAACGACATCATCTGCGGCGGCGCCGCCCCCCTGTTCTTCCTGGATTACATCGCCTGCGGCAAAAACCAGCCGGTGCGCATTGCCAGCATCGTGGAGGGTGTGGCCGAGGGCTGCCGCCAGGCCGGCTGCGCCCTGGTGGGCGGGGAGACCGCCGAGCACCCGGGCATGATGGCCGACGACGACTATGACCTGGCCGGATTTGCCGTGGGCATTGTGGATGAGGAAAAGATCATCGACGGCTCCCGTCTGGCCCAGGGGGACGTGCTCATCGGCCTGGGCTCCACCGGCGTCCACTCCAACGGGTTCTCCCTGGTGCGCAAGGTGCTGGATGTGGAGCATGCCGACCTCACCTCTCCCCGGGAAGATCTGGGCGGCAGAAGCCTGGGGGACGCCCTGCTCGCCCCCACCCGCATCTATGTGAAGGCCATCCTGTCCCTGCTGAAGGGCGGCGTGGATGTCCACGCCATCAGCCACATCACCGGCGGCGGGTTCTATGAGAACGTGCCCCGGATGATGACCGACGGCCTCACCGCCCGCGTCCACCTGGACGCCTTCCCCCGCCCCGCCATCTTCGACGTGATCCAGAAGGCCGGGAACATCCCGGAGCGGGATATGTACAACACCTTCAACATGGGTCTGGGCATGGTGCTGGCCGTAAGCGCCGACCAGGCCGACCGTGCCCTGGAGCTGCTGCGCGACGCCGGCGAGTCCGCCTGGCAGGTGGGCGAAGTGGTGGCCGGCGACGCCGGCGTAACACTGGTTTGATAAAATTAGGAATGAGGAATGAGGAGTTAGGAATTGTGGTGTCCGGCTCCGCCGGATTCATTTCAAATTGTGCGCCGCAGGCGCACTCCATCATTCCTAATTTCTAACTCTTAATTCCTAATTCGGAGGTGTTCCTATGTCCAAACGCATCGCCGTCCTGGTCTCCGGGGGCGGAACCAACCTGCAGGCCCTCATCGACGCCCAGGGCCGGAATGAGCTGGGAGGCGGCGAGATCGTCGCGGTCATCGCCTCCAAACCCGGCGCCTACGCCCTGGAGCGGGCGGCCCGGGCCGGTATCCCCGGCTATGTGGTGGCCCGGAAGGACTATCCCTCCAGCCAGGCCATGACGGTGGCCCTGGTGGACAAGCTGCGGGAGCTGGACATCGATCTGGTGGTGCTGGCCGGCTTCATGGTCATCCTCACCCAGGAGATGGTGCAGGCCTTCCCCAACGCCATCCTCAATGTCCACCCCGCCCTCATCCCCTCCTTCTGCGGGGAGGGCTGCTACGGCCTCCACGTCCATGAAAAGGCCCTGGCCTACGGGGTCAAGGTCACCGGCGCCACGGTGCACTTCGTCAGCGAGGAGTGCGACGGCGGCCCCATCGTGCTGCAAAAGGCGGTGTACATCCAGGACGGAGACACCCCGGAGGTATTGCAGCGCCGGGTGATGGAACAGGCCGAGTGGGTCATCCTGCCCCAGGCTGTCTCCCTGTTCTGCCAGGGACGGCTGCGGGTGGAGGGCCGCACGGTGCGCATTCTTCCCCAATGACGCGGGTGTTTCCCTGCGCCCAACAATCCAGCAAGCGGCATGACTGACGGAAGTGGGTCCAACCACAGGGAGTGCCGCCCCTGCATCTGCCGACCGTCTGGGCGCACCAAGTGACAAAGCTGGTGCGCCCTTTTGTATTTTTGAACACGAGGAGGACAACCATGAATACCCTTGACCTGTGCCAGCTCCTGCGGGAGCACCCCTATCCCGGCCGGGGCATCGTGCTGGGCCGCTCCGCGGACAACCGGAAGGCGGTCATCGCCTATTTCATCATGGGCCGCAGCGAGAACAGCCGCAACCGGATCTTCGAGGCCACCGAGGACGGCATCCGCACCCGGGCCTACGACGAGTCCAAAATGACCGATCCCTCCCTGATCATCTACCACCCGGTGCGCATGGTGGGCCGGGGCGTGGTAGTCACCAACGGGGACCAGACGGACACCATCCGGGACTGCCTGCTGCGGGGCATCACCTTCAACGAGGCCCTGCGCACCCGCTGTTTCGAGCCCGATCCCCCCAACTATACTCCCCGGATCTCCGGCCTGCTCGCCCCGGACGGCAGCTTCAAGCTGTCCATCCTGAAGTCCGCCGACGGCAACCCGGACTGCAACCTGCGTTTCTTCTATGAGTACGACGCCCCCCTGGCGGGAGAGGGCCGGTTCATCCACACCTACCAGGAAAACGCCGACCCCCTGCCCTCCTTTGAGGGAGAGCCCCGCCGGGTGGCCCTCACCGCTCCCGACGCCCGCACCCTGGCGGACCAGCTGTGGGCCAGCCTCAACGAGGACAACAAGGTGTCCCTGTATGTGTGCTACCGGGATCTGTCCACCGGGAAGATGGACACCGTCATCGTCAACAAGCACCAGTAAACGCGCGCCGCGAAAAAGGAGTGTTTTGTCATGAAAGAGCTGGAACTGAAATACGGCTGCAACCCCAACCAGAAACCCGCCCGGATCTTTATGGATGAGGGAGAGCTGCCCCTCACCGTCCTCAACGGCAAGCCGGGCTATATCAATTTTATGGACGCCCTCAACTCCTGGCAGCTGGTGAAGGCACTGAAGAAGGCCACCGGCATCCCCGCCGCCGCCTCCTTCAAGCACGTCTCCCCCGCCGGCGCCGCCCTGGGCACCGAGCTGACCGAGGTGGAACAGCAGATCTACTTTGCCGACGGCTACGATACCTCCCCCATCGCCCGGGCCTATATCAAGGCCCGGGGGGCCGACCGGCTGTGCTCTTACGGCGACTGGGCCGCCCTGAGCGAGGTGTGCGACGAGCCCACCGCCCGCTTCCTGGCCATGGAAGTGTCCGACGGCGTCATCGCCCCGGGCTATACCGACGAGGCCCTGGCCATCCTCAAGACCAAGAAGAAGGGCAACTACAACGTGGTCCAGATCGACCCCGGCTATGAGCCCTCCCCCATCGAGCTGCGCCACATCTACGGCATCACCTTCCAGCAGGGCTACAACAACTTCGAAATCAACGAGGCGCTGCTGGACAACATCGTCACCCGGAACAAGGAGCTGCCCCAGCAGGCCAAGCACGACCTGCTCCTGGCCCTGCTCACCCTGAAATACACCCAGTCCAATTCCGTGTGCTATGTGAAGAACGGCCAGACCATCGGCGTGGGCGCCGGCCAGCAGAGCCGCATCCACTGCACCCGGCTGGCAGGCAACAAGGCGGACAACTGGATGCTGCGCCAGCACCCCAAGGTACTGGGCCTGCAGTTTGTGGACGGCATCCGCCGGCCCAACCGGGACAACGCCATCGACGTGTATATCTCCGACGAGTGGGAGGACGTGCTGGCCGACGGCGTGTGGCAGCAGACCTTTAAGGTCCGCCCCGAGCCCCTCACCCGGGAGGAGAAAAAAGCCTGGATCGCCACCATGAAGGACGTGTCCCTGGGCTCCGACGCCTTCTTCCCCTTCGGGGACAACGTGGAGCGGGCCCGGAAGTCCGGCGTGCAGTATATCGCCCAGCCCGGCGGCTCCATCCGGGACGACAACGTCATCGAGACGGCGGATAAGTACGGCATGGTGATGGCGTTTACGGGGATGAGACTGTTCCACCACTGAGTTTTAATTAGGAATTAGGAATGAGGAGTTAGGAATTGTATGGAGAACGAAAACGCGATTCGAACCAAAAGTCTCGCCTTTTCCAAACGCGTCGTCTTTGCCTATCGCTATCTCTGTGACGATAAGCGAGAGTTTGTCCTCTCCAAGCAATTCCTGCGTAGCGGTACCAGCATCGGAGCGAATATCGCGGAAGCTCAGTATGGAAGTAGCCGCAAGGATTTCTTGAACAAGCTGTACATCGCGCTCAAGGAATGTGCCGAGACCTTGTACTGGCTGGAACTTCTCCACTCCTGCGGCTATTTTTCAGATTCTGAATACGCCTCGCTCCAGGCTGATTGTGACGAGCTGCGAAAACTCCTCGCCGCCATCACGAAATCTGTCCGTGACGGTAAAATTCCTAATTCCTAACTTCTAATTCCTAATTCGCAAATGAGGTGTCATTTATGAAAGTACTCGTTGTGGGCGGCGGCGGCCGGGAGCACGCCATCTGCTGGAAGCTGGCCCAGTCCCCCAAAGTGACGCAGCTCTACTGCGCCCCCGGCAACGCGGGCATCGCCCAGGTGGCCACCTGCGTGGACGTGAAGGCCACCGACGTGGACGGCATGGTGGCCTGGGCCAAGGAGCACGCCATGGACTTTGTCATGGTGGCCCCGGATGACCCCCTGGCCCTGGGCATGGTGGACGCGCTGGAGGCGGCGGGCATCCCCGCCTTCGGCCCCCGGGCCAACGCCGCCATCGTGGAGGCCAGCAAGGCCTTCTCCAAGGAACTGATGAAAAAGTACCACATCCCCACCGCCAAGTACCAGACCTTTACGCAGCTGGACCAGGCCCTGGCCTACATTGAGGCGGAGGGCGCCCCCATCGTGGTAAAGGCGGACGGTCTGGCCCTGGGCAAGGGCGTGGTGGTGGCCGCCACTGTGGACGAGGCCAAGCAGGCCGCCCGGGAGATGATGGAGGGCCACAAGTTCGGTGACTCGGGGAACACCGTGGTCATCGAGGAGTGCATGACCGGCCCGGAGGTAACGGTGCTGGCCTTCACCGACGGCAAGACGGTGGTGCCCATGCCCGCCAGCCAGGACCACAAGCGGGCCTATGACGGCAACCAGGGCCCCAACACCGGCGGCATGGGGGCCATCTCTCCCCCGCCCCAGTACACCCCGGCCATCGCCAAACAGTGCATGGAGCAGATCTTCCAGCCCACGGTGGACGCTCTGCGCGCTGAGGGCCGCCCCTTCCAGGGGGTGCTCTACTTCGGCCTGATGCTCACCCCCCAGGGGCCCAAGGTGGTGGAGTACAACGCCCGCTTCGGCGACCCGGAGTGCCAGGTGGTCCTCTCCCTGCTGGACAGCGACCTGATGGACATCCTCCAGGCCTGTGTGAACGGCACCCTGGACCAGCTCCCCATCCGGTGGAAAAACGAGGCCGGCTGCATTCTGGTGCTGGCCTCCGGCGGCTATCCCCTGGACTATCAGAAGGGCTATCCCATCTCCGGCCTGGAGGAGGCGGGCAAGACCGCCACGGTGTTCCACGCCGGCACCAAGCTGGGCCCCGACGGCCAGTACCTCACCAACGGCGGACGGGTGCTGGGCGTCACCGCCACCGCCCCCGACCTGGAGGGGGCCATCGCCAAAGCCTATGACGCGGCCAGGCATATCTCCTTCCAGGACATGCATTTCCGCAGGGATATCGGCCACGCATTTTAAAGCCGATGAAAAGGGCGGCGCCCTTTTCATCGGGATTTTGCAGCCCGCTGCAGCGCACTCGCCGCATGGGGCGCGGCTCGCACGTTTGCGGGCTGAGCAGTATGTTTCGCCACGCACATGTCACGGCGAAACATGGATCGCAATGATTCACGCCTGGGGCGCGAACTGCGGGCTGTATCTGACACATTATTTCACTTTACACAGGAAGGGCCGGAGTTGTTCCGGCCCTTTCCCGCCAGGATTTGAGGAGAGTTTCCTATGGTTACACTTGCACAGCGCATCACCCAGCTGCGCACCCAGAAAGGCCTGAGCCGGCCGGAGCTGTCCGCCGCCCTGGGTCTGCCCAAAAACGCGGCGGAGAAATTTGAGACCGGCCGCCAGACCCCCACCCAGGAACAGCAGAAAAAGCTGGCCGACTTCTTCGGGGTGTCCCTGTTCTACCTCCGGGGAGAGAGCAACGATCCCACCCGGCAGGACAACTGGATGGACGGGGACTTCCCGGTGGAGGACGAGCCCGCCTCTTCCAGGCCGCCCCGGATCCGGCCCCGGCAGTCCGCCCCGGTGTCCCACCCCGCTCCCGGGGAGGAGGGCGGCTCCCTGCTGGCTCCCCTGCTGAAGAACCGGGCCTTCCAGGACATGGTGCGGGACACCGTGCTGGAGGTGCTGCGCTCCCCCGAGGGGCAGAAGCTGCTGGAGCAGGCGGTGCGGCATCAGCTGCGGAACATGGACTGATCCCGCAGCCAGGGATGGCGCGGCGCGGTTTCCCGCGGACACAACCCAGATAGACAGATACCGGTTTCTGAACATAGGTTTGAGCCCGGCAGTTCATCATCCCATGAACTGCCGGGCTCTTTTTCTGTCCTATTTATTTCAAGGTCACTCTGAATTCGATCCGTCCCGGATCTTTTTTCCGGACTGAAATGTCCCCCCGGTGCCTGCGGACAATGGAGTTTGCAATCGACAGGCCAATCCCAAAGCCCCCGTCAAAAGCCCTGGCCTGATCCCCCCGGTAGAACCGGTCGAACAGTCTGTCCAGAGCCAGCTCGTCCACCTGGGCGCACGTGTTGTCCACCGCAATGACGAGCTTTCGTTTTTTCCAGAGCGTCACCCCAATCTCCCCGCCCGGGTCGCAGTATTTCACGGCATTGTCCAGCAGGATGGACATCAGCCGCCGGATGGCGGCCTCGTCCCCCTCATAGACCACGCCCGGCTGTATCCCACAGGTCATCGTCAGCCCTCTGCGCTCCGCCAGCGCCTGGAACTCCGAGGCCGTATCCGATAGGGTCCCGCTGATGGAAAACAGCTCCGGCGAGACCCGGTTCTCCTCCTCATCCATTTTTGTCAGCGCCACCAGCTGCTTCACCAGGGCGCTCATCCGCTCCCCCTCGGCCCGGATGTCCTCCAGCCACTCGTTTCTGCCCACCTCCGACTCCACAATGTCCAGGTTGGTCAGGATGAGTGTCAACGGCGTTTTCAACTCATGGTTGGCGTCGGTGATGAACTGCTTCTGCTTTTCATAGCTCTCCGCAATGGGTTTGACCGCCCTTTTGGACAGCATCACAATCAAGATGACAATGACCAGCAGGCTGCCCGTCAGCACGATCCCCGCGGACACCAGCGTCATCCGGGAGACGGAGCGGTTCATGTTCCCATCCACAAACACCACGCTGCGCCCCGTATCCGTTTGGTACAGCTTGTACCGGTATCCCTCCAGCCAGCCGCGGTCCCTTCCCCTCTCCACAACCGCAAGGGCGTATTGGCGGGCCTGGTCCGAGGTAACAGCGGAGACGGCGTCCATATTGACCGAGGCGATTTCCCCCTCCCCGTCAAAGTCCACCGTGAAAAACCGGGTGCTGAACCGGGTCTCCTCGGTGAGAAAATCCGTGGGCCCGCCCCCCGGGGGCGGCTTGGGGGGATCCTCACTGAGGTCGGGAAAGGTGCCCCCGTTTTCAGAAATCCGGTCCGTGATCAGATCCATGGCGGAATTCAGCTGCTGGATGCTGAGAAAACAGATCAGGGCAAAAATCAAAAGGAGCACCCCGGCGGTGGAGCCCACGCAGATGCAGATCAGCCTGTTGCGCAGTCTGTCAATCATTGCCCTTCCTCCAGAACATATCCCACGCCCCGGACAAAGCGGATTCTGACCGGGGCCTGTATGGCGTTGAGCTTCTTGCGGAGATTGGAGATGTGCACCCAGATCACGCTGGTGTCCACATCGGTGTCCCAGCCCCAGATATGGGTCATAAAGCGCTCTGTGGACAAAATGATATGGGGGTTGCGCATCATCATATCCAGCACCTGGAACTCCTTGCCGCCCAGCTTCTGCGTGCGTTCTCCGCAGCTCACCTCATAGGTGGAGCGGTTCAGCACCACCCCGTGGAAGGTGAGCAGGTCCGGCGTGTAGTGGTCCTTCCGGCGCAGCATGGCCCGCAGCCGCGCCAGCAGCTCCGGCGTGGAGAAGGGCTTGGGCAGGTAGTCGTCCGCCCCGGCGTCCAGCCCCTCCACCCGCTGGGAGATCTCCGTGCGGGCCGTGAGAAACAGGGCCGGGGTGGTGATCCCCCGCTCCCGCAGGCTTTTCAGCACCCGGATGCCGTCCAGGCCGGGCATCATGATGTCCAGCACCAGCCCGTCATACTCTCCGGTGCCGGCATATTCCAGGGCGTCGATACCGTTGGAGACGCCGTCGGCCAAAAAGTGGTTCGCCTTGAGAATGTAAAGCAGGGATTTGAGCAACCTCTGATCGTCTTCCGCCACCAGAATCCGCATGGCACACACCTCCTCATGCGCTCCATCATACCAGCGTATCCTTAACGGGCGCTTAAAATCCGTACGTTTTCTTCCCGTCAGCGCGCGCTTTTGCTTTAGGCTGACTTTAGGCCGGTATTGTAAAGTACGGGTAAATTTTAAGAAAGGAGCGCGACAGATGCCAGGACAGGAACTGTACCGGCACGAACTGAAATACCAGATCTCCTATGCGGACTATCTCGCCATCCGCCAGCGGCTTCGCCCGGTGATGAGGCCGGATGAACACGTCAGGCCGGACGGCCGGTATGTGATCCGCAGCATTTATTTTGACAACGCGGACGACAAGGCGCTGCGGGAAAAAATCAACGGGGTCCAGAGGCGGGAAAAATTCCGCATCCGCTATTATAACGACGATCTGTCCTTTCTGGTGCTGGAGAAGAAGCTGAAATACAACAACCTCTGCCTGAAGCTGGACGCCAGGCTGTCCGAGGGGGAGTGCAGGGCCCTGCTCAACGGGGATACCGGCTGGATGATGGGACACCCCTCCGGCCTGGTGCGGGAGTTCTACTGCAAGCGGAACACCCAGCAGCTGCGCCCCAGGGTGCTGGTCTCCTACGTCCGCGAACCCTATGTGTACGCCGCGGGCAATGTCCGGGTCACCTTCGACTCCCACATCCGCAGCACGCTGTTCCACCGGGAGTTCCTGGAGAACACCGTGGCGGACATCGGGGTGGCCGACACCCCCGGCAGCGTGATTCTGGAGGTTAAATTCGACGCCTTCCTGCCGGAGGTCATCCAATCCCTGCTGCAGACGGAGGAGATCCGCCAGCAGGCCTACTCCAAATACGGCGCCTGTCGCCGGTTCGGGTAATCCACATTCAGGAGGAACAAACCATGACTTTCAACGACATTTTCAAATCCAGCTTTCTGGAGAGCGTCTCCGAGTTCTCCATCATCGACACCATTCTGGGCCTGGCGGTGGCCCTGGTGATCGGCCTGTTCATCTTTGTGATCTACAAAAAGACCCTCACCGGCGTGATGTACTCCACCGGCTTTGCCCTCACCCTGGTGGGCCTGGCCCTGGTGACCACCCTGGTCATCATGGCGGTGACCTCCAACGTGGTCCTCTCCCTGGGCATGGTGGGCGCCCTGTCCATCGTCCGCTTCCGCACCGCCATCAAGGAGCCGGTGGAGATCGTCTTTCTGTTCTGGTCCCTGGCCGTGGGCATCGTCATCGGCGCGGGGATGATCCCCCTGGCCATCATCGGCTCGGTCATCATCGGGCTGATCCTGCTGCTGTTCGCCAACCGCAAGATCCACAGCAATCCCTATATCCTGGTGCTGACCCTGGACAACGAGGAGGCCGAGGGCAACGCCCTGGGCATCCTGGAGCAGAGCGTGGAGCACTTTGTGGTCAAGTCCAAAACGGTCAACAGCACGGGGATCGAGCTGACCGCGGAGCTGCGCACCAAAAACGCCGCCACGGCCTTTGTCAACCAGATCCAGTCCGTCTCCGGCGTGAACAACGCCACCCTGGTGAGCTACAACGGCGAATATATGTCGTAACGGAGGGAAGCGGCATGATCGCGAACAAGCACATCACCAAAATCGTGGCTGTGATCATGGCGGCCGCCGTCTGTCTGTGCCTGGCGGCCATGCTGCTGGCCGGAACACTCACCCAGGCCCTGGGCGGCACAGGCATCACGATGGAATACGAGTCCAAGCTGTTCGACACCGACGAGCCCATGAGCGTCAACATCATCATGGACGAGGCCGACTGGGAAGACATGCTGGCCAACGCCACTGCGGAGGAGTACTACCAGTGCGACGTGGAGATTAACGGTGAGACCTTCTACCGGGTGGGCATCCGCCCCAAAGGGAACACCAGCCTCACCTCCATCGCCAGCGCCCCCACCACCGACCGCTACAGCTTCAAGCTGGAGTTCGACCAGTATGTGGATGGGCAGACCTGCTACGGCCTGGATAAACTGGTGCTGAACAACAACTACGCCGACGCCACCAATATGAAAGAGGCGCTGATCTACGATATGTATCAGTATTTCGGGGTGGACGCCTCCCTGTACAACTACGCCAAGATCTACGTCAACGGCGCGTACTGGGGGGTCTACCTGGCCCTGGAGGCCGTGGAGGACAGCTTTTTGCTGCGCAACTACGGGACGGAAAACGGCGCGCTCTACAAGCCGGACAGCATGAACATCGGCGGAGATCTGGGGGACATGACCCTCCCCAGCCAGGGAGACAGCGGTGCGTTTGACTTTTCCCAGTTTGAGCGTCTGTTTGACGCCTCCGCCCTCTCCCTTTCCGCCCAGGAGGAGGACAACGCCCAGGGCGGCCAGGGCACGCCGCCAAATCTGGAGGATTTTGACCTGGAGGACTTTGACTTTGGCTTCGGCTTCTCCGGCGGCGGGGGCGGCGGCATCTTCTCCATGGGGGGCGGCGGCGCGGATCTGAACTATATCGACGACGACCTAGACAGCTACTCCACCATCTGGGAGGGCGAGGTGACCGACACCACCAAAAGCGACCACAAGCGGGTGGTGGCCGCCCTGAAGAACATCTCAGAGGGCACCGACCTGGAGGAGTCCATGGACATCGACAATCTTCTGGGGTATATGGCGGTCCACGTGTTCTCCGTCAACGACGACAGCCTCACCGGCATGATGGCCCACAACTACTATCTGTACGAGTCCGACGGCCAGCTGAACATCATCCCCTGGGACTACAACCTGGCCCTGGGGGGCATGGGCGGTATGGGCAGCATGGCCAGCGGCGTGGACACCGCCACCAGCGTGGTCAACGACGCCATCGACCAGGCCTTTTCCGGCACGGAGTTTTTCGACACCCTGATGGAACAGGAGGAGTACCACCGGGCCTATTATGAATATCTGGACCGGCTGGTGGAGGAGTATATCTTCGGCGGCGGCTTTGACGAGTTCTATACCCGCACCCGCAGCCAGATCGACGCGCTGGTGGAGAGCGACCCCAACGCCTTTTACACCTATGAGGAGTACCTCACCGCCGTGGAGACCCTGTACGAGATGGTACAGCTCCGGGGCGAGTCCATCCGCGGCCAGCTCGACGGCACCATCCCCTCCGTGGAGAGCGAACAGCGGGATTCCGACGCCCTCATCGACGCCTCCCACCTTGACCTGAGCGTCATGGGCAGCATGAGCATGGGGGACAGCCTGTGGGACTTCGGCTCCGACAGCGAAGAAGGCGGCTCGGACGCCGTGGGCACCGGCAGTCCGTCCGCAGTCTCCACCCAGGGGGCGGCCGATGGCGCGTCCGTACAGCTGCTGGCCTCCTCCGGGCAGGACGGCAGCGGCTTCGATCCCTCTCAGTTCGGCGGCGGGGAACTGCCCGAGGGCTTCGCCCCCTCCCAGTTCGGCGATGGGGAACTGCCCGAAGGCTTCGATCCCTCCCAATCCGGCAGCCAATCTCCCGATGACACCGAGACAGACCCGGACCCCGCGCCGTCGGACGGCGCCACCCAGGAAAGCACCGCGCCGGAGTCCCAGGCCCCCGCCGAGGAATCCCCCTCCGGCGGCTCCTTCCCCGGCAACTTCGGCGGGGGCGGCGGGATGGGCGACATGCCGGACTTCAGCTTCGGCGGCGGCAGCACCAGCGCCTCCTCTTCCGGCAATCTCATCCTGTACGGGATATGCTTCGGGGTGCTCCTCGCCGCCCTGGCCTTTGCCAAGCTCTACCGCAGAAGGCCGAGAAAACGGTAATATTCCAAAATTCCTGCGGAGCCCTCGCAAACAGGAATGGATTCCCCCCTCCGGGAAACGGGGAGTTGGCCGAAACCGCAGCCAGCTCCCCGTTTTTCCCGCCCTGCTACCGGCAGTTGTCACATTGTATCCTGTTGTTGCTGGACAGGTCAGCCCTTTTATGCTATCCTTCTCCTGGTCTGACAAACACCACAGCAGGAGGTCTTTTCCCATGGAACTTCAACAGCGGCTGTATGAGCTGCGGCGGAAGGCCGGCCTCTCCCAGGAGGGGCTGGCCGACCTGGTGGGGGTGTCCCGCCAGGCGGTGCAGAAGTGGGAGGCGGGCACGTCCAAGCCCGACTTGGACAACCTGGCCGCCCTGGCCGGGTATTTCCAGGTGAGCCTGGACTATCTCATCACCGGCAAGGAGCCGGAGCGCGTCCCTCCCCCGCCCTCCACCACCGTCATCCACCACTATTACCGCCCCTGTTTTGAGTACAAGAGCAAGCGCACCCTCTTCGGCCTGCCCCTGGTGCACATCAACTGCGGATACGGCCTGCGCTGGGCCCGGGGCATCCTCGCCGTGGGCAACGTGGCCACGGGCGTATTTGCCTTTGGCGGCGTGTCCGCCGGGCTGTTCAGTCTGGGCGGGGTGGCCCTGGGGCTGCTGCTGGCCCTGGGAGGCGTGGCCTTGGGCGCCATCGCCATCGGCGCGGTGGCGGCGGGCCTGCTGGCCTGGGGCGGCGTCGTCCTGGGGTGGCTGAGCGTGGGCGGCGTGGCTAAGGGGGTCTATGCCATGGGTGGCGTGGCCGCCGGCTCCAGGGTGGCCATGGGCGGGTTAGCCTCCGCCCCGCTGGCCATCGGCGCGGCGGCAGAGGGGGCCAGGACCTTTCTGGTCACAGAGCACGGGCTGGACCCCAACCAGCTGGAGGCGGCCGTCGCCGCCCTCCGGGAGGCCTGCGCCGGCGCGCCGGGCTGGGTGGCGGACTTTCTGTGCTTTTTCCTGCAGCACATCTGAGGGGGAAAGTTCCCCTTGTCCTCTCCCCCGTCCGGGATTATAATGGGGCAAACAGACAAAGGAGATGTCCCATGATGGAATTGACACGGGAACAGGCCGGGGCCCTGCTCAGGCGGTATAACCAGGAGCCCTTCCACCTGCGCCACGCCGTGACGGTGGAGGCGGTGATGGAGTGGTACGCCGGACAGCTGGGCTACGCAGACGAGGCGGATTTCTGGGGCATGGTGGGCCTGCTCCACGACCTGGACTTCGAGCAGTGGCCGGACGAGCACTGCCGCAAGGCCGGCCAGCTCATGGAGGCGGAGGGGCTGGACCCCCGGCTCATCCACGCCGTGGTCTGCCACGGCTGGGGCATCTGCTGTGAGGTGAAGCCGGAGCACGAGATGGAAAAGGTGCTCTTTGCCGCCGACGAGCTCACCGGCCTGATCTGGGCCGCCGCCCTCATGCGCCCCTCCAAGAGCGTGCAGGACATGGAGCTGAAGTCCCTGAAGAAGAAATTCAAGGACAAGAAATTTGCCGCCGGCTGCTCCCGGGAGGCCATCCAGCAGGGGGCGGACCTGCTGGGCTGGGAGCTGGACACCCTGCTGGAGCGCACGCTGGAGGCCATGCGGGCCCAGGAGGCGCTCATCAACCAGCGGTGCGAGGGCCTGTAAAACATTTTTCAGCGTAAGCTGCCTGCCGGCTGCCCCGGCAGGCAGCTTTTTTCTTTCCCCCGACCATTTTCTCTGGAAAACCGGTTGGATTTTTCCGGGTTGTCCTTGACAGAACCGCCCTCTCATGGTAGAGTGGTATTACCATTAGCGCAGCAAGGTTGAAAAGGAGGCGACCATGGGAAAAATCATTCAGAAAACCAGCGTGAGCCAGCAGGTGATCGACCACATTCTGGACCGCATCCACCAGGGCGAACTGAAACCGGGAGACCGGCTTCCGGGAGAGCGGGAGTTCGCGGAATATCTCGGCATCTCCCGGGTACCCCTGCGGGAGGCCATCAGCGCCCTGTCCGCCATCGGCATTGTGGAAAAACGCCAGGGAGACGGCAACTTCATTGCCTCCTTCTCCCCCGACGTGCTGGGCCGGATCCTGCACACGTATACCATGCTGGACCACGCCCTGGCCGACGACCTGTTTGAGGCCCGCTCCCTGGTGGAGGGCGCCTCCGCCAGGCTGGCCGCCCGCAACGCCAAACCGGAGGATGTGCAGGCCCTCTATGAGGCGGTGGACGTCATGGAACAGGCGGTGCCCGCCTACATCCGGGGGGAAAAGCGGCTGGGGGACATGCTCCAGCTGGACGACCTGTTTCACCTGCAGTGCGCCGCGGCGTCCCACAACCAGTTCTACATCCAGTTCGTCAACATCGTCCACACCGCCGGCACCGACATGGGGCTGTACGAGCGCACCTATGGCCGGCACCCCGAGAAGTACTACGACTCTGTGGAGTTCCACCGGCAGCTGGTGGACGCCATCGCCGCCGGGGACGAGCTGCTGGCCCAGGACATCATGTGCCGGCACATCGACCTCATCCGCACCGACACGGAACAGGAGGAGTCGCTCCCTCCCGAGGGGGAGAAAACCGGTGCGGACACCCCCGCCTGACCCCACTGCGCGGCCGCGCAGACAGATTGTCCACCAAAAGAAATGAAGGAGGCCAATATGGAAGAGAGATTTCCCGTCAAGGACTACATCAGCGCCATCCGCATCCCGGACATCGGTTCCGCCCTGGATGGCGTGCGCACCCTGGGTCCCTGCAAGAGCGGCCAGGAGCCGGAGGACGGCGTCCGGGTCATCAAGACCGCCTGCCGGGCCTGCATCGCCAACTGCGGCGTGCTGGCCACGGTGAAAAACGGCCGGGTGGTGAGCCTGCGGGGCAACCCGGAGGATCCCATGAGCAAGGGCCGCATGTGCGCCAAGGGCCTGTCCGGCATTCAGGCCCTGTACCACCCCAACCGCAACAAGTATCCCATGCAGCGGGTGGGCGAGCGGGGCAGCGGCAAGTGGAAGCGAATCTCCTGGGACGAGGCGCTGGACACCATCGCCAAAAAGCTCATGGAGACCCGGGAGAAGTACGGCGCTGAAACGGTATTCTGCTCCACCGGCGGCGGCGGCAACCCGGAGATCTGGAGCATCGCCCGCTTCTGCAACATCTTCGGCACCCCCAACTGGTTCGAGCCGGGCTGCGCCCAGTGCTATCTGCCCCGGGTGCTGGCCTACACCATGATGTACGGCGGCGTGGACCCCAGCATCGCCGACTCCAACGCCCTGGAGCTGTACTTCACCGATGACACCCCCATCCAGGCCCTGGTGCTGTGGGGCACCGACCCCTCCTACTCCTGCCCCGCCTCCGGCGGCGGCATGGTGGCGGACCTACGGGCCAAGGGGGTCAAGACCGTGGTGGTGGACCCCCGCTTCACCCCCGACGCCGCCAAGGCCACCGTGTGGCTGCCCATCCGCCCGGGCACCGACGTGGCCCTGCAGCTGACCTGGATCCGCTACATTCTGGAGCACAAGCTGTACAGCGCGGACTTTGTCACCAAGTGGACCAACCTGCCCTATCTGGTGGACGTGGAGACCAAGATGCTCCTGCGGCCCAAGAAGAGCGACGACCCCAACCAGCCGGACACCTACATGGTATGGGATAAGAAAACCAACCGGGCCCAGCCCCTGGAGTACCCCTGGAACGACGAGCTGGACGTGGCGCTGGAGGGCGAGTTCCTGGTGGACGGCCGGCGGTGCAAGACCGGCTATCAGCTGCTGTGGGAGCGGTGCGAGGCGTTCACCCTGGAGAAGGGCGCCGAGATCTGCTGGCTGGACCCGGCCAAGATTGAGGAAGCCATCCACGTCTTCACCGACAACGTGCCCAGCGGCCTGGCCATCGGCGTGGCCACCGACCAGACCCCCAACTCCGTCCAGGCCGCCATGGGGGCGGCCACCCTGGACATCCTCATGGGCAATGTGGAGCGGCCCGGCGCCCTGCTCCAGCGCTTCCGCACCAGCGGCTGCTTCGATATGCCCAACTACCCCGTCCCCGTGGCGGCGGACCGCCTGCCCCCCGAGCAGCTGAAAAAGCGGCTGGGCGGCCGGGCCCACAAGGGCCTGGGCATCTGGTGGGCGGGCCACCCCTCCAGCATCTTGGAGGCGGTGCTCACCGGCAAGCCCTATCAGCCCCGGGTGTGGATTGACCGCTCCGGCAACAAGCTGGGGGCCACCGCCGACAGCCAGCGCTGGGAGCAGGCCATCCACAAGCTGGATTTCATCGTCCACGTGTACATGTACCCCACCTCCTTCTCCGCCTATGCCGACATCCTGATTCCCTCGGAGGAGTGGCTGGAGACCGACATGCTGGTGGAGACCTGCAACACCCTGGTGGCCCGTCAGGCCACCACCCACCTGTGGGAGACCATGGACGAGACCCTGTTCTGGTCCAAGCTGGCCAAGCGCTGCGGCGAGCTGGGCCACGAGGCCTGCGCCAAGGCCTTTGACCCGGAGTACATGGGCCACGACCTGGCCTACTGGGACAGCATGGACGAGTTCCTCAGCCACTGGGTCAACCGCCTGGGCATGAGCTGGAAGGAGTTCGCCGCCAAGGCGCCCATCGAGTACCTGCCCCTGGACCAGTGGCGCAGCTACTACGTCTATCAGCAGGCCGATCCCCACAACGGTGGCAAGCCCACCGGCTTCCCCACCCCCTCCAAGAAGTGTGAGCTGTATCTGGAGAGCATGATCACCCTGGGGCGCACCGGCCGGCCCTTCAGCCCCATCGACCTGGAGCCCGCCGACGAGGACTACGATCCCCTGCCCTATTATCTGGAGCCCTCGGAGAGTCCCCTCACCGACAGCGAGTACCCCCTGGTGTTCACCGGCGGCCGGGTTCCCTACTATCACCACAACACCCTGCGCAACATCCCCTGGCTGCGGGAGATGTACCCCGCTCCCGAGCTGTGGATCCACCCCGACGCCGCGGAGAAATACGGCATCGAGGACGGCGACTGGGTGTGGGTGGAGTCCCGCCGGGGCCGTACCCAGGGCGTGGCCAAGGTCACCCAGGGCATCAATCCCGGCACGGTGTATATGGAGCGCTTCTGGAACCCCGAGACCCTGAACACCCCCACCCACGGCTGGCGGGAGATGAACGTGAACATGCTCACCAAGTCCACCGCCCCCTTCAACGACGTGGTGGGCACCTATACCCTGCGGGCCTTCCAGGTGAAGGTCTACAAGGCGGAGGGCGCCCCTGAGGGCGTCTGGCTCAACCCGGAGGACTTCCGGCCCTGGCTGCCCGTTCCCGCCGAACCCACCAAGGAGGTGCGCGTGTGATGAAACAGTTTACCTTTGTCGTGGACATCGACCGGTGCATCGGCTGCAAGGGCTGCCAGGTGGCCTGCAAGTTAGAGAACACCGTGGCCCTGGGCCCGGGGCGCAACAAGGTGTGCACCGTGGGCCCCAACGGGGTCTACCCTGACCTGCAGATGTATTTCCTCACCACCATGTGCCAGCAGTGCGAGAACCCCACCTGCGTCCAGGTGTGCCCCACCGGCGCCTGCTACAAGGACGAGGACGACGGGGTCATCCGCATCGACCGCGCCAGCTGCATCGGCTGCGGCAGCTGCGCCCGCAAGTGCCCCTACGACTGCATCCATATGAACAAGGAGCTGCGGGTGGCGGACAAGTGCACCCTGTGCGAGCAGCTGCGGGCGGTGGGAGACATTCCCGCCTGCGTGCGCAACTGCTCCGGCTCCGCCCTGCACTACGGGGACATCAACGATCCCGACAGCGCGGTGTCCAAGCTGCTGGCCGAGACCGACCCCAAGTACATCCACACCCTGCGGGACGAGGGCAACGGTCCCACCGTCCGCTACATCCTGCGCAGCGCCGACTGGGTGGACGTGCTGCCCCAGGACTGCGTCGAGCACAGCGTCTGGAAGAAAGGAGGCCGCAAGGCATGATGATCACCAAATCCGAGCTGCAGCCCCGGGCTGACCTGTACCGGCTGCTCTCCCGCCTGTACCGGGTGGAGGTGGACCAGCCCCTGCTGGACGCTTTGAAGGAGCTGCGCTTCCCCCAGGCGGAAAACGAGACCCTGGCCGAGGGCTACGCCATGCTCCGGGGCTATCTGGACTCCTGCGGCCCCGAGGCGCTGGACGACCTGGCGGTGGACTACGCCACCGTCTTTCTGGCCGCCGGCTCGGCGGACGGCGCCGCCGCCATCCCCTGCGAGTCCGTCTACACCAGCCCCAAGAAGCTGTTTATGCAGGAGGCCTGGGAGGACGTGGTACGCATCTACCGGGAAAAGAACCTGGCCCGGGAGACCGACCACTCCGACCTGATGGAGGATCACCTGGCCCTGGAGCTGGAGTACATGTCCCTGCTGGTCCACCAGCGGGCCCCCCAGGACGAGAAATACTTCCTGGAAAACCACCTGCTCAACTGGGTGCCCCAGCTGGTGGCCGACATCGACCGGTACGCCCGGGTGGACTTCTACAAGGCCGTGGGCCGCATCACCCTGGGCTTCCTCCAGATGGAGGAGCAGCTGTTGGCCGCCCTCACCGACGGCACCCTGCGCCAGGCCCCCAGCTACTCGGTCCGGGCCGAGCGCATGGACAAGATCCTCGCCCAGCTGAAGGAGCGCTACCGCGTCTTCGCCCCCAAGCGCATCCCAAAGCGGGGCCCCAAGGGCACCGACCTCATCCGATACGGGGAGATCGACAGGCTCAGCGACATCGTCTACAAAGAGAAGTCCCACTTCTCCGCCAAGGAGGTCTTCTACCCCATCTCCCAGACCATGTTCTACTTCACCGGGGAGTCCGCCTCCCAGAAGGAGCTGGAGGACGAGCGGGACATCATCCTCATCGCCCGGCCCTGCGACATCAACGCCATCCGCCGGCTGGACAACATCTTCCTGCACAACGGCCAGAGCGATCTCTATTACAGCCGGATGCGGGAGAAGCTGCACATCTTCATGCTGGAGTGCCGGGAGAGCTTTGACAACTGCTTCTGCGTCTCCGTGGGCACCAATGTGTGCGACGACTACAGCGTGGCCATCCGCATTGACGACATCTGCGCCCTGGCGGAGATCCGGGACGAGGACTTCCTGCCCTACTTCGAGGACGAGGTGCCCATTGAGTTCATGCCCGAGTTCGTCACCCAGAACCGGCGCAACGCCCGCCTGCCCAAGATCCGCGACCGGCAGCAGCTGGGCGAGATCTGCAAGCTGGAGTACTGGAACCAGTTTGACGAGAAGTGCATCGCCTGCGGCGGCTGCAACACGGTGTGTCCCACCTGCTCCTGCTTCGACACGGTAGACATCATCTACGACGAGACCAGCCGGGACGGGGAACGCCGCCGGGTGTGGTCGTCCTGCATGCTCCGGGACTTCACCCAGACCGCCGGCGGCGCCCTGGCCCGGAAGACCCAAGGTGCCAACATGCGCTTCAAGGTGCTCCACAAGGTGTACGATTACAACCTGCGCTTTGGCGGCAGCGAGCACATGTGCGTGGGCTGCGGCCGGTGCATCGACCGCTGCCCCGAGGGCATCGACTATCTGGACACCGTCAACGGCCTGACCGACGCCCTGGCCGCGGCAGAAAAGGAGGGCAACTGAGATGACCAACATCATGCTTCCCACCCCCCACAGGATCCTGAGCGTGCTGAAGGAGACCCAGGCGGAGTACACCTTCCGGGTGGAATATGATGGGCCCACCCAGCATGGCCAGTTCTTCCAGCTGTCCATCCCCAAGGTGGGCGAGGCCCCCATCTCCGTCAGCGGCAAGGGGGAGGGCTATGTGGAGTTCACCATCCGCAAGGTGGGCCGGCTGACCCAGGGCATCTTCGGCCTGCAGCCCGGAGATATGCTCTTCATGCGGGGCCCCTACGGCAAGCCCTTCCCCGTGGACGACTTCAAGGGCAAGGACCTGGTGGTCATCTGCGGCGGCACCGGCATGGCGCCGGTCAAGACCATGCTCAACCACTTCTGTGACCACCCGGAGGAGATCAACTCCCTCTATCTCATCGCCGGCTTCAAGGACATCAACTGCGTGCTGTTCACCGAGGAGCTGGAGAAGTTCAAGCGCCAGGAGAAGTTCCACACCATCACCACCCTGGACAACTCCTCCGCCCCCGGCTTTGAGACCGGCATGGTCACCGCCCACATCCCCAAGGTGCCCTTCCGGGACTTTGCGGACTATAACGTGGCCATCGTGGGCCCACCGGTGATGATGCACTTTGCCGCCCTGGAGTGCCTGAAAAACGGCGCGGTGGAGGACAAGATCTGGGTGTCCTTCGAGCGGAAAATGTCCTGCGCCGTGGGCAAGTGCGGCCACTGCAAGATCAACGAGACCTATGTGTGTCTGGAGGGCCCCGTATTCAACTACAGCCGGGCCAAGAACCTCTTCGACTGAGAAAACCGTCCCATAGACGCAGCAGGGCCCGCCGGCAGGTATGCCGGCGGGCCCTGTTTTTGTTCGGATTGGAAGCCTTACTCCTGCTCCCAGTTGTGCCAGACGTTCTGCACGTCGTCGTTCTCCTCCAGGATGTCGATGAGCTTCTCCATGTTGGTGACATCCTTGGGGTCGGAGAGGGTGACATAGTTCTGGGGGACCATCTCCACCTTGGCGGACAGGAAGGTATAGCCCTTCTCCTCCATGGCGGACAGGACGGCGGCAAAGTCGTCGGGGGTGGTGTAGACGGTGAAGCACTCCTCCTCCGCCTCGAAGTCGGAGGCGCCGCAGTCCAGGGCGTCCATCATGGTCACGTCCTCGTCCAGATCCTCCCGCTCGATGACCAGCACGCCCTTCTGGTCGAAGGACCAGGACACGCAGCCGGTGGCACCCAGGTTGCCGCCGAACTTGTCAAAGTAGTGGCGCACGTCGGAGGCGGTGCGGTTGCGGTTGTCGGTGAGGGTCTCCACAATGACGGCCACGCCGGAGGGGCCGTACCCCTCGTAGGTGATGGCCTCGTAGTCGTTGGAGTTGCCGGAGCCCAGGGCCTTCTCAATGGTGCGCTTGATGTTGTCGTTGGGCATGTTGGCCGCCCGGGCCTTGGCCACCACGGTGGCCAGACGGGCGTTGTTGTTGGGGTCGCCGCTGCCGCCGGTCTTAACGGCCACAATGAGCTCCCGGGCGATCTTGGTAAAGACCTGGGAGCGCTTGGCGTCCGCCGCGCCCTTGGTCTTCTGGATATTATGCCACTTGGAATGTCCTGACATGGAAAAATCGTTCCCTTCGTTCTGATGTATGCGCTTGGGTGTCAAAAAATCGTGAATGATTATACCACAGCTCCCGGCCCATTGCAAGGGGAAAGCCGCCTAAGAATTCACGTCAAAACACCGTCAAACCCGCACGGCGACGGGACTGTACCCCCTCCGCATCCTGAGGCCAGGGCGGAGGCCCGCCCATATCGTACCACGCTCCGCCCACTGTTCTGACCGGCCCGTTTCCGGGCTTTCCCCGGCCCTGCGCCCAGTCGTTGCTGAATAGGCAACACAAAACAGCGCGCCTGGGAGTCCCAGGCGCGCTGTTTCAAACTGGGCAGCCCGAATGGGCTGCCCAGTCCGCTTGATACAGGTTTGCTTTGTGTTGGATCCCATGGCGTTTTGATTTTGCCTCGCAGCGCTGCACAGACAGCATCCAATCACAGGAGATAGGCCAGCAGGGTAAAGACCACGGTCATAAGCAGAATTCCGCCCAAGCAGGTTCCGCCGCCCACACCCCAAAGGAACTTCTGGTGTTTCTGGATGCAGGGTCTGGTCAAAAACAGGGGAACATAGCCGGCAGCCGCCATGGTCATAAAGGAGAACATGGCGGACATGGTCACTGCCGCGCCGTAGACTGTGAGATTGATGCCGATGGTCTGGCTGTACACAATGGCAAAGGGCATGGTCAGGGTTCCCACAATCAGGCCCACAGCCGCGTTGGCAAACAGGTTGGTGCAGATGGTGGAGAAGAAGCAGATCAACAGCATAAACACCGGGAAGGGCAGCCCGGAGAACACGGGCTCCAAAACAGCGTTTAGCCATCCACGCACTCCAAGTTCCGGATTGGCCAGCATACCGCCCACCACGTTGAAAATGCACACCGCCAGCACGATGCCCCAGGAAATACTGTCACGGAAGGTACGCTCCTCATTGAGCAGCGGCTTCCCCTCTTCCCGGAAGATGAAGAAGATGGCCAGGGCCAGGATAAACCAGGTACACTGATCAAAGGTGGCCAGGGCCTGTCCCAAACCGCTCTCCGTGCTGACAAAAGCGGTGACAACGGAATAGGCAATGGCAAAGAGGAAGATGACACAGGCTATCACCTGTTTGCGGTTCATCCGCAGTCCCGAACCCTCGCTTCCCACAATGCTGCTGATGTCAAAGGTGCGCAGCTTGGTGACGTTTACCCGAGCCAGCTTCATCACCACCGCGAACAGCGCGGTGAAAGCCAGGGAGAAAGCGACAATAGAGAGCATATACACCGCATAGTTCAGAACAATGCCGCTCTGGGCCATCGCCGTGAGAATGGCGCCGAAAATCACCAGAGGAAGTCCCTGGAAGGGGATCAATGCCATTCCGATGGCCGCCGAGACAAACGCGCCCAGGGACATCCAGCGGTTAAAGCCCCCCTCTTTTTCTTCACCCAGCTGATCGATCAGGGAGTCCAGCAGAGCCAGGACAAACACGATGCCGCCGATGTGGGCAAAGGCGCCCATAATCCAGGAAGCCAGGAAGAACACAAAGCAGAACAGATACGGCTTCCCATACAGCACCTTCCGCGTAATCAGCCACTTGGAAATGAGTTCTCCGGCTCCAGTGGCAATGATCGTCTGGCAGAGCACGTACGCAAAGATGATCTGAACCACCGTCGAGTTTCCAAAGGTGGCGGCAATCAGCCCTTCCGGGGTATAAACCCCTGTGAGCAGCACCGCGATAAAGCCCAGCAGCGCCGGCAGAATCAACCCAAATTGCGAATTGGACAACAGGAAGATCAGTCCGAAGAAGATCCAGATTGTTTGAATGCCAGCCCGAGAGATATCTCCCCAGGTGGGACAGATCCAGCCAAATACAAAAATGAGAAACAGGCCAATCAGCAGCTTGATGATATAAGGTCCGTATCCTTGCTTTTTGATCCCTGTCGCCATACCATTTCCTCTCCTTTCTTTCTATTCAGTCAGCCAAGTTCTTTCTTCAAATCATCCAGATAACAGCTTTCCGTATAGGCATCCGTGAGGTTGACAAAGCCGTTCTCTGTCACCACGTAGGTGTTGCCGTAAAGCAAGCCGTCATTCTGCCCCACCACACTGGGATGCAGGGTCAGCACCATATTGGGCTTCAGCTCCATCTTGTTGGGCATCCCGATGTCAATTCCGTCGCCCAGGTCTGCCCCCATTCCATGGCCCGACCAGACGCCCGCATGGCATCCCCGTTTTTTGACCACTTCCGCGATGGCCTCGTCCACGTCACAGATCCGGTATCCGGGCTTCAGAACCGTCTCGGCTGCCGCCAGGGCCTCTTTGATTACCTGCAGCACTTCATAGGCCTCCGGCTGGCATCCACGCTGCATAAAGATGGGCCGCACCAGCTGGGTCCAGTAGCCGCCCGGCCCCGCCACCTCACAGGAGTAGACAAATACTCCGTCCGCAGCCACAGGTTTTTCCTGGGCCCGGGTGATAAAGGTGTGGGGCTTCTCCGCCCGCATCAACACCAAGCTGTCCTCAGCTCCATGAGCCCGCAGATAGCCTTCCGCCCCTCCTATCAGTTCTGCCTCTGTCGCTCCGGGGCGAAGGTTGCGGATGACCCACTCCAGGGAGCCTACAGCAACTTGGGAAGCCCTGCGGATCAGGTCCATCTCGTACTCCGACTTGGGCGCCCGCAGTTCCGTCAGCCGCTGGGTAATATCTGTGAATTCCGCCCCAGTCGCCGTCAGCTCCCGGTAGATGGACATGGGAATATCTTTGGTCTCGTACAATCCGATCTTGGGCCGCTGTTGGGGCAGGGTACGGATAAATTCCAACACTCCCTGCAAAATGTCGCCGCACTTGATATTTTCTTCGGGCAGCCAGCTCAGCCGCCGGGCGTGGAATTGCTGTCCCACCGTGGGGACAAGCAGGACCGGCATCCCGCCTCTGACCATACAGGCAAAATCCCTGCGGGTGGTCAGGGGGTAGTTGGTGGCATACTTCACCGCCATCTGGCATGTCTGCTGGGCAGTGGAAGTAAAGACCAAAGCGTCCAGTCCATACTCCTCCATCACTTGGTTGAACAGGCCCAGCCGACGATCTCTTTCTGCGATTCTTGCGTCCATATCAGTTCCACCTCCATAATTTTAAGGTCTGTCCCCGCTCTCCAGCCAAAGTCAGCACCCCGGAGAACGGGGCAGGCCAATTCAAACACATCCTCCTGACGTTTCCATCTCAGTCAGCAGATCCTCGAGATAGCAGCTATCAGCATACCCATCGGTGAGGTTGACGAATCCGCTCTCCGTCACCGCGTAAGTGTTGCCATAGAGCAGGCCATCGCTCCGGTTCTGATTCATCACACTGGGATGCAGGGTCAACACCATATTGGGCTTCAGCTCCATCTTGTTGGGCATTCCGATGTCAATGCCGTCACCCAGGTCTGCCCCCATTCCATGGCCCGACCAGACGCCCGCATGACATCCCCGCTTTTTGACCACTTCCGCAATGGCCGCGTCCACGTCGCAGATCCGGTTCCCGGGCTTCAGTGCCGCCTCGCCCGCCGCCAAAGCCTCTTTGATTACCTGCAGCACCTCATAGGCCTCCGGCTGACATCCACGCCGCATAAAGACAGGCCGCACCACTTGGGTCCAGTAGCCGCCCGGCCCCGCCATCTCACAGGAGTAGACAAATACTCCGTCCTCCTGAATGGGAATGTCCAGCGCCCGGGCTATAAATGTATGAGGTTTGCGGGTGCGGGTGAGCACCAGGGTTTCCTCCGCACCCTCCACCCGCAGATAGCCTTCCACTCCGCCGATGATCTCCCGCTCAGTTACGCCAGGGCGCAGGTGCTTGACCACCCACTCAAAGGAGCGCACCGCAATGCGGGAGGCCTCTCTGATCCGCTCCATCTCGTACTCAGACTTGGGGGCCCGCAGCTCTGTCAGGCGCTGAGTAATGTCCTCAAACTCCGCTCCGGTGGCGATAAGCTCCCGGTGAACAGAAATGGGCAACTGCTCGGGTTCATACAGGCCAATCCGGGGATGGTCTTTGCCCAACCCTGCCACAAAGTCCTTCACCCGCTCCATCATGTTGTCCCCCACAATGTTTTCCGGCGGCAGCCAGCACACATCCAGAGCGGCGGACACATGCCCCACAGTGGGCAGCATCAAAATAGGCATCTTCCCTTTTGCCATGCAGGCAAAATCCCGTCGGGTCACCAGAGTATAATTGGTGGCATACTTTACCGCCATCTGGCACGTCTGCTGATCAATAGAGGTAAAAATCAGCCCGTCTAAGTTTCTCTCTTCCATGATAGTGTTAAAAATCTCCAACCGTCTGTCTCGTTCTTTTCTTTTTTCGTCCATACTGTTCACCTCCAAAATTTTTCAAAAAGTCACCCAAAGGGTGCCGATTTGCCAGTTCAAGAAATTTCTCTCACTTCTTGTTCTGCTTTACGTTGCACTTTGCGCATTCTGTGGTATACTGCCCAGAAGTCATATGACCCGCATGCAAAAGCGAACATGGGGCTGCCGCTCCGTTTTGACAAGAATGAGATCCGGCATTTCTTTAGTTTTAGGATAAGGCCGGAGTCCTTTTTGGTCAAATCACAATAAATAATTATTCACATAAGAAAATCTATTGTGCTTTTTTGCACATTCCGCTGTGCTAATTTCATATTTGTGATATACTAAATTGAATTCATTTGGGTTCCAGCCCACACAACGAGGTGATGACAGTATGAATTTGGAAAAGGTCAAGTGTTTTGTGGACATCGTCAAATACAACAGCTTTACCAGAGCTGCCCAGGAAAATTACATCACCCAAGCGGCCATCAGCCAGCAGATCGCCTCTATGGAGGCCGAGCTGGGGTTCCGGCTGTTTATTCGCAGCAAGCGTGGCTTTACCGTTACGGACGCAGGCAAAGCCTTTTACGACAGCAGCCTGCGCCTTCTGACCCTCTACTCCCGATCCGTCTCCCGGGCCCGGTGCATTGCGGAAAATCTCTCCGGTTACATCTCCCTGGGTATGTGGCCCGGATTGAATCCGGTTCCTTTTTATCAGGTGATTCAGGGCATGTTTCAGGAATTTCCCAACATGCAGATCACGGTCTGGCCGGACACCCCAACCGATCTGCGACACAAATATACCGTGGGAAAGCTGGCCCTGGCAGTGGCACTCCCCTACGATTTCATCAACAACGTCAGCGCCGACACCGTGATTGAGCCGCTGATCACTTGTGGGTATCGCCTCTATGTGTCATGCAGCCACCCTCTGGCAAAATCTGATGTGGCGGACATCTCTGAACTTCAGGGAGAAAAGTTCGTGGTTTTAGGGGAAGACGGCCTGGGATTTCAGACGTACAATCTGATGGTGGTGGAACAAATGCAGAACCACCACCACCTCACCCCCGCTTTTGTGGTTCCCAATTTTGCCACCCAGCAGGCTCTGGTGGCGGCGGGTCAAGCCGTGATGCTCCTTCCGGAATGCTGTTCTCCCATGACTTCCGCCTCTTTTAAGGCAATCCGCCTGACCGGATACCCGGAAACCTGCACCTTTTCCGCCATTTGGCGTACCACCTCTGCCAGTCCGGCATTGTTGGCCTGTGCCACACGGCTGAAGGAATACTTTTCTCAGCTTCCACCGGACGGCTGTCCATCCACAAAAGCCTCCCATACAGTTTAAGCCGGAGCAGTTCGCCTCCACAGACAGACAACTTCTCTTCTGAAAAGACAAAGCACAGGCAGGGCAGCCCTTTCGGGCTGCCCTGCCTGTGCTTTGCAGGTCTGTGTTACAGCACCTCCTGCGCGTTCACCGCGTTTTTTCATCTCTCCCCGCGGCGCCGCTCAGGAATCTGGGGGTATCTTTGACACTTTTCCGGGTGGTGGCTTTGGGGTGCTTGTCATAGCCAAATTTCCACCTCAGGATGCCCAGGATCTTCACCAGATCATCGGACTCCAGCTCCGTCCACTCCCGGATAAAGGGATGCACCTTGGCCAGGGCATACTTATGGGGAAACCCCGTGGACTGGTCCTTATACGCCCGCACCTGGCTGACCCCTGCCGGCTCCCAGCCGCGGCTGAGCAGAAAGCCATTCCATCTGGACTGCTCCAGCTGGGCAGCCCGCTCTTCCCTCCCCCGGATGGCCTCCACGTAGTCGGACAGCAGGCTCAGGTCCTCAAAGACTCCGAAGTTGAGATACTGCTCCCGCTCCCACGATCAGGACGTGGTCAACCGGTGCGACCAGGTCATCACCCTGAAAAAACAAGCTCAGAGAACCGGAAAACACACCCGAAGCGGCTTAAAGGAGGTTACCCGCCATGAAAGTATGGACCAACGAAACCAAGAGACCCGATTGGGAAGGAGGCATTGCCATGATGCACGGACATCACAGGCCGGAACACATCCCGCCCCATGCGCACCGGGCGCTGCTGCGCGCAGAGTTTGACGAGCAGAGCTGGCGCTGTGGGTGCAGCTATTCGGAGACGACGACCCCGTCGGCGCCGCGGCAGAGATCCTCCGGAATGCTCCGCCGGAGATCCAGATCCTCGCCGTTCAGCTCATTGCCCTGGCCCAGGGCGCCCGCCGGCGGAGCGGCGGACGAGGAGGAGGCCAGAAGCACATCCTGTCCCAGGTTCCCCTCGCCGGTGCTGGGGGCGGAGGCGCGGGCGTTCTACGCCAGGCTCTACGGGGCCAACGAACGGCGTTTCGCGGACATTCTGGACACCTCCCCCGACGAGATCGCCGTGGTCTCCCGGCTGATTGCCTATCTGGCCCAGAGAGAGGAGGGCTGAGAAGATGGACGTGCGGAAAACCGCCCGGGAGATCGGCCTGTTCGAGACAGGGATCAATCTGGCCCGGGTTCTGGGCAGCCCGGACGTGCTGGCCAAGGTCGATCTCTCCATGCCCCTGCCGGACGAGGATATCGCGGACAGCGTCCCGCAAATCGCTGCCTGGCTCCGGGGCTTCGGCAAGCGCAAGTACCTGTTCCTGACCCCGGAGATCGCCCTGATCGAGGAGATGGCCAGGCTGGGGCAGCCCCAGGAGGAGGTCACCCTGGTCCTCCCCTGGGACCTGGCCAATCCGGGAAAGGGCAGCCGCGTCCCCGACCCCATCGCCTACCTCTCCTCTGACAACGACGTGCAGGAGCTGGCCCGCCAGATTGCCCGGGGCAATCCGGAGTACCAGCGCGCCACGCGGTTTGACCCCTACTGGAAGGACGCCAGCGAGGCCCTGATGACCGGATTGATCTATTACGTCCTTGTGACCCAGCCCAAACCCAGCATGAAACAGGTCATCGACACCTTTTACCAGCTGCGCATCATGGAAAACGGCAAAGGAATCTGCACGTCCCTGGACAGCCAGTTCGCCTGGCTGGAGCGCAGGGCGCCGGACTCGGTGGCCGTCAGGAAATTCTGCTCCTTTTCCCAGCTCCCCTATGTCACCGCCAGCTGCGTGCGCGACGATCTGGAAAAATCCATCCAGACCATGTTTCCCGTCTCCATTCAGGCCGCCATGAGCGGCGCGGCGTCTGTCAGCTTCGAGGACTTCGCGACCAGCCGCACCGCCATTTTCATTCTCACCAGCCCGTTTCGGACCGCGCAGTACGCCTTTGCCAACCTTCTGTTCTCCATCGCCATACGACAGCTGGTGGAGTTCGCCGAGACCCGGGAAAACCAGCGTCTCCCCAGGAACGTCAAGCTGTTCTTTGACGACTTCGGCTGCGGCTTCCCGATCCAGAACTACGAGAAGGCCATCTCCACCTTCCGGTCGGCGGGAATCAGCAGCATGATGCTCTGCCAATCCCTCTCCCAGCTGGACGCCACATACGGCCAGGACGGCAGCACCGTGATCCTGGACAACTGCAGCACCCTCGTCTATCTGCCCGGGGGGCTGAACCAGAAGACAGGCGCCTATATCAGCGGGATGAGCGGCCTGCCCCTGGATGAGGTCTTGTTCATGGAGATGGGCAATGTGGTGGTATTCCAGTCCGGGAAGCCGCCCCTGATCGCCCCCAGATATGACACCCTCGCAGACCCGGTGTACCAACAGTTCATGGCCGCCGGAACCGCCGTGGGCGCGGAAAACCGCGGCGCGGTGTGACCGGCAGCATACCGATGATGGAAATGAGGATACCAACATGAAAAAAAGCGCGCATCAGGCATTTGTCCAGGCACTGCGCAGGCAGTTGCGTCCGGATGCCGGCCGTCAGGCCGACTCCCCCCCAGCGCGCAGCGGCGGTCCCGACAGCAGGGAACCTCGAGATGCCGCTCTGCGCCAGCTGGAGGAACAGTACGACGCGCTGTTTGCCCAGCTGGAGCGCAACGCTTGAACGCTCCGGAACCGCAACTGCGTCTCCCGCCACATCAGGGCGCGCTCCCGTCGCCCGGCCCGCGCGCTGCGATCACACGGGCAAAACCCAGCGGCGGAGCACACCAAAAATCAGGTGTGCTCCGCCGCTGTAATTTCTCCGTTTTTATTCAAAGGGCGGCCAAAGCGCAGCTGCCCGGACATCTGCCCCCGCGCTGCCTGCGGCACCGCGCATTCTCACTGCGGGACTTCAAACATGCGGATTTTCGCCTGTGTGTGGATCTCATAGGCGATGAAAAAGCCGTCCTCCACCTCCAGGGAGTAGTCCAACGCATCGGGGACCTCCAGGTTCAGCCTCAGCAGCTCCTGTTTCACCTCGTCTTCCCGCTCCATGAGTTCCCTTTCCCACGTGGTCAGCGTGTTAAACATTCGATCCGTCTCCCTCACCGCCAAGCCGCTGTCCCCGGAGGCCACCACCCCCAAATTCGTGGGGAACAAGCCGCCGTCCCGAAAGGGGATGAACGCGACCATGCTCTTCAGCAAATCGTGCACGCCGTCATCCGGAATGGAGCAGGTCGGCTTCATTCCGGGCCGATAGTTCAGCAGATGCGGCCAGTTATCGTATACGATCTCCAGCAGTGCCCGGTCAAACCAGCCCTTTCCCTTCGGGTGAGGTTTCACGTCGATCAAATGCACCACGCGCCCTTTCGGCTGGAAAAACAGCAGATTGGGGTTCTGATAGCCATCCGAGCTCTTTTCCAGGTGCAGGTGATAGATATTCCAGTTTTTCAGCAGGAAATCCGACTTTTTGACCGAGGTAGCCCGAATGTCCCTGCTCATGTAGGGCGTGAGCGTCTCACAGCAGTTCAGGCGCTTTTCAATGTCACGGATGGCCTCCTGCTCCTCCGGCGTCAGCGTCGGGTACTTCTCCCTCAGCTCTTTGGAGTAAACCACCGCATATGGGACACTGGAATCAAACCAGCGGTGATGGATCTCCAGATACTTCATACACGCCTGATAGTCGCCCCACTCTTTGGGCACTTTGATCCCCGCCTGGCGCAGCTCCCCCCTGGCGATTTCAGCCAAGTCATGTTTGAAATTCATATCGTATCAGTCCCGTGATTCTGTTCAAAGGATGGACGCTCGCGAGCACCGTCCACCCTCTTCCCCGTTCCGTCCCGTCCTCCCATGCCGGGCATCCGGCTTCAGAACGGAAAAATCAGCGGCACGAAGATCATGATCCCCGCCAGCACCAGCACCTCCAGCAGGAAGTTGTACAGGAAATAGTCCTTGAACTGATAGCCGGATACCATGGTCAGGGCGGTCTGGGCATTGGCCAACGGGGTGGCGAAGGTCAGGCTGGCGGCATAGCACACCGCAAGGCCGAAGGGATAGAGCGAGAAGCCCAGCTCCATGGCGATGGGCAGCGTCAGGTTCATCTCGTTGAATGTTCCCGACGCGCACAGACTCTGGATGATGGCCAGAAACAGCACGATCACCGCGGTGTTGGACAGCCACATGGACAGCACCGCGGAGGCGATGGAGCAGAACAGGATAATCAGCAGCTCATTGTTCCGCGCCAGCTTGGATTCCACAATGCCGATCCTGGTGGCCAGGCCCGTCTCAAAAATGGCGTCCCCCACCACCAGCACGCCGAACACCCGCACAACACTGCTGTTGGAAAAGCCGGAAAACGCCTGGGAAAGCTGCACACTCCCGTAAGCACATAGAGCACGCAGCCCAGCAGGGCCACCGTCGCGCTGGGAATCACCTCTGTCACAAACAGGACGACAATCAGCGCAAGAATGATCAGACTCATGATGGCGGGCGTCTTGTTTGCCACCTCCGGAAGATCAAATATACCGCAATCGCAGTCTCCTGCCCGCACCGTCAGCCGAACTGGCTGGCGTACAGTCGGTAGTAGAACCCCTTCCGGGCCATCAGCTCTTCGTGGGTCCCCTGCTCCACCACATCCCCGTGATCCACCACCAGGATGTGGTCGGCGTTCTGGATGGTGGACAGCCGGTGGGCGATGACAAAGCAGGTCTTGCCCGCCATCAGGGAGCGGATGGCCTTCTGCACCTGCCGCTCGGTGTTGGTGTCCACGTTGGAGGTGGCCTCGTCCAGGATGAGCATATTGGTGTCATACAGCATGGCCCGGGCGATGGTGAGCAGCTGCTTCTGCCCCTTGGAGATGTTGCCGCCGTCCTCGCTGATGACCGTGTTGTAGCCCTGGGGCAGGCGCATGATGTAGTTGTGGATGCGGGCGGCCTTGGCGGCCCGCACCACCTCATCCATGGTGGCGTTCTCCTTGCCATAGGCGATGTTGTCAAAGATGGTCCCCCGGAACACCCAGGTGTCCTGGAGCACCATGGCGTAGCTGCGCCGCAGGGAGTCCATGGTGTAGGCCCGGTTTTCCGTCCCGTCCACATAAATGCACCCCTCATCCGGATCGTAAAAGCGCATGAGCAGGTTGATGATGGTGGTCTTCCCCGCCCCGGTGGGACCCACAATGGCCACGGTCTGCCCGGGTTTGGCCTCAAAGCTCAGGTGGTGGAGCACCGTCTTGTCCGGATCGTAGCCAAAGCTCACATCCTGGCCCTGGACCTGGCCGCGGCAGTGCTCCAGATCCGCCGCGCCATAGATGTCCTTCACCTCCTCCGGCTGGTCCAGCAGGCGGAAGACCCGCTCGGACGCCGCCAGGGCGGAAAAGATCTCGTTGATGATGTTGGAAATCTCGTTGATGGGCCCGGAGAACTTCCGGGAGTAGAGCACGAAGGAGGAGATCTGGGCCAGTCCCACAATCCCCAGAATGTAGAGAATGGATCCCCCCAGGCCGATGGCGGCCAGGCCGCAGTTGGAAATCATGGAGACGGTGGGGCCCATGGTCATACCCATGCTGTCGGCGTCCCGATAGGCCTCGGCGGCGGCCCGGTTGATCCGGCTGAAGTCCTCACACACCCGATCCTCCTGGGCATAGGCCAGAATGGTGCGCTGGCCGGTGAACATCTCCTCGGCAAAGCCGTTCATCGCCCCATAAGCCGCGCTGCGCTTGGCGTACAGCGGCCGGGTCTTCCGCCCCATATAGCGGGTGAACAGAATGGAGATGGGAATGGTGGCCGCCATGCACAGCACCAGCGGCAGGGAGATGGTGCACATCATGAGAAAGCTGCCCGTCACCGTCACCACGCTGGTGACAATCTGGATCACGTCGGTGGACAGGCTCATGCACACCACATCCACGTCGTAGCTCACCCGGCTGATGATGTCGCCGGCCTGGTTGCGGTCGAAAAAGCCCACCGGAAGGGTCATCAGCTTTTCAAATACATCCCGGCGCATGTTCTGGGCCACCCGGCGGCCCACCCGCATCATTCCGATGTGGACCAGGAAGTTCATCACACTGCCCAGGGCGTAGCACAGTAGCATCAGCAGGGCAAAGTGGCCCACCCGGGCCATGTCCACATGTCCGGCCCCCTGGCGGTACCCCTCCTCCACCACGCCGATGGCCTGTCCGGCAAATTGGGGCCCCAGCAGATTGCCCAGGTTGCTCAGCAGCGTACACACCAGAAAGAGCACCACCAGCCAGCGGTAGACCAGCAGATAGTGCAGGATGCGCCGCAGCGCCCCCTTGGCGTCCTTGGGTTTGGCTTTTACCCCCGTCCGGCCTCCCGGTCCCGGCATCTGTGTTCCCTCCCCTCTACTCCATCTCGCCCATCTGGACCTGATAGGTCTCCCGATAGGCGGGACAGGTTTTCAGCAATTCCTCATGGGTGCCGTAGCCGATGCAGGCCCCGTTGTCCATCACCAGGATGTGGGTCATGCCAATGATGGAGCTCACCCGCTGGGCAATGAGGATCAGGGTGGCGTCCCCATAGTGTTCCTGGATGGCCCGGCGCATGGCGGCGTCGGTGCGGTAATCCAGGGCGGAGGAGCTGTCATCCAGCACCAGGATCTCCGGCCGGGCGGCCAGTGCCCGGGCCACCAGCAGCCGCTGGCGCTGTCCGCCGGAGAGATTGGCCCCCTTGATGGCCGCCTCGTGCTCTACCCCGTCCTCCAGCGCGTCAATGTATTCCGCCGCCATGGAGCACTCGATGGCGGTGCGAAACTCATTCTCATCCAGCTCCCGTCCAAATAGAATGTTGGAGCGCAGGGTGTCCTGGAACACCATGTCGTTTTGGAAGCAGACGCCGAAGCGGGAGCGGAGGGCGTCCTTGTCATAGGTGCGCACATCCCTGCCGTCTACAAACACCCCGCCGTCGGTGACATCGTAAAAGCGCATGAGCAGGGAGATGATGGTGCTCTTCCCGCAGCCGGTGGGGCCGATGATGCCCAGGCTCTCCCCCCGCTTCAGGGCGAAATGGATGTCGGTGAGGGCCTTTTCCCGCTGCTCCCCCACAAATCCGGAGCTGTCTTTCCCATCCTCGCCATAGCTGAAATTGACGTGCTCAAAGCGGATGAACTCATCCCCGGAGGGGGTGAGGGCCTCCGACTCCAGCAGAACCCGCTGATCACTCTCGGTGCGCAGCACCTCGTCCATGCGGTTGGCGCTGGCGGCGGCCTTGCTCAGGCTCATGAAGATACGGGACAGCCCCATCACACCCATGGTGATCATATTGAAATAGGTGAGGAAGGCCAGAATGACCCCCGGCTCCATCACGCCCTGATTCACCCGGCTGGCGCCCAGCAGCACCACCAGGGAGAGGCTGCCGTTGATGCACAGCTGCATCAGCGGAGAGGGAATGGCCATAATGGTGCTGGCGGCGATGTCCTGATCGGTCATGTCCTGATTGGCCTTGGCAAACCGGCGCTTTTCATACTCGGTCTTGGACAGGGCCTTGACCACCCGGATGCCGGTGATATTCTCCCGCATCACCCGCACCACCACGTCCAGCCGCTGCTGCACCCGGTTGAACATGGGAAGGCCTTTGGAGGTAACCACCAGCACCACCAGGATGAGTACCGGCAGGATGGCGATGAGGATGAGGGCCAGGGCGGCGTCCATCACAAGGGTGAAGGCCACCCCGCCGATCAGCAGCATGGGGGCGCGGACACACAGGGTCTGCAGCTGTTGGACGGAGGTCTGGACATTGTAGCTGTCGCTGGTCATCCGGCTGATGAGGGAGGGCAGGCCGAAGGCGTCAAACTGGCTTCCGGACAGATTGACCGTCTTGTGAAACAGCGCCTGGCGCAGGTCATAGCTCACCCGGTGGGCGTTGTAAATGGCCCGCCGGTTGGCGCTCACATTCAGCTGCCGGCACAGCAGCGCGGCCGCGAACATCAAAAGCCCCCACAGAATGGCCGAGCGCAGATTTCCCCGGGGCGCCACATCGTCAATGATGTACTCCAGGATATAGGGCAGCATCAGCTCGCTGATGGTGGCCAGCAGCTTGATGAAAATAGACAGGGCCACCGCCTTGGAATAGCGGCCCATGGCCCGGAAAATCAATCCCACGGTATTCTCCTCTCTCCCCCCCGGGCCCGCACCGCCCGGAAACGGTCTTTAGCACTGTAATGAATTGAGGGTACCACGCGGGGATTTGCTTGTCAAGATGGGAGGCTGTTTGTCCGTGCACGGTAAGGTTTTGCCGGACTCATCCTTTATTGCTGCCGCCCATTTTGCTCACTTATCGGCATTTTATGGGGTCTCCGCTGTCAAGTCGCCTCTTCCCCGCCGGCTTGCCAAGCAAATCGCGTTCTGATACAATCAGAGCATCACACCAGACCACAGGAAGGATGTTTCACATGAAAACCGTTACCCTGGGACGCACCGGCATCACCGTGTGCAAAAACGGCTTCGGCGCCCTGCCCATCCAGCGGGTGGACCAGGACTGCGCCGGGAAGATTCTGCGCAAGGCCTATGACGCCGGCATCACCTATTTTGACACCGCCCGGGCTTACACCGACAGCGAGGAGAAGATCGGCCGCGCCCTGTCCGACGTCCGGCAGCACATCGTCCTGGCCACCAAGACCATGGCTACCACGGTGGAGGGCTTCTGGTCCGATCTGGAGACCAGCCTGCGGCTGCTGAAAACCGACTACATCGACGTGTACCAGCTCCACAACCCCGCCTTCTGCCCCAGGCCCGGGGACAGCAGCGGGCTCTACGAGGCCATGCTGGAGGCCCGGGACAAGGGCATGATCCGCTTTCTCGGCCTGACCAACCACCGCATCCACGTGGCCAGCGAAGCGGCCGCCTCCGGCCTCTACGACACCCTGCAGTTCCCCTTCAGCTACCTGGCCACCGACAAGGAGCTGGAGCTGATCCGGCTGTGTGAAGGGCAGAACGTGGGCTTTGTGGCCATGAAGGCTCTGTCCGGCGGCCTCATCACCAACGCTGCCGCCGCCTACGCCTGGCAGGCCAGCTTCCCCAACGTGCTGCCCATCTGGGGCATCCAACGGGAGTGGGAGCTGGACGAATTCCTGCGCTGCATGGAGACCTCCTCCGTGGACGATCCGGACATCAGGGCGGTCATTGACCGGGACCGGGCGGAACTCATCGGCGATTTCTGCCGCTCCTGCGGATACTGCATGCCCTGCCCCGCGGGCATCGAGATCCGGCAGTGCGCCCGCATGTCCCAGCTCATCCGCCGCAGCCCCTCCCAGCCGTACCTCACCGCCGAGACCCAGGCCATGATGCGCAAAATCAACGACTGCCTGGAGTGCGGCCAGTGTAAAGCAAAATGTCCTTATGGTCTTGACACGCCAAACCTGCTCAAGAAAAACCTGGCCGACTACGAGGACATTCTCGCCGACCGGGTGAAGATCTGACCCGGACCTCCCTCCCCCCTGCACGCAACAGCGCAAAGCGGTCTGCCAACAGTGGCAGACCGCTTTGCGCTGTTTTAGCGTCGATTCATTTGTACGGGGGGCTACTTACTTGGCCACGTTCTCGCAGAAGCGCATGAGGATGGCCGCGATCTGGCTGCGGATGGCGGTGGCGGTGGGAGTCAGGCCGTTCTCGTCCCCCTGGATGAGGCCGGCGCCCACGCTCCAGCCCATGGCCTCCTGCGCCCAATCGGACACGGCGCCCGCGTCGGCAAAGCCGCTCAGGTCGCCGGTGCCGGCGGGCTCGCCCACGTAGCGCCAGATCATGGTCACCAGCTCCTCCCGGGTGACAGCCCGGTCGGCGTCGGTGCCGTCAGACACCCCGTTGGCCATGGCCCAGGTCCGGGCGTCCTGGGCCCAGGTCGCCCCGGTGATGGTCTCGCCGTCCATCCGGGCCAGGATGGTCCACATCATGGCCCGGGTCAGGTTCGCCCCCGGCGCGAACTCGGTGTCGGACACGCCGATCATCAGGCCGTTGTCCACCACATACTGCACCTCGTCGTAGAACCAGTCGGCCTGGGTGACGTCGGTGAAGGGCAGCTGGGGGTCCCCGGCGCTCTCGCCAGCGGTGAGCTCGTAGACGGCCACAGTGCCGCTCACCTCACAGGCGGCCAGCAGCAGATCGGTCTTGGTGGGACTCTGGGCAGCGGGGATAAAGGCCAGCCCCTCGGGGGCCACGTCGCCGCCGGTGACCCACTTGTCCAGCTCGCCGTCCTCGTACACCTCCGATCCGGGGACGATGGCTTCAAAGTCCCGGGAGTTCATGTAGTTGACATAGGAGATGTCGGCCGGGTCAGTGACGTCGTACACCATCACGCCGCCGGTGCGCTCCAGGGCGACGAAGGCATAGGTGCGACCATCCATCTGGCCCACGGTGACGCTCTCCGCCTCAGGCCCCTTTTTGCCGGAGCGGTCGTCCAGCACCGCGTTGTCATTGGAGCAGTTGTAGTAGTCCGGCAGGTACTCCCAGGTCAGAGCCTCAAAGTCATCGCCGCTGGTGAACACCTCGTTGAGGCCGTCCGCCGCCACCTCGTACACGGTGAAGGTACGCCCGCCGAAGAGGTAGTCCTTGCTCTGGTCCAGGCCGTCAAAGTCCTCGCTCTTGAAGAAGACCACCTTGCCCTCCAGGCCGGAGTTCTCCGCGGTGATGGCGCCGGTGGGAGAGGCAGCGCCCTCGTCGCCAAAGTCAACCTCGTCCTCGTTCAGATAGTCGGTGCCCAGCTCCTCGTCGCCCCACTCCCGGGCGTCGCCCTCGTTGGCGGTGACCAGATAGGTCTTCCCGTTCACCTCATACGCGGCGATGGCGTCGGGCATGCGGATACCCAGCAGGGAGTCGTAGGTCTTGGGGGCGTAGTTGTCGTCTTTCTTGTCCAGGTCCACGGGGGTCTCGCTGTAGTCCTCAAAGCCAACGGAATAGATGCCGGTGAAGGTCTTGGAGGCTATGTCCAACACTGCAATGGCATTGTTCTCCTGAAGGGTAACGTAGGCCTTGCCGCCGGCCACAGCGATATATTCCGGTTCCAGATCCACGCTGGGGGCAGTGTCCTTCTTCAGCACCACGCCCTCTTCCACCAGCTGGGCCCGGCGGGCGTCAAAGCTGTCGAAGCCCACCACGGCGGCGGTGCCCTCACTCACATTCACAACGCTCACAGAGCCCTTGGGGTCGGCCACATCCTGGCCATAGCCCTCCCGGGGCTCCCCCTCGTCGGCGGTGAGGACGGTGTCGTTGTCGGCAAAGGTCACCATATCGGGCTGCACCCCCACGGTGACCAGCTTGGCCAGGGTCAGGGAGCCGTCGGCGTTGCAGGTGAACAGGGCCACCCGTCCGGCGTCGTTGTAGCCCTCCGCCTGGAGGGCGGCGGCCAGGGTCTTCCCGTCGGGGGAGACGGCCACGGAGGTCATGTCGCCGTAGGAGAAGGTCTCGTCCTTGGCCTCCACCATGGCCTTCACGTCAATGTCGTTGCCGTCCAGCAGAGCCACCTTGTCCTGCTTCTCCAGGGTCTTCAGGGGGATGGCAGTGAGCAGGCCGGACTGGCCGTTGACGGCGTAGGCCCAGCCGGTAGCGGCGTTGTAGGCCACGATCTCCATGACGCCGCCGTCCACGTTGAACTGGCCGGCCTCATAGCGGCCGATCTGGGTCAGGTCCAGGCCGTTCTCCCCGTTGGCAAAGCCGTCGGCCTTGTCACCGCCGTCCTCACCCTTGGTGACGGTGAAGCGGTCGATGAGCTTGGAGTCCGGGTCGCTGCTGTCCCCGTCCAGGTTGTACACGTTGACGGAAATGGTATTGTCCTCCACGGTGAACAGGGCGTAGCTGGGGCTGAACTCCTGGTTGTACTCCTGATTGCCGTAGGGCAGGTTGCCATCCAGGTAGGCCTGGGAGCCGTAGAGCTTCTCGCCGTCCTCCCCCACCAGGACGGGGTAGTCGGCGTTATTCTCCTTATCCACCTTCTCAAAGGGGGTGTAATACTGCATGTCGCTGGCGCAGTTGCCGGTGAGGTAGATGGTGCCGTCGGGGTCATAGTAGGTGTCCAGGGCCTCGGCGTTGCGCTCCCCGTCCTTGAGCACATAGCTGCGGGAGTAGACATGATCGTGGCCGCCCAGGACGAAGTCCACGTCGTACTCGTCCATCAGGGCCTCAAACCCGGCGTCCACATAGTTCTCGATGTCGGAGTCGGCGGCGTGCTTGGCCACGGTCTGGGTGGACTTGTGGTGGGTGACGATGAGCCAGTCGTACTGGCCGGCGTACTCTCCGGTGGCGGCGGCCAGGGTGCGGTCAAAGTTGGCCACCATGGCCTCGGCCTCGCTGTTGTCCTTGGTGGCGCTGGGCACGCTCTCATTGCCGGCGTTCTCCTCGTCGTTGCCGCCGGGGTAGGCGCCGGTGTTCAGAGTGACGAAGAGCACGTTGTTGTAGAGATAGTAGTAGTTCCCCTTGGTCTCCATCTCCCGGCGCTCGGTGAAGTCGTACTGGCCGGCCTTGTTGGGGGTCACACCGTTGCTCTCGCTGTTGTCGGCGATCTCATCGGCGGTGGCCTGGATGTAGTTGCCGTGGCTCTGGCTGGTGCCGTTGTTCTGGCCACGGAAGGTGGTCTTCACCTGCTCCAGCTCGTCGTCGGAGCCGGCCTGGCCGTCCTGGGCCACCTCCATCTCATTGGGCAGGTTGAAGTGGTCGGCAAACATATAGTGCCGGTCGTGGTCGCCCACAGCCGGAGCGTACAGCGTGCAGGTCATCTCCTCCGGCGCGAAGAAAGCGGCGTACTCGCTGCTCTTGCCCCAGCTCTGATCCTCCACCTGGTCGCCGGCGGACACCATCAGGGAGGCCCCCGCCTCGGCCACGACCTCCATCAGGGTGTCCCAACCGGTCTGGTTGGTGTTATCAGAGGGCTGCCAGCCATCGCCGTCGGTGGACTGGTCCTCTTTGATCTGGGGGTCGCTGGTGAAGGCGAAGACAAACCTGTCCTCATCGGCGGTCTGATAGGTGTACGCCTGGGACCAGGTCTTGCCGCCGTCGTTGGAGATCTGATAGGTATATTGGGTATCCGGGGTCAGGCCGGTGACAGTGGCCTTGCACACCAGCTTTCCGGTGTCGGTGTACTTGTTCTCATCCACCTTGGTGGGGGCGGTGAGCGGGCTGACGGTGGCAATGACCACCTGATCACCGAACTTCACCTGGGCGCTGGTGGTCCCTTCCGGGGCATACCAGTTCAGGTTGATGCTGGCCTGGGTCTGGCCGGGCTGGAGGGTGAGGCTGTCCACCGCCGGGGCCGCGTCCGGACCCTGGGCGGCGTGGGCCAGAGGGGCCGCCTGAAGCATCAGCGCCAGGGCCATGGACAGGGCCGCGCCTCGTTTGATGGCTTTCTTCATGTGGGGCTTCTTCCTTTCCTTTTATCTCGGACGCCCGCCCTTGCCGCAAGGGCCCGGGCAGGCGTCCCAACCGGCCGAACAGAGCTGCCGGGGTCTTTTCCCGGAGGACTGCGGTGGCTTTTCCGCCCGTCCTCCACTATGAAAATTCCGAAAAAAGTATAGCCCCTTCCCGTCTGTCCCCGCCACCCCACGCCGGTAAAAAGAATGTAAACTCTCCTTTTACAATTCTGTGCCGTCAGATCGGGCAGGCCAGGCGGAATCCGGGAGACACACGCCCGCCGCGCCCTATCACACCCCTGCATCGCCAGCCCCCGCGCCCCGCTCAGGCAAAGTGATGTCGCTCCATGTCAATGCCGGAATATTGGGGAATCCCCTTCTCCGCCAGGCTGTACCGGTGCAGAATATTCAACGCTCCATCAAAGGTGACCAGTTCGTTTTCCGCCTCGTAAAACCCGCCGTACAGCTTGTCTCCCTGGGCGGCATACAGCACGGTGTACAGCGTCTTCCCATCGTTGGAGATATAGTCGGTATATCCCACCACGAAGTCCTGGTTGCAGCCCATGACCTGAGTGCGGCTGCCCGCGCCGAAATTGTCCAGCCGCTGCGCGTCCGGCAGAAGCGCGTCCAGCGTCTCCATCACCCCGGTGAGGGCATAGGACTCCCCTGTGACCAGATCCAGGCACCCCAGCGCCAGCTCGCCGGGATAGTAGACCCGCTGGTGCACCACCGAGTGCCCGCTGGCCTCCGGGTAGCTCATCAGGCCGTGTATGCTCTCCTCCGGGATGGGAATCAGCTCAGATCAGGTCAAGTCACCGACAGATCCCGGGTATCCAGGACGGCATATGCCAGGCTGCTGGCATGGAGGTCAACCGGGTTGTACAGCAGATAGGAGATCCGCAGCACACCATCCTCATATTGTCCGGCTGTCATATCATGCTGGTTTCCCGCCAGCGTGACCGGCCGCCGTCGGAGCGCTCCGCCGTCGATCCCACACACATAGGAAGGCCCCTCCCGGTCTGCAAAGCGATACACCTCCCCGGTGGCCGGCGTCAGAACCCCGTCCCCGTCCTCCACGGTAAATTGGAACTCATCGCCGTATAACACGCGGGGATCCGCGCCCCATTCCACCCGCTCCAGCGTATAGGCCGGATCCTGCTGGATGATCTCATGGTCCCGGTAGGTCATGACCCGGTATGCCCCGTCCCAGCAGTCCAGCAGGCGGCCGCCGTGATCCCGGAAGGTAAAGGCTGGCTCCGGCTCAAAGCTCATCTCCCCCGTGAGAATATCCCGCTGGGCGATCATCACTGTAGTGAGCGCGTTTTGCAATTCCTCCATGGAGGCGTCCGGCGGAAGGATATCCCCGGAGTAAAACGCCACGCCAATCTCAGACTCCACTTCCGGATGGGCCTGAATCAGCCAGCCGGCAAGGCGCTGGAGGATGGCCGCGACCTGGGCGCGGATGGCGGTGGCGGTGGGGATCAGGCCGTTCTCATCCCCCTGGATGAGGCCGGCGCCCACGCTCCAGCTCATGGCCTCCTCCGCCCAGCCGGACACGGTGTCCCCATCGGCAAAGCCGCTCAGGTCGCCGGCGGCGGTCACGTCGTAGCCCTTGAACTGGGCGTAGCGGTACAGCATGGCCGCCAGCTGCTCCCGGGTGATGGGGTCATCCGGCGCGAACTGCGTGTCGCTGTAGCCCAGGACGACACCATTCAGCCGGGCCCAATACACCGCGTCGGTGTACCAGATGTCGGCGGGGACATCCTCGTAGGGATAGCCCAGATTCTCGCCGGACAGGTCGGGTTCGCCTTCCAGCCGGTACAGGATAGTGACCACCTGGGCACGGGTGGTGGTGCCGTTGGGGCCGAAGGTGGTGTCGGAGTCGCCGATCATGAGCCCGTTGGCCCAGACGTAATACACCTCGTCATAGAACCAGTCGGCCTCGGTGACGTCGGTGAAGGGCCGCGGATCCCCCGTCCGGACGGAGGATTTCTCTGCGGCAAAAGGCCGTTCCCCCTTTGCGCGCTCGCAGGCCGCCGCCCTCTGGCCCCATCCAATCAGGCCCATTAACAAAACCGGGACGCAGAGCAGCATGAACATCTTGTTTCGTTCCATTGTGTTCCCTCCTTTCAAACTCATCGCAGTCACGTTACCGATGCTCCTCTGCTGATAAAACGAAACAGGTCCGCCTCAGGTCACAAAATCTCCCGAAAAATTTCCCCGGAATGCTGTGTCACGGCCGTGCTCCCCGCCTTTTTCCGAAACAGAATTGCACCGCCGGCGGCTTTATTGTATAATGGCTGTAAACAAGGAATCCGGCGCCTTTCGCGCCGCTCATCCGGACACCTCCCCGTCCAGACCGGAAAGGAGCAACCGCCCCATGGAACAACGCTATTTTGTCACTGTGGAGGGACAGCGCGCCTCCTACCCCACCGGCACCACCTACCGCGACATCGCCCGGCAGTTCCAGGACCGCTATGACAGCGACATCCTGCTGGTGGAGCGGGATGGCAAGCTGCGGGAGCTGAACAAGGCCCTGGACCGGGACTGCGCCCTGCGCCTGCTCACCCTCCGGGACAAGCCGGGGACGCAGACCTATGAGCGCAGCGCCGTATTCCTGATGCTGAAGGCCTTCTACGATGTGGTGGGGGCGGAGCACGTGGATCGGGTGAGCGTGGAGTACTCCCTCAGCCACGCCCTGTTCATCCGTGCCAGCGGAGACTTCCGGCTGGACCAGCCCCTGCTGGACCGGGTGGAGGGACGCATGCGGGAGCTGGCGGAACGGGCCATCCCCATCCGGAAGCGTTCGGTGTCCACCGACGACGCCATCACCCTGTTCCAGGAGCGGAAGCTCTACGACAAGGCCAAGCTCATCAGCTTCCGCATGAGCTCCCGGGTGAACTACTATGAGCTGGAGGACTTTTCCGACTACTTCTACGGCTACATGGTGCCTGACACCGGGTATATCCGGCAGTTCAAGCTGGAGCTGTTTGACTCCGGGCTGGTGCTGCGCCTGCCCGACCCCGCCCACCCTGGCCGGCTTCTCCCCTTTCAGCCCTCCCTCAAGGTGTACCGCGCCCTCTGCGACGGCGACCAGCGCTCCCTGGCCCTGAACATCTCCAACGTGGCGGATCTGAACGAGGCCATCTGCCAGGGGGCGGGCACCCAGCTGATCCTGGCCAACGAGGCCATGATGGAAAAGCGCATCGGCGACCTGGCTGAGACCATCGCCAGCCGCCAGGACGTGCGCTTTGTGATGATCGCCGGGCCCACCTCCTCGGGCAAGACCACCTTCTCCCACCGGCTGTCCACCCAGCTCAAGGCCTGCGGGCTGCGCCCCCACGCCATCGCCACGGACAACTATTTCAAAAACCGGGCCGACACCCCCCGGGACCAGGACGGCCAGCAGGATTTCGAGAGCCTGTCCGCCATGGATGTGGAGCAGTTCAACCGGGATATGTCCCGCCTGCTCCAGGGGGAGCAGGTGGAGCTGCCCCACTACAACTTCAAGAAGGGCGTCCGGGAGTACAACGGGGACACCCTGAAGCTGGAGCCCCGGGACGTGCTGGTCATCGAGGGCATCCACTGCCTCAACGACGCCTTCTCCTACGCCCTGCCCAGGCAGAGCAAGTTCCGCGTCTATATCAGCTGCCTGAGCACGCTGAACGTGGACGACCACAACCGCATTCCCACCACCGACATGCGGCTACTGCGGCGGATCCAGCGGGACGCCAGGACCCGGGGCTACGGCGCCCAGGCCACCATCCGCATGTGGCCCTCGGTGCGCCGGGGGGAGGAGACCAACATCTTCCCCTTCCAGGACAGCGCGGACGAGATCTTCAACTCCGCCCTGATCTATGAGGCCGCCGTCCTCAAGCCCTATGTGGAACCCCTGCTCTTCCACATCCCCAAGGACTGCCCGGAATACCAGGAGGCCAAGCGGCTGCTGAAATTCCTCAGCTATTTCCTCACCCTGCCCACCGACGCGGTGCCCCAGACCTCCCTGATCCGGGAGTTCATCGGGGGCGGGTGCTACCACGGCTGAGCAGAAGGCACATCGCCACACTTCCCGGCAAGGACACTGAACCTCCCCAGGCCCCGGAGCGGCTGCGCGCCGTCTCCGGGGCCTGGGGGCATCTTGGGTATTCCTGTGGGAATGGGCTGAGAAAAGATTGCATTTCCCCCCGTTTTATGATAGGATTTTTAAATAGAAAAACCGTGAAATCAGCCGGACGGCCTGTCCGCCTCCGGCTTCATCAAGGGAGGAAAACATATGGAAAACAACAAGCGCCCGGAGAACATGGCACGCATCACCACCGCTGAGCTGGCCCAGCAGTTCATCGACGAGCAGGTGGCCGCGGTCAAGGCCCAGGTGGGAGACAAGAAGGTGCTGCTGGCCCTGTCCGGCGGCGTGGACTCCTCGGTGGTGGCCGCCCTGCTGATCAAAGCCATCGGCAAGCAGCTGGTGTGCGTCCACGTCAACCACGGCCTGCTGCGCAAGGGCGAGCCCGAGCAGGTGGTGCAGGTGTTCCGGGATGAGATGGACGCCAACCTCATCTATGTGGACGCGGTGGACCGCTTCCTGGACAAGCTGGCCGGGGTGGCCGAGCCGGAGCAGAAGCGCAAGATCATCGGCGCGGAGTTCATCCGGGTGTTTGAAGAGGAGGCCCGGAAGCTGGAGGGCATCCAGTTCCTGGCCCAGGGGACCATCTACCCCGACATCCTGGAGAGCGGCCCGGTGAAGGCCCACCACAACGTGGGCGGCCTGCCCGACGACCTGCAGTTCGAGCTGGTGGAGCCCCTGAAGTTCCTGTTCAAGGACGAGGTGCGCGTGGTGGGCAAGGCCCTGGG
>CALWXH010000007.1 GCA_944385465.1 uncultured Oscillospiraceae bacterium | reverse complement strand
GGCTGTTCGGAATGCGTCCATTATTTATCATCCTTTCTGCCGGGGACGGCTTCCATATCGAACATGGCAAGAGCGGCGTTGACCTTATCCATTCTAACTGTTTCTTTTCCTTGCTCCAGTTCTCGGATAAAGCGAAGCCCCAGCCCACTGCGGGCGGCAAACTCCTCCTGCGTCAGTCCGGCGGCTCTTCGGTTTTCTTTGATAAATGCGGCAATCTTATTCATGGTGCTTCGCCTCCTCAATATAAATCTTCATTTATTTTACACCCTAACGGGTATAAAGTCAAGGCGTTACTATAAATATTATACCCTAAAAGGTATAAATCTATGTGCTTGCAGGCTAAACACACCCTATCGGGTATAAAATAAGCCTCCAACGGCACGCTCTGCTGAAAGGAGGCTCATTTTAGATTAATCTTTCAGATAGCTTTCAAACGGAGCGTCATCGCTGCAAAAGGTATCGAAAATCATTTTTGCGCCGAGGCGGAAGCCGACGAGGAAGGAATCGAGGCCGGTTTCGCCCATCAGTTCCCCGTAGGCATTGCAGAAGTCAAGAAATAGCACCTTCTCCTCGCCACTCAAGCGCTCAGTCAGCTTTTCTTCCAGCTCGTTGATGTCTTTTGAAACCTTAAAATTATGACTGCCCTTTCGGTAACTTCTGGCCTGCGGATCAACATTTCCGTAGTACAGCTCTTCTAAGAAATTTGCCATTACTCCGCACCTCCTTCGCTGTCTGCCGTGTGCAGGTCACGGATTTTCCGCCAGCTTGAAAAACCTTGCAGGGTGCGGATGTGCCACGGCGATTTGCGGGTGATGGTACGGAAGTATGTGGAGCAAAAGAACTCCACCAAATAGACCTTCGGAATATGGTTGACATTGTTTTTCCGGAAAGACTTGATGTGCCCCTGATTGCACCAGTTGTTAATTGAAGTTTTGCCGTAGCCGGTGATTTTGGAAACCACCTGCGTAGTCAGCACGTCGGGATAGTCGGAGAGCAGCTCGGTATAATACAGACGCAAATGCTCCCGCACGATTTTGGGAACCTGTTCCTCCATCTGGACAGTATAATCGCCTTTGTACCAGCCCGCTGGAGCGGAGTAGCTTTCAGGGAACACCTTGCGGTTTTCCAGATAGGCAATCACATCCTCCTTTTTGATTTTGTAGCAGCGGGTTTTCCTGCCTGTGTACTCGCAGGGGATTTTCCCGCTTTGGAGCAGGTACAGGGCGGTGGATTTGCTGATGTGGCAAATGCGATACAGCTGATCCTTGGTGATCACATCGGGAACGGCGTCCCAATTGATTGCGTTTTCTTTCATGACAATACACCTCAATATCTTGATAATCTTTGTCGGCATTCGAACTGTCCGTGTATTGCCTTTTCATTTTTGTTCTTTCCGTTCTTTCCGCAGTTCTTTCCAAAAGCGGAAAAATCGTGGATTGGAACCGATGGGCGATTCCTCCGTATTTTCGGGCGATTTCTTCAAAAAGCCCAGATTTCATGCGGGTTTGCGGGCGTACAAGACTGACTGAAACTGACAGGAGAAAACATGTAAGTAACAGACGGCGGGAAAACTCGAAATCAGTTTGCAGGCAACTGCACGTGGGTTCGAATCCCACCCGCTGCGCCACGCCGGAGCAAGCTTTGTATCGCTTGCTCCGGCGTCTTTTCTTTTTTGAGGAGCATAGCCATGGAACACACAGAACAATATGGCCTGGTGGTGGAGGGCGGCGGCATGAAGTGCGCCTACAATGCGGGCATCCTGGACGCCTTTCTGGACCACCACATCACCTTTGACTACTGCATCGGCGTGTCCGGCGGGGCGGGGGATCTGGCGTCCTATCTGGCCGGACAGCGGGGACGCAACCTGCGGTTTTTTACCCAGCATATCCATGAGCCGGAATACTTCGGCCTGAAGAGCTGGAGAAAGACGGGCGATCTGTTCGGCCTGAAGTACATATATGGGACCCTGACCAACTCCACGGGAAAGGACCCCCTGGACTTCCAGGCGCTGATGAATCACCCCGCGCGGTATCAGGTGGTGGTGACCAACGCCCTCACGGGCCAGCCGGAATACTATGGGAAAGAGTCGCTCAGGCAGGACGACTACCGGCTGGTGATGGCGTCCTGCGCCATTCCCGCCGCCTGCCGTCCGGTGGAGCTCAACGGCGTGCCCTATTACGACGGAGGGATCGCCGACGCGATTCCGGTGGACCGGGCGCTGGAGGACGGGTGCGGCCGGCTGGTGGTGATCCTGTCCAAGCCCAGGGACTATGTGAGAAAGCCGCAGGGGATGCGCTTTCTGTACGCCAGGGCCTGCCGGAACTATCCGGCCATCATCTCCGCCATCGACCGCCGCCACATCACCTACGCCGAAAATCAGCGCCGGGTCTTTGAGCTGGAGCGGGAGGGGACGGCCTTTGTATTCGCCCCCAGCCGGGAGGTGCGGGTGGGCACCTATTCCATGAAGGAAGCGGCGGAGCGGGAGCTGTATGAATTGGGGATACAGGATTTTCAGAGCAGACTGGAGGAGCTGAAACGCTTTTTGAACCTGTGAATGGCCCGTGAAGAGGAAGGCGCCCCGGATGGCTCTGCTTACCATCCGGGGCGCCTTTCAAAAAGAAAGAGAAAGAAGGGGGAAAGGGGAGAGAGGGAACAATCAGCGGCCCAGCATGGCCAGAATGGCGGCCTTGGGCTGAACGCCCACGCGGGTGTCCACCGGCTTGCCGTCCTTCATCACCACCAGGGTGGGAATGCTCATCACGCCGAACTGGCGGGCCAGCTCGGGCTCTTCGTCCACGTTGACCTTGCCCACCTTGACGCCGGCGGTCTCCTCGGCGATCTGATCCACCACGGGGGAGAGCATCCGGCAGGGGCCGCACCAGGGGGCCCAGAAGTCCAGCAGGACCGGCTCCTTGGCCTGGAGCACTTCGGTCTCAAAATTGTTCTTGGTAATCTGAATGACTGACATGGTCAGCAACTCCTTTATTCTGAATTTGGCATTAGTATAACCCACCCTGGCCCTGGTTTCTGTGACCAGGTCACAAAAGAAAAAATTCCGGCGGGCGGGGGACTGACTCCCCCATAACGCTATGATAAGGGGTGCGGTTGGGGAAAGCAAGCGTTTTTTCTCTTGACGGGGGAAAATGGCTATGATAGAATAACAAAGCTGCGTTGCCCCCTGCGGCGCGGCCGCACAAATTTCTGCTGGAATAGCTCAGTCGGTAGAGCAGCTGATTCGTAATCAGCAGGTCGCGTGTTCAAGTCACGTTTCCAGCTCCATAAAAATAACCACACCTAACGGTGTGGTTATTTTTATGGATACCAGGGAAATTTTACATGCTCGGGCGAAATGAATTCGCCCTGCGCCAATGTTTTGGGCCAAAGGCCCAAAACGCTTGTACGGCGCAAAAGCGCCGCCGGCCAGAAGGCCGGATCTTCTGAGCTGTAAATATCCAGATTGATCTGGCAGTTCAAAAAGAAAGACACGACTTATGTCGTGTCTTTCTTTTTGAGTTTCGCTGTCGTGTCTTTCTTTTTGGGTTCTGCCGCCCGGAGGACGGCCTCCACCCTTTGGTATTTCAATGCCCCGGTCACGGCCGCTCTCGGCCGCAGAGGTCCGCGGCGGGGGAGGGGGCGCGGTCCTTTGCCACGGCGGCGTACAGCCGGTAGCCCCCGGAGAGGTTGTAGCAGTCGTAGCCGTGCTGGGCCAGGATGCGGCAGGCCACATAGCTGCGCAGGCCGGTCTGGCAGTGGATGTAGACGGGCCTGTCCCGGGGGATCTCCTCCAGCCGCTCCCGCAGCTCGTCCAGGGGGAGGTTGACAAAGCCGTCGATGTGGCCCCGGGCATACTCCCCTGGGGTGCGGGTGTCCAGCAGGGTGATGGAGCCGTCCCGGGGCAGAGCGTCCACCTCGTCCCAGAAGAACTGTTTCAGCCGGCCGTCCGCCAGGTTGTCCACCATGAAACCGGCCATGTTCACCGGGTCCTTGGCGGAGGAATAGGGGGGCGCGTAGGCCAGGTCCAGACTCTCCAGCTCCCGGGCGGACAGCCCGGCGTGGATGGCGGCGGAGAGCACGTCGATGCGTTTGTCCACCCCCTCGCCCCCCACGATCTGGGCGCCCAGCAGCCGGAAGGTGCCCTGCTCAAAGAGCACCTTCATGGTCATGATCTGGCCGCCGGGATAGTAGCCGGCGTGGCTGGCGGGGGCCAGATAGACCTTGTCGCAGCCGATGCCCGCCTGGCGGGCGGCGGTCTCCGTCAGCCCGGTGGCGGCGGCAGTGAGGGCAAAGAGCTTGAGCACGCAGGAGCCCTGGGAGCCGGGGTAGCGGCTGTCCCCGCCGCAGATGTTGTCCGCGGCGATGCGCCCCTGCTTGTTGGCCGGGCCGGCCAGGGCGATGTGGGCGGGCAGGCCGGAGACGGCGTGGCGCACCTGCACCGCGTCCCCCACGGCGTAGATGTCCGGCAGCGAGGTCTCCATCCGCTCGTTCACCACGATGCTGCCCTTGACGCCCAGCTCCAGCCCGGCGGACTTGGCCAGGGCGGTGTCCGGGGTGACGCCGATGGCCAGCACCACCATGTCCGCCCGGAGGGGCGCCTCGTCCTTCAGCAGCACCTCCACGCCCCCTTCCGCGGGGGCAAAACCCTCCACCGAGTGGCCCAGCATCAGGCGCACGCCGTGCTGGCGCAGCTCGGCGTGGAGGAAGGCGGCCATCTCCGGATCCAGCTGGCTGAGCAGATGGCGGGGCCGCTGGACGATGGTGACCTCCAGCCCCAGCTCCCGCAGGTTTTCCGCCAGCTCCAGCCCGATGAAGCCGCCGCCGGCGAGAATGGCCGAGCGGGGCCGCTGGCGTGTGACAAACTCCCGGATGCGGAAGGTATCCTCCACGGTGCGCAGGGTGAACAGCCGGTCGCACGCCACCCCGGGCAGCGGGGGCTGGGTGGGTCTGGCCCCGGGGGAGAGGAGCAGCTTGTCGTAGCGCTCCTCAAATTCCGTCCCGGTGTCCAGATTGCGCACGGTGACGGCCTTTTTCTCAGGGTGGATGGCGGTGACCTCGTGGCGCACCCGCATGTCCACCCGGAACCGCTGCCAGAAGCTCTCCGGGGTCTGGAGGGTGAGTTCCTCGGGGTCGGTGATGACCCCGCCGATGTAGTAGGGCAGGCCGCAGTTGGCGTAGGAGACGTAGCCCGAGCGCTCAAAGACCACAATCTGGGCCCCCTCGTCCAGCCTGCGGATGCGGGCGGCCGCCGTGGCCCCTCCGGCCACCCCGCCCACGATGACGACTTTCATAGACATACCACCTTCCCGAGGCGCGCGCCCCAAAAGAATTCCTGAGGCCATCATATCACATTTGCGGAAAAAGGGAAGCGGGAATTGACAAATGCCCGGAAAAACAGAAGGGTTCAAAAAAAGTTCACAATTTGGTCAAAAGCTGTCCATCACTTCCCGGGCGGCTGTGGTATTCTATACTCGTCATTGAAGATGACAACTCCTCCCTCTCTTTTCTGAACAATGGGACAGCCCGCCGGGATTCCGGCGGGCTGTCTTGCGTTTAGAGAAGGGAGGACATGTCATACAGGCCAGGCCGGTCTGCCCGGGCCAGGAATTTCGCGGCCCGCACCGCGCCGGCGGCGAAGATCTCCCGGCTGGCGGCGTGGTGGCTGAGCTCGATGACCTCATCGGGCCCGGCGAAGATCACCGTGTGATCGCCCACAATGGTGCCGCCCCGGACACTGGAGATGCCGATCTCCCGGGGCTGCCTGGCCTGGCGGACGCTGTGGCGGTCATAGACATACTCCGGCTGCTGGGGCAGGGCCTGGGCGGCGGCGGCGGCCAGCATCAGGGCGGTGCCGCTGGGGGCGTCCACCTTCCGCCGGTGGTGGCGCTCCACGATCTCCACGTCATAGCCCTCTCCCAGGGCTGCGGCAGCCGGGCGCACCAGCCCTCTCAGCCGGTTGACCCCCAGGGAGAAGTTGGCGGAGCGGAAGACGGGAATGCGCCCGGCCGCCCGGCCGATCTGCCCCAGCTGCTGTTCCGAGTAGCCCGTGGTGGCCAGCACGGCGGGCATGGACCGCTCCAGGCAGAACTCCAGCAGAGCGTCCAGGGCGGAGGGGTGGGAGAAGTCCACCAGCACATCCCCCGGAACGGGGCAGGCGGCGGGGGAGGAGTACACCGGGAACTGGCCGCCGGGCTGGCCCAGCACGTCAATGCCGGCAGCCACCTCCAGCTCCGGGTCGGCATCGCACAGGTTTGCCACTGCCCGGCCCATGTGGCCGTTGCAGCCGGAGAGGATGAGACGTACCATGGGAATCACTCCTTTTTTCTTTGGTGGGGCCTTGCGGCCTGGGCGCTTACTGCAGCAGGCCCATGCGCGCCATGGACTGCTTCAGAACGGCCACGTTCTTCTCGGTCATCTCGCACAGGGGCAGGCGCAGGGTGCCCGGGTCGGTGCCCAGCAGGCCCATGGCGGTCTTGATGGGGATGGGGTTGACCTCAAGGAACAGCGCGTCGATGAGGTCCATGTATTGGATCTGAAGCCGGGAGGCCGCCTCAAAATCGTTGGCCAGACACAGATGGGACATCTTTACCATGACCTCCGGCACGATGTTGCAGGCCACCGAGATCACTCCCTTGGCCCCCAGCGCCATCATGGGCACCACCTGGTCGTCGTTGCCCGACCAGATGTAGAAGTCGTCCCCGCACAAAAAGCGGGTGTGGGCCAGCAGGGAGAAGTTGCCGCTGGCCTCCTTCACGCCGTTGATCTTGGGGTTTTCGGACAGGTGCCGGTAGGTCTCCGCGGTAAAGGACACGCCGGTGCGGCTGGGCACGTTGTAGAGAATGATGGGCAGGTCCACCCGGTCGGCGATGTACTCGTAGTGCTTGATGAGGCCGGTCTGGCTGGCCTTGTTGTAATAGGGGGTGACGTGGAGCAGGGCGTCCGCCCCGGAGTCCTGGGCGTGCTGGGACAGGTAGACGGCGGCGGAGGTGTCGTTGCTCCCCGCCCCGGCGATGACCTTCACCCGGTGGTCCACCCGCTTGACGCAGAACTCCACCGCGGCGATGTGCTCCCGGATGGACATGGTGGCCGACTCGCCGGTGGTGCCGCACACGCACACCGCGTCCACGCCGGCGGCAATCTGGGCGTCAATCTGCCTGCCAAAGGCGTCATAGTCGATGGCGCCGTGCTGGTTGAAGGGGGTGACCAGAGCCGGACAGGCGCCGGTAAAGACAGGAGTTCGCATAAAAACACCCTTTCTGAAAATTAGGAATTAGGAGTTAGAAATTAGGAATGTATCCTTACTGGGCGGCCTCAATTCTTTTATGTACCCCCCGGGGGGCGGGAACAGCAAGAAAATTTTTGAACTTTGGAACACAAAATCAAATTGGGAAAGGGCAGGAACCGGGAATAAGAAAGCAACCAATTTCTAATTCCTCATTCCTAATTCCTAACGGGAGCGCTGACTGGTCAGTGCTCCATATATCCCTCCGCGCACAGCAGCTCGGCCAGCTCCACCGCGCCGCCGGCGGCCCCCCGCAGGGTGTTGTGGGACAGGGAGACGAACTTGTAGTCGTACTGGGTGTCGGGGCGCAGCCGGCCGATGGAGACGGCCATGCCCCCCTCCAGGTCCCGGTCCAGCCTGGCCTGGGGACGGTCGGGCTCCTCAAAATAGTGGAGGAACTGCTTGGGGGCGGTGGGGAGGTCCAGCTCCTGGGCCCGGCCCTTATAATTGCTCCAGGCCTCCTTCATCTGCTCCATGGTGGGCTTGTTCCGGAAGGTGACGAAGGCGGCGGCGGTGTGGCCGTTGGACACGGGCACCCGCAGGCACTGGGCGGTGATGGCGGGGGCGTCGGCGTTGACAATGACGCCGTTTTCCACCCGGCCCCACACCTTCAGGGGCTCCTGCTCGCTCTTCTCCTCCTCGCCGCCGATGTAGGGGATGAGGTTATCCACCATCTCGGGCCAGGTTGCAAAGGTCTTGCCCGCCCCGGAGATGGCCTGGTAGGTGCACACCAGGATCTTCTCGATGCCGAAGGAGCGCAGGGGGGACAGGGCGGGGACATAGCTCTGGATGGAGCAGTTGGACTTCACCGCAATGAAGCCCCGCTGGGTGCCCAGGCGTTTGCGCTGGGCGGGGATGACGGCCAGGTGCTCCGGGTTGATCTCCGGGATGACCATGGGCACGTCGGGCGTCCAGCGGTGGGCGGAGTTGTTGGACACCACCGGGCACTCGCACCTGGCGTAGGCCTCCTCCAGCGCCTGGATCTCATCCTTCTTCATGTCCACGGCGGAGAAGACGAAGTCCACCATGCCGGCGATCTTCTCCACGTCGTCCTGGGCGCTCATGAGGATGATATCCTTGGCCTCGTCGGGAATGGGGGTGTCCATGGCCCAGCGGCCGGCCACCGCGTCCTCATACCGCTTGCCGGCGGAGCGGGGGCTGGCGGCGATGACAGTGAGCTGGAACCAGGGGTGGTTGTGCATCAGGGTGACGAAGCGCTGGCCCACCATGCCGGTGCCGCCGATGACGCCTACTTTGTACTTCTTCATGACCATGACCTCCTGCCGCCCGGAAAAACTTCCTGAAGATTATAGTTGAAAGACGGGCGGTTTTTGTACTATAATAGGGAAAATAGTCTGCCTGCCCCCAGGGCAAGCCTGCTATGATGTTCATCATAACATTAACACGCTAAAGTGTCAATGAATCGGCCCTGCCGATTTGGAGAAATGGAGTATTCGATGAAGAAAAAATTCGTGCAACTTGCGGCCTGCGGCCTGGCGGCGGCGATGGCCCTCTCCCTGACGGCGGCACTGCCCAGGGCCTCGGCGGCTGACGACGGCCAGATGATCCGAGTGGGCCTCTACTACTCCTCGGACGCCCTGGACGGGGCCAATTTGGCCAATGAGACGGGCTCCGGTTTCCGCCTGGGCTATTTCAACAGCGCAAACGAGTTTGTGCAGCTGGCTTCCACCGCGGACGAGAGCATCTCCGTGGTCAAGACAGAAAATGTATACTACGGCACCTACAACAATTATACCAGCTACCACGACGCGGCGGTGTCCGGCACCGTGGTGGGTTGCTACCACCTGGAGCTGCCCGGCAGCTACGCCACCGCCCAGGAGGCCCAGCTGGCGGTGAACAACTACGAGGACGGCTTCGTGGCCTGGATCCAGGGGGCCTTCTACGCCCGGGTGGGTAACTATCCGGAGCGCTCCGGCGCGGAGGAGCGCCAGGCCGAGCTGGCGGACGCGGGGGTGGAGGCCACCATTGTGGGCACCTCGGGATACGGGGTCAGCGTGGTGAACACCGGCACCAACGACATCCTGTTCCAGTATGACGACGGCGGGGCGGGCACCGGCCTGGGCATTGTGCCCAACGCCGCCGGCGGGGAGAGCACGGACTATGAGACCTGGTTCAAGGGGTATACTTATCGGGGCGGCTTCCGCTATCAGCGGGTGGGCCAGGGGGATCTGACCGTGGTGAACATCGTGGATATGGAGAGCTATCTGAAGGGGGTCGTCCCCTATGAGATGAGCAACTCCTGGCATCTGGAGGCGCTGAAGGCCCAGGCGGTGTGCGCCCGCACCTATACCCTGGCCAACCTGAGCCGGCACAAAAGCTACGGGTTTGACATCTGCTGCACCAGCCACTGCCAGGTGTACTACGGCACCAACCGGGCGGGCTCCAACTCGGACCGGGCGGTGGAGGAGACCGCCGGCGAGGTGGCCACCTACAACGGCGCCTACATCGACGCGGTGTACTATTCCTCCAACGGCGGGGCCAGCATCGACTCCTCCATCCCCTGGGGGGGCAGCCAGAGTTCTTACCCCTATCTGGTGGGGGTGGAAGATCCCTACGAGGCGCTGGTGGCCAACCGGATCTCCGGTTATGAGTGGACCCGCACCTATACGGGCAACCAGCTGCGGGACGCGGTGCGCGATGCCGGCTACTCCAAGTGCTCCACTGTGGCGGCAGCGGAGATTGCCACCTATACCGACGCCGGCCTGCCGCGGCAGATCCGGTTTACCGATGTGAACGGGAAGAGCTATACCGTCAGCACGGCGTCGCTGGTGAAATGGTTCGGCCTGCGCTCCTATAACTATTGGTTTGAGGAGACCGCCGGCGGCAGCGGCGGGGAGCCGGGAGAGATCCTGGTGAACGGCCAGAGCGTGGACAGCCTGGATGGGCTGTATGCCATCGGCGCCGACGGCAGCCCCATTGCCCTGGGCGATGACGTGTATGTCATCGACGAAAACGGCGATGTGATCACCGCGGAGGAAAACGCCGCCGGCGGCGGGACGTCGGGGGAGAACGGGACGTTCACCATCTCCGGCCGGGGCTGGGGCCACAACGTGGGCCTGAGCCAGTGGGGCGCCTACGCCCATGCGCTGGAAGGGCGCACCTACAAGGAAATTCTGACCTTCTATTACACAGGAATCACGGTGGGATAAAGCTTGAAGACATCTGATTTTTACTTTGACCTCCCCAAGGAGCTCATTGCCCAGACCCCTCTGGAGCGGCGGGACGCCTCCCGGCTGCTCACCCTGGACAAGGAGACGGGGGAGACCCGTCACATGCATTTTTATGATCTGCCCGGCCTGCTCCGCCCCGGAGACTGCCTGGTGCTCAACGACAGCCGCGTGCTTCCCGCGCGGCTGTTCGGCCGCCGGGAGACCGGGGGCGCCTGCGAGGTGCTGCTGCTCATCGACCGGGGGGGCAAGGTGTGGGAGTGCCTGGTGCGCCCGGGGAAAAAGCTCAAGCCCGGGGCGAAGATCACCTTCGGGGAGGGGGAGCTCACCGCCCAGGTGGTGGACGAGGTGGAGGGGGGCAACCGCCTGATCCGCTTCGACTACGACGGGATCTTCCTGGAGACCCTGGAGAAGCTGGGCAAGATGCCCCTGCCCCCCTACATCCGGAAGGAGCTCCAGGACAACGAGCGGTACCAGACGGTGTACTCCCGGGTCACCGGTTCCGCCGCCGCCCCCACCGCGGGGCTCCACTTCACCAAGCAGCTGCTGGAGCAGGTGCAGGCAATGGGGGTGAAGGTCTGCTACGTCACCCTGCATGTGGGCCTGGGCACCTTCCGGCCGGTGAAGGCGGAGGATCTGGAGCGCCATGAAATGCACTCGGAGTACTGCATCATCCCCCAGGAGACCGCCGACGCCATCAACCAGACCAAGGCCGCCGGCGGCCGGGTGATCTGCGTGGGCACCACCTCCTGCCGCACCATCGAGAGCTGGGCGGGGGAGGACGGGCACATGGAGGCCAAGGCGGGCTGGACGAACATCTTCATCTACCCCGGCTACCGCTTCAAGGTGCTGGACGCCCTCATCACCAACTTCCACCTGCCCGAGTCCACCCTCATCATGCTGGTGTCCGCCCTGGCGGGGCGGGAGCCCGTGCTGGCCGCCTATGAGGAGGCGGTGCGGGAGCGCTACCGCTTCTTCTCCTTCGGGGACGCCATGTTCATCTCCTGACCGCGCGATTTTGGTAAGTAGCCTGCGTTTCATCAATTTTGCGCAAAAAAAATGGAGCATCTGTTGACTTTTCCTGCCGAAACTGATATGATTGGTTCGTCAGGAAGCAGAGACGACGGAAGGTGAAGCGAAAGGAGCTTGATGGGTGTATGGCAAAGCGGCTGTTATCCGGTATCTATCTTGTGGCCAATGTCTGCTGCAGTGTGTTTTATCTGCTCTTCGGCGGGAATGTGTGCGGCGAGGCCATTGTGGGTGTGGGCGGTCTGGTGATGCTGATCGTCTGTGTCGCCCTGGCCGTGTCGCTCCTGCGCGGGAAAAACCCGGTGCTGGGCACGGCCAAGTGCGCGACGGTGTTTTTGGGCCTGGCCCATCTGTTCATCTGCCTGTGCTGGCTGCGCTGGTTCCCGTCCTACTGGGCCGGGCCGGCCCTTCACGGGGCGCTGTTCCTGTTCAGCGGCGGCTATCTGTACTGGCTGATCCGGGAAAGCGGCACGGCTTCCTTCTGGACGGACTACGAGTTCCACCCCTGGGAGAAAGAGCGGGCCTGAGAATGAGAGAAACGGGAGCGGCGGCCTGGGCTGCCGCTCTCTTTTTTGCCTCCCGGCGGGAAATTCACCGCAATCTCTTGACTTGCGGGGCGGAACCTGATATTTTTAGAAAAAATAAAAGGGCGGTGTGGGCGTCGCATCCCGCACCGCCTGTTTTGTGAAATCCTGCGGCGGGCACTGCCGCGGATATAGGAGAGCATGCCATGTTTCAACTGATTAAGACCGAAGGAAAGGCGCGGCGGGGGGTGTTCACCTGCCCCCACGGCACGGTCCAGACCCCGGTGTTCATGAATGTGGGCACCCAGGGGGCCATCAAGGGGGCGGTGTCCGCCCTGGATCTGAAGGAGATCGGCTGCCAGGTGGAGCTGTCCAACACCTACCACCTCCACCTGCGCCCCGGGGATGAGACGGTGAAGGCCATGGGCGGCCTGCACAAGTTCATGGGCTGGGACGGGCCCATGCTCACCGACTCCGGCGGCTTCCAGGTGTTCTCCCTGGCCGGGCTGCGCAGCATCACCGAGGAGGGGGTCACCTTTGCCTCCCACATCGACGGGCACAAGATCTTTATGGGCCCCGAGGAGTCCATGCGCATCCAGTCCAACCTGGGCAGCGACATCGCCATGGCCTTTGACGAGTGCGTGGAGAACCCGGCCCAGTACGACTATGCCAAGGCCTCCTGCGAGCGCACCCTGCGCTGGCTGGAGCGGTGCCGGGCGGAGCACGACCGGCTGAACGCCCTGCCCGACTGCGTCAACCCGGGGCAGATGCTCTTTGGGATCAACCAGGGGGCGACCTATGAGGACCTGCGGGTGTGGCATATGCAGGAGACCGCCAAGATCCCCTGCGACGGCTACGCCATCGGCGGGCTGGCGGTGGGGGAGCCCACCGAGGTGATGTACCGCATCATCGAGGCGGTGGAGCCCCACATGCCGGCGGACAAGCCCCGGTACCTCATGGGGGTGGGCACCCCCTCCAACATCGTGGAGGCGGTGGCCCGGGGGGTGGACTTCTTCGACTGCGTCATGCCCGCCCGCAACGCCCGCCACGCCAAGCTCTTCACCTGGAAGGGCTGGCTCAACCTGAAAAACGAGTGCTACAAGCTGGACGAGCGCCCCATCGACCCGGACTGCCAGTGCCCGGCCTGCCGGCATTTCAGCCGGGCCTACCTGCGCCATCTCTTTGTGGCGGGGGAGATGCTGGCCATGCGCCTGGCGGTGCTCCACAACCTGTATTTCTACAATGAATTGCTCCGGCGCATCCGGGACGCCCTGGACGCCGAGGACTTTGCCCGCTTCCGGGCGGAATACTCCCAGCGCCTGGGCCAGCGCTGCCAGGAGTGAGGGCCGCGGCAGCGCAAATTTTATGCCCGGAGAAAAAAGACTTGTGTTTTCCCCGCGGTGCGGCTATAATACTCTATGACATTTGCGTCGTGACGCGGTTCACAAACAACACATTGCACTGGAGGAAAGACAGACTATGCCGTTCAATTTCAACATGCTGACCCTGGCGGGTGACGCGGGCGCTGGCAGCGCCAGCATCTGGCCCACCATTCTGATGATCGTGGTCATGGTGGCCATCTTCTATTTCCTGCTCATCCGCCCGGAGAGCAAGAAGAAAAAGGCCGCCGCTGAGATGCGCAGCAGCCTGAAGGTGGGGGACGAGATCACCACCATCGGCGGTGTCGTGGGCACCATCTGCGCGGTGAAGGAAGAGACCATCGTGCTGGAGACCGGGGCCGACCGGGTACGTATTGAGTTCACCAAGTGGGCCATTTCCAGCAAGGGCACCCAGCAGACCCAGGAGTCCGCTCCCGCCGCCAAGGAGGAGAAGGACACCAAGGCTGTGACTGACGGCAAGAAAGAGGGCAAGAAAGAGGGCAAGGAGAAGAAGTAAACTTCTTCCCGCCGCCCGCAGATTCCTGCATGACAAGCACCCCTTTGGCATACGGTATAACAACCGTATGAAAGGGGTGCTTTTTATGTATGGAAAAGAGGGGGGCGGCCCTGGCCGCCGGGCCGCCGGGGCGCTGCTGGGCGGCCTGCTGGCGCTGGGGGTGGAGCTCTTGGTGCTGCTGCTGGGCGCCGTGGCCATCGCCAACGGCGTGCTGCGGGAGGACTGCGCGCTGCAGCTCACCGCCGCGGCCTGTGTCCTGGGCGGGCTGCTGGGCGGGCGCCTGGCCTGCGCCTGGTGGCCGGACCGGAAGCTGCCGGCCGGCCTGGCGGCAGGGGGGATCTGTTTTTTGCTGATCCTCTGTGTGGGGCTGATGTCGGGGGAGTCCTTTTCCATGGGGCTGCAGGCGCTGCTGGAGCTGGCCGGATGCCTGTGCGGGGGCGCCATCGCGGGGCTGCTGTGCCGGGGCAAAAAGAAAAAAGGCAGGCGCGCCGCCCGCGGCCGGAGGGCGGCCTGACCGGCGTGGACCCCCTTGACAAAAGACGGGAAAGTCACTATAATGCCTTAGCAATACCATATTAAAAATGATTCGACCCGAATGCTGTAGCCGCGGCCTTTGGGTCAGTTTGCGTGTCTGAAAGGATGTATACACCATGGCAAAAGAATACAAGCTGAGCGCCGCCCGTCTGGAGGAGCTGAAAAACGAGCTCAGCTACCTGAAAACCGTCCGGGAGCGGGAAGTGGCCGACCAGATCAAGGAGGCCCGTTCCTTCGGCGACCTCAGCGAGAACAGCGAGTACGACGAAGCCAAGAACGAGCAGGGCAAGCTCTACTCCCGTATCGCGGAGCTGGAGAACATCCTGGCCAACTGCTCTGTCATCGAAGAGGAGGACAGCGACACCAACACCGTCCGCCTGGGCAGCAAGATCACCGTGGAGGACATGGAGATGGGGGAGCAGGAGACCTACGAGGTGGTGGGTTCCCAGGAGGCGGATCCCATGAATGGCCGCATTTCCGAGGAGTCCCCCTTCGGCAAGGCCCTGCTGGGCAAGGCCATCGGGGAGACTGTCATTGTGGAGGCCCCCGCGGGCAACATCGAGTACAAAGTGGTGGACATTCAGCGCTGAGTGCCCCCGTTGACCAAAGAAAAAGGAGAGACTGCCATGTCTGATCAGAACAAGCAAGCCCAGCCGGTCCAGGAGGAGCCCTCCCTGCCGGAGCTGCTTCAGATCCGCAGAGATAAGCTGGAAGAACTGCGCCAGGCGGGGAAGGATCCCTTTGCCCAGACCAAGTACGATGTCACCCACCACAGCGCCGAGATCAAGGAGCGCTTTGAGGAGCTGGAGGGGCAGACTGCCCGCCTGGCCGGCCGGCTCATGAGCAAGCGGGGCATGGGCAAGGCGGTGTTCTCCGACCTGCAGGACGGCGCCGGCCGCATTCAGCTCTATGTCCGCATCGACGACGTGGGGGAGGAGGCCCTGGCCGCCTTCAAGAAGTATGACATCGGTGACATTGTGGGCGTGGAGGGCGAGGTGTTCCGCACCAAGCGGGGAGAGATCTCCCTCAAGGCCAAGACCATCACCCTGCTGGCCAAGTCCCTGCTGCCCCTGCCGGAGAAGTTCCACGGCCTGACCGATGTGGAGACCCGCTGCCGCCAGCGGTATGTGGATCTGATCGTCAATCCGGAGGTGCGCCGCACCTTCGAGATCCGATCCAAGTTCATCAAGCATGTCCGGGACTTTTTGGACGGGCGGGGCTACATGGAGGTGGAGACCCCGGTGCTTAACACCATTTCCGGCGGCGCCACCGCCCGGCCCTTTATCACCCACCACAATACCTTAGACATTGATATGTACCTGCGCATTGCCACCGAGCTGCACCTGAAGCGGCTGGTGGTGGGCGGCCTGGAACGGGTATACGAGATCGGCCGCATCTTCCGGAATGAGGGGATGGACACCAAGCACAACCCGGAGTTTACCACGGTGGAGCTCTATCAGGCCTATGCCGACTTCAACGATATGATGGACCTGTTTGAGGAACTGCTCTCCTCCGCCGCGGCGAAGCTGCTGGGTACCTACCAACTGGAGTGGCAGGGCAGACAGCTGGACCTCACCCCCGGCTGGCCCCGGATGACCATGGCGGAGGCGGTGAAGGAGTACACCGGCCTGGACTTCATGGCCGAGCCGGACGACGCCAAGGCGGTGGCCATGGCCAAGTCCATCGGCGTGGAGCTGCCGGAGACTGCCCCCGCCACCTGGGGCAACGCCCTGTACGAGGTCTTTGACCAGAAGGTGGAGGACAAGCTGATTCAGCCCACCTTCATCACCATGCACCCCGTGGATGTTTCGCCCCTGGCCAAGCGTTCTGTAAAGGATCCCCGCCTGACAGAGCGGTTTGAGCTGTTCATCTGCTGCAACGAGATGGGCAACGCCTTCTCCGAGCTCAATGACCCGGTGGATCAGCGCCAGCGCTTCCAGCGCCAGGTGGAGCTGCGGGAGCACGGCGACGAAGAGGCCGGCATGATGGACGAGGACTATATCACCGCGCTGGAATACGGTCTGCCCCCCACCGGTGGCCTGGGTATCGGGATCGACCGGTGTGTGATGCTGCTCACCAACAACGATTCCATCCGGGAAGTGCTGCTCTTCCCCACCATGAAGCCCTTAGATTGATGATAAAAGCATACCGGGAGAAGCTTTCACCGGTATGCTTTTGCATATCTGCAATGAGGTGAATCCATTGAACACCAGAACGAAAAAGAGGCGGGTCCTGCGTGCCACGCAGGTGGTGGCCATCTCTTTCGCCCTTGTTATTCTGTGCGGCACCCTGCTGCTGATGCTGCCGATCTCCTCCGTATCCGGAGAGAGCTGCGGCCTGATGACGGCCCTGTTTACCTCCACCTCTGCCACCTGTGTGACGGGGCTGATCCTGGTGGACACGCTGTCCGCCTGGACGCTGTTCGGCCAGGTGGTAATCATCCTGCTGATCCAGATCGGCGGCCTGGGATTCATGAGCATCATTTTCCTCATGGCCCTGATGGTGAAGCGGAAGCTGTCCCTGAGCCAGCGGCTCATGGCGGCCTCCAATTTCAATCTGAATGATATGGGCGACACGGCCCGGCTGGTGCGCGGAGCCCTGGCCACCACCTTTGCCTTTGAAGGGGTGGGCGCCGCTATCCTCACAGCGTGCTTCTGGCCGCGGTATGGGGCGGAGGCCATCTGGAAGGGGGTATTCACCTCCATCTCCGCCTTTTGCAATGCCGGCTTTGACATTTTCGGCACCGAGAAGATCGGCAGCCTGTCCACCTATGACGACCACCCGGTGGTGCTGCTCACGGTGACCGCGCTCATCGCCTGCGGCGGCCTGGGCTTCTTTGTCTGGGAGGAGATCAAGCGGCGGCGCAGCTGGAGGCGGCTGTCTCTGTACAGCAAGATGGTCATTGTGATGACCCTGTTCCTGCTGGCCTTCGGCACGCTGTTTTTCCTACTGAGCGAATACGACAACGCCGGCACCATGGCCTCCATGCCCTTCGGGCAGAGCCTGCTCAATGCCCTGTTCCAGTCCACCACCCTGCGCACCGCGGGCTTTTACAGCATCAGCCAGGGGGCGCTCACCGACGTCTCCATCGTCATGTGCATCCTGCTGATGCTCACCGGCGGCTCCTCCGGCTCCTGCGCCGGCGGCCTGAAGACGGGGACGGTGGGCGTACTCCTGCTCACCCTGCGCTCGGGCATGCGGGGCAGATCCAACGTGACGGTGCGGGGACGCACCATTCCCCAGGAAAAGGTGCTCTCCGCCGTGACCCTGGTGCTGGTGGTGGCGTTCCTGTTCCTGGCGGCCTCCATTGCCATCGCGGTGCTGGACAACGTGCCCTATCTGGCCGCGGCCTATGAGACGGCGTCCGCCATGGCCACCGTGGGCGTGACCACCGGCATCACGCCTGAGCTGGGCACAGCGTCCCACAGCATCCTGATTCTTCTGATGTATTTCGGCCGGGTGGGCTTTGTGTCCTTCTCCCTGGCCTTCCTGGCGCAGAATCCCGCCAAGAGCAAGATCAGCTATCCCACGGCCGACGTGATGATCGGCTGAGTGCATCACCATCCCTATCATCCCCCAGGGGAATTACGCCGCAAGGCGGACGGAGGTCATTGTGTTATGAAAAACTTTATCGTCATCGGTCTGGGCAGATTCGGCACCGCTGTGGCCCGGGAGCTGTACGCCGTGGGCAAGGACGTGCTTGCCATGGATGTGAAGAGCGAAAACGTGCAGAACATCGCCGACTATGTCACCCACGCTGTGACGGGGGACGGCCGGGATCCGGCCGTTCTCCAGGCCATCGGCATCCAGGACTATGACTGCGCCGTGGTCACGGTGGGGGACGATGTGGGCAGCAGCGCCCTCATCACCATGCGCCTGAAAGAGGCCGGCGTTCCCAAGGTGATCTGCAAGGCCCAGAGCCACGTTCACCAGCGCCTGCTGGAAAAGCTGGGGGCGGACCGGGTGGTGTTCCCCGAGCATGAGATGGGCATCAAGACTGCCCAGGGCCTGGCCCGCTCCAACATCCTGAACTTCATCGAGCTCTCCCCGGAGTTTGCCATCGTGGAGGTGGACCTGCCCGAGGGGTGGGCCAAGCGGACCATCCGGGAGATGGACGTGCGGGCCAAGTACAAGGTCAATATCATCGCCGTGCGCCGGGGCAGCGAGATGCACGTGGCCCCGGGGGCGGATTGGGTTTTGTCCGGGGAGGACAAGCTCATCGTTCTGGGCCGGGATTCCGATATCAGCGCCCTGTGCGGGAAATGACGGCAGAGCGCATTACCAGCCGGAGCAATCCCCTCATTGCCCGGGTGCGGCGGCTGCGGGACAAGCGCTCCGCCCGGCGGGAAGAGGGGGTGCTGCTGGGGGAGGGGCCCAAGCTGCTGGAGGAGGCGCTGCGCTGGGGCGTGGAGCTGGACAGCGTGATCTGTTCGGAGGACTGCCCGCTGCCCGCCCTGCCGCCGCAGGTGCGCACGGCCCGGGTGCCCGGTGAGCTGCTGGCCTACGCCGCGGACACCAGAACGCCCCAGGGGGTGCTGTTTCTGGCCAGAATCCCCCAGCGCGCGCTGCCGGAGAGGCCCGAGGGAAGCCGCTATCTGATTCTGGACGGCGTGCAGGACCCGGGCAACGTGGGCACCATCTGGCGCACGGCGGACGCCTTCGGCGCGGATGGCCTGATCCTGGGCCCCGGCTGTGCCGATCCCTGGAGCCCCAAGACGGTGCGCTCCACCATGGGCGCGGCCTTTCGCCTGCCGGTGTATGAGGAGGAGCTGGGCGCGGCGGCGGAAAAGCTGTCCGCGGCCGGGCTGCCTCTGTACGCGGCTGCCCTGGGGAATCCCTGCCGGGATGTGCGGCAGATGGATCTGAGCCGCTGCGCTGTGGTCATCGGCAGCGAGGGCCACGGGGTATCCCGGCAGGCGCTGGAGCTGTGCCGGGGCACGCTGCGCATCCCCATGACGGCCCGGTGCGAGTCGCTGAACGCCGCTGTGGCCGCCGCCGTGGTGCTGTGGGAGATGGGCCGAGGCAACCTGTAAGATGACGGCGGAGCGGACCGAAAACCTGCTGAGAAAGGGAGGATTTCCATGGCGAACCTGAAATACTGGCTTTGGCTGACCACCAGAAAGGGGCTGACGGGCCGGCACCTCACCGCGGTGCTGGATCACTTCGGCTCCCCGGAGCGCGCCTATTTTTCCGACCGGGAGGAGTTTAAGCTCATCGAGGGGCTGAGCGCGGCGGCTGTGGAGTCCCTGTGCCAGAAATCCCTGGAGGGGGCGGACCGGATCCTGGGTGACTGCGACCGGCTGGGCATCCAGATTCTCACCATGCAGGACGCCATGTACCCCGGGCGGCTGGCCGCCATCCATCAGCCGCCTCCGGTGCTGTACTGGAAGGGCAAGCCCATCGCCTTTGACGAGGAGGTGGCCATCGCCATGGTGGGCACCCGCTCGGCGACGCCCTACGGGGTGCGCACCGCCACCCAGATGGCCATGGAACTGGTTCGCCGGGGCGCTGTGCTGGTGTCCGGCATGGCCCAGGGAATTGACGCGGCGGCGGTGCGGGGCGCGCTCCAGGCCGGCGGCACGGTGGTGTCCGTGCTGGCGGGCGGGATCGACGTGGTCTATCCCAAGGAGCACCGCTATCTCTATGAAGATGTGGCCGCCGCCGGCGCGCTGATCTCGGAGAATCCGCCGGGCACGGAGCACAAGGGAAGTTTCTTTCCCATTCGCAACCGCATCATCAGCGGCCTGAGCGTGGGCGTGGTGGCGGTGGAGAGCCCCCGATACGGCGGCACGCTCCACACCGTGGGCCACGCCCTGGAGCAGGACCGGGAGGTCTTTGCCGTCCCCGGGCCGTGGGACGCCCCGGCCAGTGAGGGGCCCAACCGCCTGATCCAGGAGGGGGCGGCCAAGCTGATCCTCAGCGCGGAGGACATCCTGTGCGAATTTTATGACCGCTTCCCAGGAAAACTGGGGCGGCGGGGGACCATGGACCCCCAGGTGGCCTCCCAGCGCCTGGAGGGGGCGGAATCCTCCCGGGCCCAGCGGCCGGAGCCGCGGACCCGCCAGAGGGACCAGGAGAAAATTGAGGTTGACAACCAGCCGGAAGCGGCATATATTGACTGGAAGGAATGCAGGGAGCAGCTCACCGACGATCAGCAGACGGTGCTGCTGGCCTTGACCCAGCAACCGGTCAAGGCGGACGACGTGGTGGAGCGCACCCAGCTGCCCGCCCGGCGGGTACTGTCCGCCCTCACCATTCTGCAGGTGCAGGGATACGTGCGGGAGGAGAGCGGAAAACGCTTCTCCCTGGCGGTCAGACTGAAAATGGAGTAAGGATATCATTATGGCAAAGACGAACTTAGTGATCGTGGAGTCCCCGGCCAAGGCCAAGACCATCGGCAAATACCTGGGCCCGGACTTTCAGGTAAAGGCGTCCATGGGCCATGTCCGGGATCTGCCCAAGAGCAAGCTGGGGGTGGATGTGACCACCTTCGAGCCGGACTACCAGGACATCAAGGCCAAGGCGGACACCATCGCCGATCTGAGAAAGGCCGCCAAGGCCAGCGAGAAAGTGTACCTGGCCACCGACCCTGACCGGGAGGGAGAGGCCATCTCCTGGCACCTGCAGTCGGTGCTGGGGGTGCCTGAGGAAAAGACCTGCCGGGTGACCTTCAATGAGATCACCCGCAAGGTGGTGCAGGACTCCATCGCCCACCCCCGGCAGATCGACCAGAACCTGGTGGACGCCCAGCAGGCCCGCCGGGTGCTGGACCGGATTGTGGGCTATCAGCTCTCCCCGCTGCTGTGGAAAAAGATCCGCCGGGGGCTGTCCGCCGGCCGGGTGCAGTCGGTGGCCACCCGCCTGGTGGTGGAGCGGGAAGAGGAGATCAACGCCTTCCAGCCCAAGGAGTACTGGAGCCTCACCGCGGACCTCTCCCGCATTGCCCCCAATCTGGGCGGCTTCAAAGCTGAGTTCTACGGGAAAGGCAAGAAGATGGAGCTGGGCAGCCAGGAGGAGACGGAGCGGGTGGCCCAGGCCGTCCGGGGCGGACAGTTCCGGGTGGCCAGCGTCAAACGGCAGGACAAGAGCCGCAATCCGGCCCCGCCCTTTATCACCTCCACCCTCCAGCAGGAGGCGTCCCGGAAGCTGAATATGGCCCCCCGGCGCACCATGTCCATCGCCCAGCAGCTCTATGAGGGCGTGGACATTGAAGGAGAGGGCACCGTGGGTCTCATCACCTACATGCGTACCGACTCCCTGCGCCTGTCTGAGGAGGCGCTGGCCGCGGCCAAGACCTTCATTGTGGGGCGTTACGGAGCCCAGTACCATCCGGGGAAGGCCCGGCACTTCAAGGCCAAGGGCAACGCCCAGGACGCCCACGAGGCCATCCGCCCCTCCGATGTGAATCTCACCCCGGAGCAGGTGAAAAAAGACCTCACCAGTGAGCAGTACCGGCTCTACAAGCTGATCTGGAGCCGTTTCCTGGCCTGCCAGATGTCCGCCGCGGTCTATGACAGCGTGTCCATCGAGGTGGAATCCGCCGGCTATCAGTTCCGCGCAAACCACTCGTCTGTGAAGTTCAACGGCTTTACGGCCGTCTACGAGGAGAGCCGGGATGAGGACGAGGAGGAGCCCCAGTCTCCGCTGCCCGACCTGAAGGAGGGGGAGGAGCTGAAGCTCAACGAGCTCACCCCTGCCCAGCACTTCACCCAGCCCCCCGCCCGGTATACCGAGGCCACCCTCATCCGGGCCCTGGAGGAGCGGGGGATCGGCCGGCCCTCCACCTACGCCCCCACCATCTCCACCATCACCGACCGGGAGTATGTGGTGAAGGAGGGGCGCTACCTGCGCCCCACCCCCCTGGGGGAAGTGGTCACAGGGCTGATGAAGGATAAGTTTTCTGACATTGTGGATCCGGATTTCACCGCCCAGATGGAGAGCCAGCTGGACAAGGTGGAGTCCGGCGAGGTTCGGTGGAAGCAGCTGATGAGCGACTTCTACCGGGACTTTGAGGCGGAGCTGGCCAAGGCGGAGAAAGAGCTGGACGGCGAGCGCATCAAGGTACCCGACGAGGTGACGGAGGAGATCTGTCCCCAGTGCGGGCGCAACCTGGTGGTGAAGTCCGGCCGCTTCGGCCGCTTCCTGGCCTGCCCTGGCTGGCCGGAGTGCAACTTCACCATGCCGCTGGTGGTGGAGATGCCCGGCAAGTGCCCCAAGTGCGGCGCCCGGCTGGTGAAGCGCACCGGGGTGAGCAAGAAGTCGGGAAAACAGTACACCTATTACTGCTGTGAGCATCTGAACAGCAAGGATGAGTCCCGCCGGTGCGATTTTATGACCTGGGATGTGCCGGTGAAGGACAACTGCCCTGTGTGCGGCCAGACCATGTTCAAGAAGTCCGGCCGCGGCTTCAAGCGGCCCTTCTGCATCAATGAGGCGTGCTCCAACTTCACCCCGGAGGAAAAGCGGGGCGGCTATGTGAAAAAGACCGCCGACGCGGCTGCGGAGGAAGGAACGGCACAGGCGCCCACCAAAAAGACCGCGGCCAAGAAGACCGCCACGAAGAAAACCGCGGCCAAGAAGCCGGCGGCGAAGAAGAGCACGGCCACAAGGAAGGCACCGGCCAAGAAGACGGAAAAAGACCTCCCGGAGGAATGACCGGAGTGGAGACAGGGGAGTGGCAGACCATGAAAATCCTGATGCTGAACGGCAGCCCCAGAGCCAATGGGAATACCGCCGCCGCCCTGAGGAAAATGGAGAAGATCTTTGCCGCCGAAGGGCTGGAAACAGAGCTGATCCAGGTGGGCGGTCTGGCGGTTCATGGCTGTGTTGCCTGTGGAAAGTGCGCCCAGACGGGCAAATGTGTGTTTGACGATATCGTCAATGAGCTGGCGCCGAAATTCCAGGCCTGCGACGGCCTGGTGGTGGGCAGCCCGGTCTACTATGCCTCGGCCAATGCCACGCTGGTGGCGGCGCTCACCCGGCTGTTCTACTCCACCTCCTTTGACAAGACCATGAAGGTGGGGGCCGCGGTGGTGGCCGCCCGCCGGGGCGGCCTGTCCGCCGCCTTTGATGAGCTGAACAAGTTCTTTACCATCAGCGGCATGCCGGTGGCCTCCAGCCAGTACTGGAACAGCGTTCACGGCCTGCTGCCCGGCGAGGCGGTCCGGGACGAAGAGGGGATGCAGACGGTGCGGGCCCTGGCCCGGAACATGGCGTTCCTGATGAAGAGCATTGCGCTGGGCAGGCAGGCGTATGGCCTGCCGGAAAAGGAAAAACGTCTGGTGACAAATTTTGTGCGGTGACTGCCATGGATAGAGTAACTGTAGTCGGGGCCGGACTGGCGGGCTGTGAGGCGGCCTGGCAGCTGGCCCAGCGGGGCATCCCGGTGGTCCTGCGGGAGATGAAGCCCCATAAGATGACCCCCGCCCATCACAGCGAGAGCTTTGCCGAGCTGGTGTGTTCCAACTCCCTGCGCTCCGACCAGCTGGAGAACGCGGTGGGCCTGCTGAAAGAGGAGCTGCGCCGGTGCGCCTCGCTGATCCTGCGTTGCGCGGACGACACCCGGGTGGAGGCCGGCGGCGCCCTGGCGGTGGACCGGGAGGGCTTTGCCCGGGCGGTGACAGCTGCCGTGCGCAGCCACCCCCTCATCACCGTGGAGGAGGGGGAGGTGACGGCCATCCCGGAGGGAGAGGTCATCCTGGCCACCGGCCCGCTGACCTCGGACGCCCTGTCCCAGGCCATCGGGACGCTGTTCCCGGACAGCCGGTATCTCAACTTCTTTGACGCCGCCGCCCCCATTGTCACCTTTGAGAGTGTGGATATGGAGCTGGCCTGGTTTGGCTCCCGCTACGGCCGGGGCAGCGACGACTATATCAACTGCCCCATGACCCAGGAGGAATACCTGGCCTTCTGGCAGGAGCTGTGCGCCGCCCAGGAGGCGGAAGTCCACGGCTTTGAGGACAAGAACGTGTTTGAGGGCTGTATGCCGGTGGAGGTCATGGCCCGGCGGGGGGTGCAGACCCTGTGCTACGGCCCCCTGAAGCCCCGGGGCCTCACCGACCCCAGGACGGGGAAGGAGCCCTACGCCGTGGTGCAGCTGCGCCGGGACAACGCCGACGGCACGCTGTACAACATCGTGGGCTTCCAGACCCACCTGAAGTGGGGGGAGCAGAAGCGGGTGTTTTCCATGATCCCCGCCCTCCACGACGCCCAGTATGTGCGCTACGGGGTGATGCACCGCAACACCTATCTGGACTCCCCCCGGCTGCTGGACCGGTACTACCGGGTGCGGGGGCAGGAGCGCATCGCCTTTGCCGGCCAGATCACCGGCGTGGAGGGCTATGTGGAGTCCACCGCCTCCGGTTTTCTGGCGGGGGTGGAGCTGGCCCGGCGGCTGAAGGGGCTGCCCCCGGTGAACTTCCCCCGGGAGACCGCCATCGGGGCCCTGGCCCTCTATGTGAGCAACGAGAGCGTGGTGGACTTCCAGCCCATGAACATCAACTTCGGCATCATGCCGGCCCTGGACCAGCGGGTCAAAGGCAAGCGCAATAAAAACGCCCTGCTGTCCCAGCGGTCACTGGAGCTTTTGGAAACGCTGGACTGGGAATAAGATATGGGGCGCTTGCCTTGCGAGCGCAGGCGAGCCGCGCCGGAAGGCGCGTGAATCCGCAGCGCAGCGCAGGATTCTGCGCAGGGGCGATTCACTCGTCCCAAGCACAGTGAAAATCGGGGCCCCCGCGCCATGGATATGGCGTGGGGCAAGCGCAACAAGAACGCCCTGCTGTCCCAGCGGTCGCTGGAGCTTCTGAAGACGCTGGACTGGGAATGAAACAGAGAAAGAGGTTCTGGCCAGGCGCCGGCCAAGGCGCCTGATCAGGGCAGGGAGGCTATGTTATGAAGATCATTGTAGACGCGATGGGCGGCGACAACGCGCCCCAGGCCCCTGTGCGGGGCGCCATCCAGGCCCTCCGGGAGCTGGACGCCCAGGTGATCCTGGTGGGCCGCGGCGAGGAGATCCTGAAGGTGCTCCATGAGGACGGCATCACCGATCTGCCCGCCGGGCTGGAGATCACCCACGCCGACCAGGTGGTGGAGATGTGCGACAACCCCGCCACGGCGTTCCGGGAGAAGAAGAATTCCTCCCTGACGGTGGGGCTGAACCTGCTGAAGGAGGGGGCGGGGGACGCCTTTGTGTCCGCCGGCTCCACCGGCGCGCTGCTCTCCGGCGCCACCCTGCTGGTGAAGCGGATCAAGGGGATCCGCCGGGCCGCCCTGGCCCCTGTGGTGCCCACGGGAAAGGGGGGCGCGGTGCTCATCGACTGCGGCGCCACCGCCGAGTGCACCCCGGAGTTCCTGCTCCAGTTTGCCTTTATGGGCAGCTATTACGCTGAGCGGGTGCTGGGCCGGCCTGAGCCCAAGGTGGGCCTGCTGAACATCGGCGCGGAGCCCACCAAGGGCACCAGCCTGCAGCAGGAGGCCTATCAGCTGCTGAAAAAGGCGGGGGACGAGGGGCGGATCAACTTCACCGGAAACGTGGAGGCCAGGGAGGCCGTGGAGGGCGCGGTGGATGTCATCGTGTGCGACGGCTACTCCGGCAACATCTTCCTCAAGACGGTGGAAGGCGCCGGCCTCTTCCTGGGCCGGGAGGTCAAGAAGATATTCCTCAAGAGCGTGAAGACCAAGCTCGCGGCCCTGCTGGTCAAGAATGAACTGGCCCAGTTCAAGAAGCTCATGAGCGCGGACGAGGTGGGGGGCACCGCCCTGATCGGCATTTCCAAGCCGGTGGTAAAGGCCCACGGCTCCTCCGGCGCCTATGCCATCCGCAATGCCATCCGGCAGGCCATGGAGTTCGGCAAGTCCGGAATTATCGAGGACATTACGGAAAATGTCTCCCATATGCGGCTGCCGGCGCACCCTGCCAGAAGCGACGAGAACACCGAGGAAAAAGAAATCTAAATACTGTCAAAAAGACTATTGACAGCGGGGATGATTCTTCCTATTATGTTGTCAAAGCTAAGAGCTAAAGGAGCTGCTTGAACATGTTTGAGAAATTGTGCGAGATCATCGCCGAACAGTTTGACGTCGATGTGGATACCATCACCGCCGACACCGCTTTTGAGGCCGATCTGCAGGCCGACTCCGTGGACCTGGTGGACCTGTCTATGGCCCTGGAGGATGAGTTCGGCATGGAGGAGATGGAGGAGGACGACATCGCCGCCATCGTCACGGTGGGTGACCTGTACAAGTACATGCAGGAACACCTGGATATCTGAGCACATAGATGCAGGAAAGCCCCGCGTTCCGCGGGGCTTCCTTTTTCCAAAGCGAGGAGACAAGAGACATGAAGAATCTGGAGGAGAGACTGGGCTACCGGTTTCATGACCCGAAGCTGCTGGAGCACGCCCTGACCCACAGCTCCTATGCCAATGAGCACCGCTCCAGCGGTGTCACCAGCAACGAGCGGCTGGAGTTTCTGGGGGACTCCATTCTGGGGCTGATTGTGGCGGAGCACCTGTTCCGCACCCATCCGGACATGCCGGAGGGGGAGCTGACCCGCACCCGCGCGGCCCTGGTGTGTGAGGACAGCCTGCACGAGGTGGCCCTTACCCTGGACCTGGGCAGCTACCTGCGCCTGGGCAAGGGGGAGGCGGCGGGGGGCGGCCGCACCCGGGCGTCCATCCTGGCCGACGCCACCGAGGCCACCCTGGCCGCGGTCTATCTGGACGGCGGGTTTGGCGCGGCCCGGAGCATCGTGCAGAATTTTATCCTCAACAAAGAGCGGGAAAAGGCGGTGGACCGGGACTATAAGACCAGCCTGCAGGAGTATGTCCAGCGCACCCCGGGGCAGAGCGTCAGCTACCGCCTGGTGGAGGAGCTGGGCCCGGACCACGACAGAGTGTTCGTCATGGAGGCCTCTGTGAACGGAAAAGTGGTGGGCCGGGGCAGGGGCCACACGAAGAAAGAGGCGGAGCAGCTTTCCGCCAAAGCCGCCCTGGAGCAGATGCGGGGCTGAGACGGCCGCCCCTTTCGAAAAACACATATCGCCCATGAGAAAAAGCCCGGCGGCCGCCGGGCTTTTTTGCTGCGTGGAAAGAGGTCAGCGGGAGGTCACCGCGCGCCGGTAGACCAGCAAGGAAAAGACAGCTGCGGCGGCTTCGGTGATCCAGAAGGCGTGCCAGACCCCGGTGGGGCCGATGGCCCGGCTGAGGAGAAATGCCGCGGGAATGAGGATCAGGATATATCGGGCGAGGGAGATCAGCAGGGAGGGCAGGCCCTTGCCCAGCCCCTCCAGGGCGCCGGAGGTGGTGACGGAGACGGCGGAGGCAATAAAACCGACGCTGATCAGGCGCAGAGCGGTTTCCCCGGCCCGGATTGCCTGAGGGTTCTCGGTGAAGATGCCGGTGAGCTGGCCGGGAAGGGAGAGGAAGAGAAGCGTGCCCATGGCCATGATGACCCCCGTCATGACCAGCACTGTGCGGTAGATCTGCCGAACCCGCCCGTGCTCCCCGGCCCCGTAATTGTAGCTGATGACGGGGCGCATGCCCTGGATAATGCCGTTGGCGGGCAGATAGAGGAAGGTCTGCAGTTTGTAATAGGCGCCCAGCACCAGGATATAGACCTGAGAATAGGCGGAGAGAATGGCGTTGAGGGCGGAGATGAGAAAAGAGGGCAGGGCCAGATTCAGAATGGCCGGGACGCCGATGGCGTACAGACGCAGACACATCTGCCGCCGCAGCCGCAGATGGCAGGCGCGGATGTGCACGCCCATGGAGCGGCGCAGGTAGATGGCCAGATAGATGGCCAGAGAGAGGGTCTGGCCCAGGCCGGTGGCCAGGGCGGCCCCGCGGATGCCCATGGCGGGGAAGGGGCCCAGGCCGAAAATCATCAGCGGGTCCAGGACGATGTTGGCCACACAGCCGCACATCAGGCTGATCATGGGCACCTTCATGTCGCCGGTGGCCTGAAAGATCTTCTCGAAGGTCAGGCCCAGCATGATGATGACAGAGAAGGAAAAGGCCACGGTGGAGTACTGAATCCCCAGTTCCACCACCGCTTCGGACGGGGTGAACAGGGAGAGAAAGGCGGGCATCATGGCGATGCACACCACCATGAGCAGCAGCCCGTGGAGGACAGACAGCACCAGACTGTGGGTGGCCGCCCGGTCGGCCTGCTCCTCTTCCCGGGCCCCGAGATGATAGGCGATGACGGCGTTGATGCCCACGCCAAAGCCGATGGCGACGGCATTGATGAAATTCTGGACCGGATAGACCAGGGAGAGGGCGGTCATGGCGTCGTCGCTGATCTGGGAGACGTAGTAGGTGTCCACGATGTTGTACAGGGAGTTGACCAGCATGGACACCACCATGGGCAGGGCCATGGAGGTGAGCAGGGGCAGGACGGGGCGCTGGCGCATAAAGACGGAATCATTCAAAAGACATACCTCCTGGACAGGGCGGACAGAAAAAACGCCACGCGGCACCTCCGCACGGCGGAGGTGTACGCGTGGCGAAAAGGACCCGGAACTGACGGGTCAGAAAAATCCACACCAGGTTTTAGCGCACTCCACCATAGCATAAATGCGCCCCGGTGTCAAGTGATTCCACAGGCCGTATGGGGGTTGTAAAAACACAGACATTTTGCTATAATGAGTGGAACTGAGAAACATGCCGCCGGCGGCAGGGGGGGAGGCGAACCGTGGAAGCTCCGATCTATCACCTGGATAAGGTGGTCAAGGCCAAGCAGGAGGATCTGGAGGATTTCGACGGACCGCTGGACCTGATCCTGCACCTGCTGAGCAAAAACAAGATTGAAATCCGGGATATTCAGATCTCCCTGCTTCTGGATCAGTATCTGGAGTGGATGGAGCGGCGGGAGCGGCTGAATCTGGAAGTGGCCAGCGAATTTGTCACCATGGCCGCCCAGCTGGTCTACATCAAGACCCGGATGCTGCTCTCCATTGAGGACGAAGAGGCCATGAGCGAAATGGAACAGCTCATGGCCGCCCTGGAAGCGCACCAGCGCCATGAGAGCTATCTGAAGATCAAGGCCGCCGCCCAGCCCCTGGCCACCCGGTACGAATATGGCCGGGACTATCTGGTAAAGCGCCCGGAGCCTCTGAAAGGGGCGCGGCCCTACGAATACTCCCACGAGGCGGGCGACCTGCTGACGGCGCTGCGCGGCGCGCTGGAGCGGGTGGGAAACAAGCTGCCCCCTCCGGTGGAGGCGTTTGAAGGCATCGTGGGACGGGAACCCTATCCTGTGGCGGACAAGGCCAGATCCATTCTGGACGGGCTGATCCGGTTCGGGGTCACCCGGTTCCGGGCCCTGTTCCGCAGCAGCCGCAGCCGGTCAGAGGTGGTGGCCACATTCCTGGCCATCCTGGAGCTGAGCAAGGCCAACCGGATCCACCTGGCCGGAACGGCGGAGGACTGCACCATTACCAGCACCGGACAGGACGGGGGAGAAGAGCTGGAAGTGACGGTGGAGAGCTATTGACCGGGCCGCTGTCCGTCCCCTGCCGGCGGGGCCGGGAGGGATCCGCGTGGAGAGGAGGAGCTCCTTTGGAACTGAAACAACTGCAGGCGGCCATTGAGGGCATCCTGTTTGCGGCGGGAGACCCGGTGCCGGTGGAGCGCATCTGCCTGGCCCTGGAACAGGACCGGGACACGGTGAACAGTGTGTGCCAGAACCTGGCGGACGAGTACAGGTATGACCGGAGAGGGATCCGGCTGGTCCGATTGGAGAACAGCTGGCAGATGTGTTCCGCGCCGGAATATGCGGACGTGATCCGGCAGGCGCTGGAGAGCCGGAAACCGCCCAAGCTGTCCCAGCCCGCCCTGGAGGTGCTGGCCATTGTGGCCTATTTCCAGCCGGTGACCCGGGCCTATGTTGAGCAGGTGCGCGGCGTGGACAGCTCCTACACCGTGGGACTGCTGCTGGAGCGCGGGCTCATCTGTGAGGCGGGACGGCTGAATGTGCCCGGCCGCCCCATGCAGTTTCGCACCACAAAGGACTTCCTGCGCGCCTTCGGCCTGTCCTCCCTGGAGGAGCTGCCGGAGCTTCCCTCCTCCACCCAGGAGGGCGTGCAGATGACCCTGGAGCTGGAAGACGCAGTGGAGCGGCTGCAGCGGCAGGAGCAGGAAGGCCCGGCCGCCGGGGAGGTCCAGCCGGCGCAGGCCCAGGGAGAGGACGGAGAGAATCCATGAGATGGTGGCTCGTCGTCCTGATCGTGCTGGCGATCCTGTTTCTGATCGGGCAGGTGCGTTTGGGCGGGACGGTGTCTTACAATACCGCCGGCCTGACGGTGTCGGTGCTGATAGGACCATTTCACATCCGGGTGCTGCCAGTCAGGGAGAAGCCGGACAAGCCCAAAAAACGGCCCGGACGCAAGAAAAAGCGGGCCCGGAAACAGAAAACGCAGCCGGAGAAAAAGAGACAGGACGGCCCGGGGACGGTGTCCCGGCTGCTGGATCTGCTGCCGGTCATCGGGGAGGCGGCGGGCGCCCTGCGCCGGAAAATCCTGATTCACCATCTGGATCTGAAGGTGATATGGGCGGCGGACAACCCCGCGGCGGCGGCCATCGGATTTGGCCGGGCCCACGCCGTACTGGGTATGATCTGGCCGATCTTCGACCATAATTTCCGTGTGAAGCGCCACCAGTTCCAGGTGGACGTGGATTATGAGGCACACCGGCCGGAAGTGGCCGTTGACCTGGCCCTGACCATGACGCTGGGCCAGATCCTGGCCTTTGCCCTGCGCTATGGGGGAAAGGTGCTAATCAGATGGACCAGGAGCGCGCGTCCGCGCGACGAAGACAGGAGGCATAAGCCATGAGTGAACAGAATCATCCCATCAACGAAGTGCTGCACACCACCATGTCCAAGCTGCGGGAGATGGTGGACGCCAACACGGTAGTGGGCCAGCCCATTGTCACCCAGGAGGGGGTGACCCTCATTCCGGTGTCCCGGCTGTCCTTTGGATTTGCCACCGGCGGCTCTGACTTTGGAAAGACGCCCAACGTGGAGAAGAATTTCGGCGGCGGCGCCGGGGCCGGGGTGAATGTGATCCCGGTGGCGTTCCTCATTGTGAAAGACGGCAATGTGAAGCTGCTGCCGGTGGCCCCGCCCCCCGCGGACGGAGTGAGCCGGGCGGTGGAGCTGGTGCCCGAGATGTTTGACCGGGTCACCGGCTATATCGACAAGAAGACCGGAGACAAGCGCCCTCCGGAGGATAAGGAAGGCTGAACAAGGTCATACTAACTCCCATCTGAATCAGTTCGGATGGGAGTGACCTTTTGTGAAACGACTGCTATGCGCGCTGGCCGCCGCAGCCATGGCGCTGTCCCTGACGGGGGGCGCCCGGGGCGCGGTGGATACCAGCGCCTCCTGCGCCATCCTCATGGATGCGGACAGCCACCGGGTTCTCTATGCCCAGGGCATCCACCAGAGCCGGCTCATCGCCAGCATCACCAAGCTGATGACCGCCCTGGTGGCGGTGGAGGCGGAGCCGGATCTGGAGCGGGTGGTGACCATTCAGCCGGAGTGGCTGGGCAGCGAGGGATCGTCCATTTATCTCCAGGCGGGGGAGCAGATCACCCTGCGGGGGCTGCTGTACGGCCTGCTGCTCCAGTCGGGCAACGATGCCGCCGTGGCCATCGCCTGTGCCGTGGCTGGCAGCCAGGAGGATTTTGTGGCCCGGATGAACCAGAAGGCCCACGAGCTGGGGATGGATCACAGCAGCTTTGCCAACCCCAGCGGATTGGATCACCAGGACCACTATTCCACGGCCTATGACATGGCGCTGCTGGCCTGCGCCTGCCTGGAAAACGATGCGGTGGCGGAGATCTGTGCCACCCGTTCTGCCACCGTGGGCAGCCGCACCTTTGCCAACCACAACCGCCTGCTCTATCAGTATGAGGGCTGCGTGGGCATGAAGACGGGGTACACCCGCCAGGCGGGGCGCACCCTGGTCTCCGCGGCCTGCCGGGATGGCCGGACGCTGGTGTGCGTCACCCTCAATGACCCCAATGACTGGGAGGATCACACCCGGCTGCTGGACTATGGCTTTTCAGCCTATTCCAACGAGGTCCTCTGCCGGCAGGGAGAGGTGCTGGGGGCGGTCCCTGTGGAGGGAAGCCTGCTCACCCGGGTGGAGGCGGTGGCCAGGGAACAGGTGAGCTTTCCGCTGACCCAGGGGGAACAGCTGGAGCTGACGGTGGATCTGTTCCCCTCGGTCCAGGCCCCTGTGGCGGCCGGAACAGCGGTGGGAATCGCCTGGTGGACCCTGGACGGCCAGCCGGTGGCGTACGCCGATCTTGTGAGCGGGCAGAGCGCCGGACTGGATCAGTGCGAGTGGGTGCCCTGGTGGCAGCGGCTGGCCCGGATGTTTGGAGTGGAGGAGTGAGCGCGGGATGGAACAGCGTCTCCAGAAAATTTTGTCCGAGGCGGGGGTGTGCTCCCGCCGGAAGGCGGAGGAATACCTGCTGGCGGGCCGGGTGAGCGTGAACGGAAACGTGGCCGCCCTGGGGGATAAGGCGGACCCGGATCGGGACCGGGTGGCGGTGGACGGCCGCCCTTTGTCCCCGGGGGCGGAGCGTACATATCTCATGCTCCATAAGCCCAGAGGTTATGTGACCACCCTGTCCGATGAAAAGGGGCGCAAGACGGTGGCCCAGCTGGTAGCGGACTGTCCGGCCCGGGTGTGGCCGGTGGGCCGCCTGGATATGGACTCCGAGGGCCTGCTCCTGCTCACCGATGACGGCGAGCTCACCCATCTGCTGACCCACCCGTCCCATGAGGTGGAGAAGGAGTATCGGGTCCATGTGGCGGGGGACGTCGCCGCGGCGCTGCCCATGCTGAGGCGGCCCATCCGGTCAGACGGGGAGGTGCTCACGGCGGACCGGGTGGAACAAATCGGGCCGGGTGTGCTGACGGTGGTGATCCACCAGGGAAAGAACCGCCAGGTGCGCCGCATGTGCGCTGCGGCGGGGCTGAGCGTGCGCCGGCTGATCCGCGTCCGGGAGGGAGAGCTTGTGCTGGGCGAGCTGAAGCCGGGGGCCTGGCGGGCCCTGAGCCGGGAGGAGATCGCGCTGCTGCGGCAGGCGTGAATTTGCAAGCAGCGCGGCGCGACTTGCAGAAAAGCAGGAAAAATCCCCATGTTGTGGGGGCTGGGACGGCACAATTCAGAAAAACGGGAAAAGTGCTTGCAATTTTTCACCGGAGACGGTATGATAATTTTTACTGACTGCGCCGGCATAGGCGGAGCAACACCCGCCCCGCGCGGAGAAACAGGAAAGTGTGTTGGATGATGAGTCGGGATATTCTTGTGGCCATTCAAAATGACATGAACTCCTTTTCCAAGGGGCAGAAACTCATTGGTCAGTATATATTGGAGAACTACGATAAAGCGGCCTTCATGACGGCGGCGAAACTGGGACAGACGGTAAAGGTGAGCGAGTCCACGGTGGTGCGGTTTGCCGCCGAGCTGGGCTATGACGGCTATCCCGCCATGCAGCGGGCGCTGCAGGAAATGATCCGCAGCAAGCTCACCTCGGTGCAGCGCATTGAGGTGGCCAACGACCGCATCAGCGACCAGGATGTGCTGGCCAAAGTGGTGCAGTCGGACATTGAGAAAATCCGCCTGACCCTGGAGGAGCTGAGCAGGGAGGAGTTTTCCGCCGTGGTGGACGCCATTGTCCGGGCCCGGCGCATTTACATTCTGGGTGTGCGCTCTGCCTCCACCTTGTCCGACTTCCTCACCTTCTATTTCAATGTGATTTTCGATGATGTGCGGCAGGTGCAGAGCACCCTGGCCAGCGAGATGTTTGAGCAGATGCTCCGGGTGGGCCCGGAGGATGTGGTCATCGGAATCAGCTTTCCCCGCTACTCCACCCGGACGGCCCGGGCCATGGAGTTTGCCCGGGACCAGGGGGCCACGGTGGTGGCCATCACGGACAGTGAGCTCTCGCCCCTGTATCAGATCGCGTCCCTGCGCCTGCTGGCCAAGAGTGATATGGCCTCTTTTGTGGACTCGCTGGTGGCGCCCCTGTCGGTGATCAACGCCCTGATTGTGGCCGTCGGCCGGAAGAAGCTCCCGGAGGTGACAGAGACCTTCAGCCGTCTGGAGCAGATCTGGGATGAGTATCACGTGTACGAAAAGTCGGGGGGACCCGACCGGAAGGTTTGACATCAGGCGGTCCGGATCTCCGGCTTACCGGAGGCGGATCGCCTGACGACTGCCCGGAGCACGGGGGCAAGGCCTTGACTCTGAACAGGATACTGAACAAAGCCGAGTTTTTGTTCAGTTCAGGAGGTGAAGCGGAGTGGCGCGGCGTGAAGAAGAGCAGATCCTGGTGGCCGGAGGGGGCGCCGCCGGGATGATGGCAGCCATCACGGCGGCCCGCCAGGGGGCCAGGGTGGCGCTGCTGGAGCCCAACGAAAAACTGGGCCGCAAACTGTATATCACCGGGAAGGGGCGCTGCAACCTCACCAACTGGTGCGGGACGGAGGAGTTCATGGCCAATGTCCCGCGCAATGGAAAGTTTCTGTACAGCGCCATCTCCCGATTTTCCCCCCGGGATACCTGGGACTTTTTTGAGGGGCTGGGGGTGGCGCTGAAGGTGGAGCGGGGAAACCGGGTGTTTCCCCAGTCCGACCGGTCCGCCGACATTGTGGACGCCCTGTTTTACGAGCTGCGCCGGCTGCAGGTGCCGGTGCTCCGGGAGCGAGTATCGGCGCTGCGCATGGAGGACGGACGCCTGACCGGCGCGGTGATCCGGGACGGGAAAGCGGTCATGCCGTGCCACACCCTGATTGTGGCCACCGGCGGGGCCAGCTATCCCCGCACCGGTTCCACCGGGGACGGGTACCGTCTGGCCGGGCAGGCGGGGCACACTGTGGTTGCGCCCCGGGGATCCCTGGTCCCGCTGGAATCGGACGACCCGTGCTGCGCCCGGATGCAGGGGCTGTCCCTGCGCAATGTGGAGCTCACTATCCGGGACGGAAAGGGAAAGCGGGTATACCGGGAACAGGGAGAGCTGCTGTTCACCCATTTCGGCCTGTCCGGGCCGCTGGTGCTCTCCGCCTCAGCCCATCTGAATTTTGAAAAGAACCGCTATACCGCCCACATTGACCTGAAGCCGGCGCTGAGTGAGGAAAAGCTGGAGGCCAGGCTGCTCCGGGATCTCCAGGAGAAGGCCAATCAGAACCTGAACAATCTGCTGGCCGGGCTGGTGCCCCACTCCATGGTCCCGGTGCTGGCGCAGCGCGCGGGTTTACCGGGGGAGGAGAAGGGGCGCGACGTGCGCAGAGAGCAGCGGCGGAAGCTGCTGGAGACGCTGAAGGACTTCGCGGTGGACCTGAGCGGGCCCCGGCCGGTGGAAGAGGCCATCATCACGTCAGGCGGCGTGAAGGTGGGGGAAGTGGATCCCGCCACCATGGCGTCAAAGAAGCTGGAGGGGCTGTATTTTGCCGGTGAGGTGCTGGATGTGGACGCCTATACCGGCGGATTCAATCTCCAGATCGCCTGGGCCACCGGATACGCGGCCGGCCTGGCCGCCGCCGGGCGCTGGAAAGAGAGGACAACCATATGAGTACACAGTATCACGCCATTGCCATCGACGGACCCTCCGGGGCGGGAAAATCCACCCTGTCCCAGCAGCTGGCCCGGGCGCTGGGCTATCTCCACGTGGACACCGGCGCCATATACCGCACGGTGGGGCTGGCCGCCTGCAGGCGGGGGATCTCCATGGAAGATCGGGCAGGGATTGAGGCCATCCTGCCCCAACTGGACATCCGGATGCGCTTTGGCCTGGACGGCGGGCAGCAGATGCTGCTCAACGGTGAGGACGTATCCGGGGAGATCCGGCGCCATGAGATTTCCGCCTGGGCTTCCGCCGTGTCCGCCATTCCGGCGGTGCGGGAGTTCCTGCTGGAGATGCAGCGGCGGATGGCCCGGGAGCAGAATGTGATCATGGACGGCCGGGATATCGGCACGGTGGTGCTTCCGGATGCGGATGTGAAGATCTTCCTCACCGCCCAGCCGGAGGACCGGGCGCACCGCCGCTATCTGGAGCTGCTGGAGCGCGGGCAGCAGGCGCAGGAGGCGCAGGTGCTCCGGGATGTGATCGCCCGGGATGAGCAGGACACCCACCGGGCGACCGCGCCCCTCCGTCAGGCTCCGGACGCCCTTGTGGCGGACACCACAGGCATGAGCCGGGAGGAGAGCTTTCAGCTGCTGCTGAAGCTGATCCGGGACCGGCTGGGCGAGGGCGGAGGTGCCGGCGATGAGAAATAAGCTGTATACTGCGGCATACCCCTTTGTCTGGGCGTTCATGCGCATCTTCCACCCCTGGCGGTCGGTGGGCAGGGAACATGTCCCGGCCGGCAATGCGGTGCTGTGCGGCAACCATACCACGCTGGGCGACCCGCTCTATGTGGTGTGCGCCCTGGGCCGCCATCTCCAGACCCATGTCATGGCCAAGGAGGAGATCATGCACTGGCCTTTCCTGGGGTGGCTGCTGAAGAAAGTGGGCGTCATCGGCGTGAAGCGGGGAAAGGCCGATGTGGGAGCCATCAAGGAGAGTATGCGGGTGCTGAAAAACGGGGAGCGACTGCTGCTCTTCCCCGAGGGGACCCGCGTAAAAGAGGGGGAGAGCGTCGCAGCCCACACCGGGGCGGCCATGTTCGCCACCCGCACCGATTCCCCCATTGTGCCGGTGTACATCCAGCCGGAAAAGAAGCTGTTCCGCAAGACCACGGTGATCTTTGGCCAGCCATACCACCCAGAGTACGAGGGGCGCAAGGCCACGCCGGAGGATTATCAGCGCATCGCGGACGACCTGATGGACCGGATCCGGAAGCTGGGAGGTAGCGGGACATGAAGGTGCTGCTGGCCAAATCCGCCGGCTTCTGCTATGGGGTGCGCCGGGCGGTGGACATGGCCGCGGCCGCGGCGGAGCGCGGGCCGGTGTATCTGCTGGGGCACATCACCCATAACGACCACGTCATCCGCTGGCTGGAGGGGAAGGGCGCCGTCACGGTGTTCTCCCCGGAGGAGGTGCCCCGGGGGACCAGTGTGCTGATCCGGGCCCATGGGGAACCGGACCGGGTCTATGAGCAGCTGGCCCTGCGGGAGTGTACGGTGCTGGACGCGACCTGTCCCAATGTGGCCCGGATCCATGACATCGTCCGCCAGGCGGAGGCCGCCGGGCGTGTCCCGGTGGTGATCGGAGAAGCGGATCACCCGGAAATTGTTGGGATCGTGGGCTGCACCCAGACCGGGATCGTGGCCGGCGGCTGGTCTGATCTGGAAGAAATCTTCCGAAAAAGACCGGATTTATTGGAAAAACCCCTGACATTTGTCTGTCAAACCACGGCTATCCGGGAGGCCTGGGAAAAAACCGTTGAAAACGCGAAAAAAGTGTGTACAAGCGCGGAATTTTTTGATACAATATGTGGTGCTACGTCCAAGCGTCAATCTGAGGCAGTGGAATTGGCCAGTCAATGTGATGGGATGATCGTGATCGGGGATCCGAAGAGTTCCAACACCAGACGTCTGGCGCAACTGTGTCAGGCCAGCTGCCCGCTGGTGGCACAGGCGGAGAGCGGAGCACAGCTCATACCAGAGCAATTCCAACACGTCAAAACGCTTGGAATCACTGCCGGCGCATCCACGCCGGAGTGGATAATAAAGGAGGTCTACAACAAAATGAGCGATGAAATTATGGAGATTGAACAGTCCTTCGCGGAGATGCTGGAGGAGTCGTTCAAAACTTTGAATAATGGAGATAAGGTCACTGGTACTGTCGTCGCCATCACCCCCACCGAAGTGCAGGTGGAGCTGGGCATCAAGTATCCCGGCTATATCCCCCTGGCCGAGCTCACCGACGACCCCAACGCCAAGGTGGAGGACCTGGTGAAGGTGGGCGATGAGATCGAGGCCGAGGTCACCCTGGTCAGCGACCGGGACTGCATGGTCAAGCTGTCCAAGAAGCGTCTGGACGCCCGGAAGAACTGGGAAGTCATCGAGAACGCCGTGGAGAGCAAGGAAGTGCTGGAGGGCTACATCACCGAGGAGAACAAGGGTGGTCTGGTGGCCAGCGTCAAGGGCATCCGCGTGTTCATTCCCGCCTCCCAGTCCGGCAAGCCCCGTGGGGCTGATCTGGGCGACATGGTCAAGAGCCAGGTGAAGCTGCGCATCACCGAGGTCAACCGCGCCCGCCGCCGCGTGGTGGGCTCCATCCGCGCCGTCCAGGCTGAGGAGCGCGCCACCAAGGCCGCCCAGGTCTGGGAGAGCATCGAGGTGGGCAAGCACTACACCGGCACGGTGAAGAGCCTGACCTCCTACGGCGCCTTTGTGGACATCGGCGGTGTGGACGGCATGGTTCACATCTCTGAGCTGTCCTGGTCCCGCATCAAGAACCCCGCCGAGGTTGTCTCCGTGGGCGACAGCGTGGACGTGTACGTCATCTCCTTTGACCCCGAGAAGAAGAAGATCTCCCTGGGCATGAAGGATCACAGCCAGGAGCCCTGGACTGTGTTCACCACCAAGTACGCCGTGGGTGACGTGGCCAACGTGCGCATTGTCAAGCTGATGACCTTCGGCGCCTTTGCCGAGATCGTTCCCGGCGTGGACGGCCTGATCCACATCTCCCAGATCGCCGACCACCGCATCGAGAAGCCCGGCGACGTGCTCGCTGAGGGCCAGAATGTGGACGCCAAGATCATTGCCATTGACAATGAGAACAAGAAGGTGTCCCTGTCCATCCGCGCCCTGCTGGAGGAGGCCCCCGTGCAGGACGAGGCCGATGACAGCGAGGTCGAGGCCGAGGACGAGGCTCCTGTGGAGGAGTAATCCGCACTGAGGCAAGACTGGCCCGCCGCATGACTGCGGCGGGCCATTTTTTCCGTAGGGGGGACATCGTTGAAACCTGACGTATCCATTGTCTCGTGTCCGGACTACACCCCGGAACACGCGCGCAGGGCACTGGAACAGGTGCTGGCGCCCCTGGGCGGGCTGGAGTGGGTCAAGCCGGGCATGCACATTGTCATCAAGGCCAACCTGGTGGCGGGGCTCCAGCCGGAGCGGTGCGCCACCACCCATCCGGCCCTGCTGTGCGCGCTGGTGCGCCTACTGGTGCAGCGGGGGGCAGCAGTCACAGTGGGGGACAGCCCCGGGGGGCTGTTCAACGCCCGGTTCGTGGGCAAAGTGTACGCCGCCGCCGGCATGTCCGCGGTGGAGAAGGCCGGCGGCAGGCTGAACCAGGACTTTTCCGAGGCGGACGCCCGTAATCCCCGGGGAAAGGTCTGCCGGAGCTTCCGGTACACCGCGTACCTGGATGGGGCAGACGCCATCATTGACTTCTGCAAGCTCAAGACCCACGGCATGATGGCCATGAGCTGCGGCGCGAAGAACCTGTTCGGCGCCATTCCCGGCACCGTGAAGCCGGAGTATCATTTCCGCTACCCGGACCCCCGGGATTTTGCCCGGATGATCGTGGATCTGGACGAGTATTTCGCCCCCCGCCTCACCATCGTGGACGCGGTGGACTGCATGGAGGGCAACGGCCCCACCAGCGGCACCCCCCGGCATATGGGGGCGGTGGTGGCGGGGGAGAGCCCCCATAAAGTGGACCTGCTGTGCGCCCACCTCATCGGCCTGCGCCGGGAGGAGGTGCCCACCCTGGAGGCCGCGCTGGAGCGGGGGCTGATCCCCGCCCAGGTGAGCCAGCTGTCCGTGGCGGGGAATCCTGAGCCCTTTGTCCTCCCGGATTTCCAGCGTATCACCACCGGAAACAGCCTGTTATTTCAGGGGGATGGAACCAGCCGGCTCAAGCGGCTGCGGGGAAAGCTCATCGGATGGCTCCTGACCCAGCGCCCGGCCCTGACGGCAAGCAAGTGCGTGGGCTGCACCCTGTGCGCCCAGATTTGTCCGGCCAAGGCCATCACCATGAAGAAGGGAAAGCCGGGGATTGACCGGGACCGGTGTATCCGCTGCTTCTGCTGCCAGGAGTTCTGCCCCCAGGGGGCTATGACGGTGCGCCGCACTCCGGTGGCCCGCCTGCTGGACCGGTGAACCAATTTGCATCACATGTTTTCATGTTTTGAGGAAAGGCGCCCAAATGGGAGCCTTTCCTTTTTTTGGTTATCCTTTAGCTTGACGGAGCGGACAGAAACAGGTAAAATAGGGAAAACCCCGAACTCTGGTGGATAGAGGGGAAAAAGGAGGAAGCGCCATGAGCGTATTGGAACTGCGGGATGTCCGCTACACCTACCAGACCCAGTATCAGAAGGTGGAGGCCCTGAAGGGGATCACCCACAGCTTTGAGGAGGGGCTGCTCCACGCCATCGTGGGCAAGTCGGGCAGCGGCAAGACCACGCTGCTCTCCCTCATGGCGGGGCTGGATCTGCCCACCTCAGGTCAGGTGCTGTGCGAGGGGGTGCCCACCGACCAGATGAAGCTGGAGCAGTACCGACGGGAGAAGGCGGCGGTGATCTACCAGTCCTTCCGGCTGTTTCCCCTGCTCACGGTGGCGGAAAATGTGATGTATCCCATGGAGCTGCGGGGGATGAAGGCGCGCCAGGCCAAGGAGCGCGCCGCCGCCCTGGTGGAGCGGGTGGGCCTGCCCGCCGAGGCCCTGGACCGCTATCCCACCATGCTCTCCGGCGGGGAGCAGCAGCGGGTGGCCATCGCCCGGGCCCTGGGAATGGACACGAAAATCCTGCTGGCGGACGAGCCCACCGGCAACCTGGACACCGCCAACGGGGAGAATATCTTCTCCATTCTGCAGAACCTGGCCCACGAAAACTGCTACTGCGTGGTGCTGGTGACCCACAATCCGGAGCTGGCAGAGCGGGCGGACCGGGTGCTGGAGCTGCGGGACGGCCTGGCGGTCCATGAGCGGGGGTGAGGGCATGATTGTGCGAAACGGCGTGCGCTCCACCCTTCGGGCCCGAGGGCGCTCGGTGCTGTTCACCCTGCTGATTCTGCTGCTCACCCTGGCCCTCACCCTGGGGCTGGGGATGTGGAGTTATTGCGCCCGCACCCTGGCAGCGATGGACGGCCAGTACACCAGCGTGGCCCTGGTGGAGTACATGGGCCAAAACTACCCGGACGCTGACACGGCGGACGACTACGCCCGCCAGGCCGCCCAGGCCCTGGACGGGGACGCCATCGCCGCCATCGACGGCGTGGAGCTGTGGGAGTCCACGGACCAGGCCCTGGCCGCCCTAAGCGGCTACTCCCGGGTGGACGGCGCCCTGCCCTATGAGGACTACGGCGTGGTGGTGGCCACCAGCTTCTCCCCCATGTACGGAAGCGGGATCCAGTGGCTGGAGGGGGAAGTGACCCTGCCGGAGGCCTGCCTGGTGATGAACACCATGAGCATGGATTTCACCTATTATGCCCCGGGGCTGGAGCCGCTGGTGGTGCCCAATTACATGACTGTGGAGTACACGGCGGAGGGCTCCCCCGACGGCGTGGCCCGCACTGCCCTTTTCCGTTACGTCCTGAACGAGGATGGGGAGACTGTGATGGATGAGGTGGAGGAAGGGGAGATCATCGAAGAGCCCTGGATGCTCTCGGGAGAGCTGATGGGTACCATACCCGCCGCCTATCGCCAGGGGGAGGACACGCTGTATTACTATGACCCGCTTACCGACCAGTACGGGGTGTTGGGCCGGGTCATTTCCGGCTACTCCTGTTCCATTGTGGATGGGCTGTATCTGCCCTCAGACCAGCGGGATGGGGTGCTGGCCATTGTGGATCCGGGGGAGACGGACTTTGTCCCCCAGCGCGGAACCCGCTACCTTTTACACGGGGTGTTCACCTTCGGGGCGTCCGCCAACACTACCTTCCTGCTGACCACCTTTTCTGAGGAAGACGACACACCGCCCTATCTGGCGCTGTCCGGGACGGATGACCCCGCCCTGACAGAGAGCATTTTTGTCGACTGGGCGGACTACTACCGGGCGATGAACAGCTATGTCCGCCTGGAGGCCAGCGACCAGATTTCCGCCCTGGAGCCCTTCCAGCAGCAGGCCCTGTTTTTGTCGGAGGGCCGCTTTCCCCAGCCGGGGGAGGCGGGGGTGTGCGTGCTGGATGGCCGCACCGCCGGCCAGATGGGGCTGAGCGTAGGGGATACCCTGGAGCTGACCATGCTCAGCGCCGGACAGGAGAACCGGTTTGACCTGACGGTGGACGAGGAGACCCGGACGCTGGAGATCGTGGGGATCACCAACGACGCGCAGGACTACGCCGGGTGCGTCTGGGTGTCTTGCGCCGAGGGCGGCTTCGGCCAGCCCCGCTTCGGCTACAACCTGGGCCGTGCGGTGCTGGACAACGCCAAGGGCCGCCAGGCCGCCGACGCCCTCCAGGCCATGGCGCCCGAGGGGGTGCGGGTGACCCTGTACGACCAGGGCTATTCCACCGCCGCCCAGCCTCTCCGGGCTATGGAGTCCACCGCTCTGGCTATCACCACAGCCTGCGCCTGCGGGGCGCTGGCGGTGCTGTTGCTCTTCGGCTACCTGTTTGTGGGCCGGCAGCGGGAGACGGTGGAGGTGCTCACCTGCCTGGGCACGCCCAGGGGCAAGATCCGGCTGTGGCTGGTGTCCGGGGCGGTGGTCATCGCGGGTTGTGCGGCCGTCCTGGGGGCACTGATCGGCCGGCTGTCCATGGGGCGCATCCTCCAGGCGGCCCTGTCCGCCGCCCAGGGGCTGTACGCCGTGGACCAGCGGTACAGCGAGGCCGCCATCGGCGTGGCCCAGGCCGCGCCGGAGATGGGGGAGCTGCCCTGGTGGCCCGCCCTGGCCGCCGCCCTGGCGGTGTTCTGCACGGCGCTGGCGCTGTGCCTGGCCTTCCTGAGCCTGGCCCGGCGGAAAGCGGTGCGGAAACAGGGCAAATCCACCGTCCGGGTGCCCAAGGGGGGCACCAGCACGACAGGGCAGGGGGCGGCCCGGTTCGCCCTGCTGTCCGTCCGCCGGGGCGGCTGGCGCTCCGGGGTGGTGCCCGCGGTGGCCCTGGCCCTGGCCCTGCTGCTGGGGGTGATGACCTCCACCGCCCAGGGCTGGGACGAGCAGATGGACACCCTGTACGACACTACCGTCATCACCGGCGAAGTGACCAGCCTCAACGGCCGGCAGGCCACCAATCTCTCCGTCTCCGCCCGGAACGCCCGGCTGCTGTGGGAGTCCGGGCTGATGGAGGAGATCTATGTGAGCAAGGGCTGGCCCTACTGGTCCTGGGTGGATATGCCCGAATTTTCCGACACCTCCTTTGGCATGGAGAGCATGAACGCCTGGATCAGCCAGCAGCCGCAGCTGGTGGCCCTCAACGACCTGTCCGCCGCCCCCGCCTTTTACTACGGGGAGGAGCCCCAGGTGGAGTGGCTGGAGGGTTGGGACGAGAGCTTCCTGTCGGATACAGAGTATTACTCCATCCTGGACAGCATGGACTTCTATTTCAACCAAAGCCAGTTGAACGGGGGAAAGCCGTCGCTGACCTATCCCTGCCTGGTGAGCCAGGAATTTCTGGAACAGATGGAGCTGGAGCTGGGGGACGGGTTCAACCGACAGATCCGCATTCCAGTCCTGTCCCAAAACTATAATGAAGTGGTCTCCCTTCAGGTTGTGGGAGCCTACTCCGGCGCCGGCGGGCAGCGGGAGATCTATGTTCCCCTGTCCTTCTGGTGCGAGCTGGACTGGATCGTGGGGGAGGAGGCCCTCCTGGCGGAAGGGGAGCGGCCCAACTCCAACTTTACCGACGCGGCCGGGCGGGATGCCTTCTTCTACTGGAATACCAACCTGTCCACCTGCCGGTTCACCCTGGACTCCGCCCGGGATCTGAACGCCCTGCGGGACTATCTGGAGGGCCAGAACTTTACTCAGGTGGGCAAGATCACCTCCAACCGCACCAACGTGGTGCTCCGGGACCAGGCCTTTGTGGAGACGGTGGCCGGCCTGGGCCGGTACATCACCTTCAGCCAGATTCTGCTCCCCGCCCTGTGCGGGGCGGTGGGGCTGCTGGGCTTCATCGTCTCCTGGCTCATGGTCAACGGCCGGCGGATGGAGTTCGCCGTCCTCCGGGGACTGGGGGCCTCCAAGGGCCGAGTGTTTGCCACCTTCTTCCTGGAACAGGGCGCCCTGGCCCTGCTGGGGTGCGTCGTGGGCAGCGTCCTGCTCACCCTGCTGGGCGGCGGCTGGGTGGGCTGGCTGGCTGCGGCCGCCTTCCTGGTGTGCTATCTCATCGGCTGCGCCCTGGCGGTGGCGGCGGTGGGCTGCACCAACCTGATGAGCCTGCTCAGCGAGCGGGAGTGAATCCCCCAAACCATTGCGTTTTTGTTGCGGGACGGAGGCAATGGTGTATACTCAGAACAGGGTTCGTACCATACGCGGGATATACCGCGCCCGTGAGTACGCTGGAAAGGGGAGTGCAAAGGATGAAGAGACGAATACTGGGTTTGGTGCTGGCGCTGGTTTTTGCAATCAGCCTGTGCCCCTCGGCCCTGGCTGCCGACGCAGTGAGGGAGACGGATTTCTTCCAGGACCAGCCTGGACTTTGAGGACATCCAGTATGAAGAAGGTGGACGCGGACCGGACTGACGAGGCCATCCGCCGCTTTGAAGCGGTGTCCATGGACTATTCGGACGCGGCGACGATGTATGCGCTGGCCCAGATCGAGTTCCTGGCTGACGGCACCGGCGAGACCTGGGCCCAGGCCTACACCGACAGCTACGCCATCTATCTGAAGGTGGATGACGCGTTCTACACCCTGGTGAAAGACCTGCTGGACAACCCCATGGAGGGGAGCTACCTGCGGGAGCTGGCCGAGACGCTGAACACCGAGCTGAGGGTGGAGCAGCGGCTGGCCGGCGCTGCCCTGGAGGAACTGTATACCGACATTGACCCCGACGCCTGGTATGTTGTGAAGGTGGCTACGGCCATTGCTGCGGGAGTGATGCAGGGCACCTCGGACACCACCTTCAGCCCGGACGCCGACACCACCCGGGGCCAGCTGGTCACCATGCTCTACCGCATGGATGGCGAGCCGGAGCTGGAGGGGAATCTGGGCTATCCCTTTGAGGACGTGGCCCCCGACACCTGGTATACCGACGCGGTGTACTGGGCCAGGGGCAACGGCATCGTCCTGGGCTACAGCGGCATGCAGTTCGCGCCGGAGGACCTCATCACCCGGGAGCAGCTGGCGGCCATCCTGGTGCACCTGGTGGAGCAGCAGGTGGGCTGAAACCGATTTGATAAAAGACGAAGCGCCCCCGGGCCGTTGGCCCGGGGGCGCGCTCTTTCAGTCTGTGTCCAGCGGGGGCTTATGCCGCCAGGGTGAACAGGGAGTAGAAGAACTCCTTCTTCTCCATCAGCTGCCGGTAGGTGCCGGTCTCCCGCACCCGGCCATCCTTGAGCACGATGATCTCGTCGTACTGCTCCATGAGGGCCTCGTCCAGCCGGTGGGTGACCACGATGCGGGTCAGCCCGTCCAGGTGGAGGATGGCGTCGGTGACCTCAAAGGCGGTCTGGTTGTCCAGGGCGGCGGTGGCCTCGTCCAGCAGCAGCACCGGCGTGCCCCGCAGCAGGGCCCGGGCGATGGACACCCGCTGGCGCTCGCCCCCGGAGAGGTTTACCCCGTTTTCTCCGCAGCGGTAGTCCTCACCCCGCTGGGCCACAAGCGCTGACAGGCCGGAGCGCTTGACAGCGGTCTCCACCTGGTCCGCCGGGAAGTCCCGGAACATGGTGATGTTGCGCCGCACCGTGTCGTCGAAGAGGAACACGTTCTGGCCGATGAGGCTGGCCAGGTCGTACAGGCTGTCGGTGTCCACCTCCCGTAGCTCCTGGCCGTCGATGGCGATGGAGCCGGCATAGTCGGTGTAGGAGCCCATGAGCAGGCTGAGCAGGGTGGACTTGCCCGAGCCAGAGGAGCCCACAATGGCGTACTTTTTCCCCGGCTCAAAGGTGAGGGACAGCTCTTTCAGCACCGGCTTGTCCGGGACATAGCCGAAGGTGACGTCCTTCAGCGTGATGCCCCGCTCCAGCCGGGCTGGGATGGCCACGCCGGCGTGTCCGGCGTTCTCTTTGGTGATCCGGGCCAGCTTCTCGATGAGGGTGAGGGCAGCCTTCCGGCTGGCCCAGTACTGGGGGACGATCTGGATGGGCTGGTTGAAGCAGTTGCAAAGATTGAGGACGATGAGCACCGTGCCCATGGGGATGTTCCCCCCGATGGCCAGCCAGGCCCCGTAGAAGAAGATGCCGATCTGGATCACGCTGCCACACGACTGGGCGATGCTGCTGAGCATAGCGTCCCACCAGCGGCGGCGCTCCTTCACCCGCTCCGTCTCCGCGTTGGAGGACTGGAACAGCTGTCCGGCCTCCCCCTCCGCCTTGAAGCTCTTGATGACGGAGAATCCGGTGAGAAAGTCCTTCACCTGGGCCACAAATTTCTCGTTTTGGTCGCTCATGGCCTTCTCCCGGGCGGCCAGCTCCTTGCCCATGACCAGGGAGATGGTGATGGGGATCAAGGTAAGCACGATGGTGACCAAGGCCAGCTGCCAGCTCAGCGCGAACATCATCACCAGCCCCCCACGAACTGGGCCCCCTGGAAGATCAGCAGGAGGGAGCGGTTGAGGTAGTTCTCCTCGATGGAGTTGGCGTCGTTGGTGAGGGCGGAGAGGTAGCGGCTGGTGTTTTCACGGGAAAAGGCGCTGATGCTCTTTTCC
>CALWXH010000006.1 GCA_944385465.1 uncultured Oscillospiraceae bacterium | reverse complement strand
AGGAGAACGGCACCCCCGCCGCCGGCGTGGGCGACGAGGGCGGCTACGCCCCCAACCTGAAGAAGGACGAGGACGCCTTCAAGTGCATCGTGGCCGCCATCGAGAAGGCCGGCTACAAGCCCGGCGAGGACTTCATGATCGCCATCGACGCGGCCGTGTCCGACTGGTACAACGCCGAGACCGGCTGCTATGACCTGCCCAAGGCCAAGAAGACCATGACCAAGCAGCAGATGGTCAACATGTGGAAGAAGTTCGCCGACAACTACCCCATCATCTCCCTGGAGGACGGCATGGGCGAGAACGACTGGGAGGGCTGGTCCATGCTCACCAAGGCCATCGGCGACAAGGTCCAGCTGGTGGGCGACGACCTGTTCGTCACCAACGTGGAGCGCCTGGCCACCGGCATTGAGAAGGGCGTGGCCAACGCCATCCTTATCAAGGTCAACCAGATCGGCACCCTGACCGAGACCCTGGACGCCATCCAGATGGCCAACCGGGCCGGCTACACCGCCATCGTGTCCCACCGCTCCGGCGAGACCGAGGACGCCACCATCGCCGACATCGCCGTGGCCCTGAACGCCGGCCAGATCAAGACCGGCGCCCCCAGCCGCACCGACCGCGTGGCCAAGTACAACCAGCTGCTGCGCATCGAGGAGGAGCTGGGCGACTCCGCTCAGTATCTGGGCCGGAAGGCGTTCTTCAACATTAAGAAGTGAGTTTTGTAAAAAACAACAGGGCCGCCCATCGGGCGGCCCTGTTATTCTGCCTTTTATACGGGTAGGGCGTTATCTCTCACACTTCCAGAAGGCCACGCTGTAGGGTTCCAGCACGCTGCCGCCCCCGAAGTCGTGGACTTCGCCGGTGATCAGGTCGGTGGCCAGGCCGCAGCCGGCGTCGAAATGGGCGGTGAAGGGGGCCTCGTCGGCGTTCACCGCCACCAGCACCCGCTCGCCCTCCACCTGCCGCTGGAAGATATACTGCCGGTTGGTGAGCAGCACCTCCTTGTAGTCGCCTTGACACAGGGCGGGGCTGCTCCGGCGGGCCTTGGCCATGGCGGAGAGGATATCGGTGAGCTCGTTCCACTCCGGCGCCGCAAAGGCGGGGCGCAGGGCCTGGTCCCCCTGGGACTTTTCCCCCCGGACGCCCCACTCGCTGCCGTAGTAGAGGCAGGGGATGCCCGGCATGCCGAAGAGCAGGCCGTACAGCACCGGCAGGTGCTTGGGATTGGTGAGGATGCTGGCGGCCCGGGTGACATCATGGTTGTCCACAAAGGACAGCAGGTGCTTGCCCCGGTAGAGGCACCAGGGCTCGGCGCCGAACTGCCGGCGCAGGCTGTGGCCGATCTCAAAGAGGTTCATGGAGTTGAGGCTGGAGTACAGCCCCTTGTAGCACTCATAATTGGTACAGCTGTGGCACATCTGGTCGTTGACCCACTGGTTGTAGTCCCCGTGGAGGGTCTCCCCCACCAGGAAGAAGTCGGGCTTGAGGGCCTGGGTGAACTGCCGCAGCCGGGCCAGGAAGCCCCGGTCCAGGCAGTAGGCCACGTCCAGCCGCAGCCCGTCGATGTCAAAGGTATCTGCCCAGAACTTGACACAGTCCAGCAGGTAGTCCGCCACGGCGGGATTTTGCAGGTTGAGCTTCACCAGCTCGTAGTGGCCCTCCCAGCCCTCGTACCAGAAGCCGTCGTTGTAGTTGGAGTTGCCCCCGAAATCGATGTGGAACCAGTCCTTGTAGAGGGAGTCCCACTTTTTCTCCTGTACGTCCCGGAAGGCCCAGAAGCCCCGGCCCACGTGGTTGAACACCCCGTCCAGCACCACCCGGATGCCGTGGTCGTGGAAGGTTTTGCACACCTGGGCCAGATCCTCGTTGGTGCCCAGCCGTGGATCCACCCGGCGGTAGTCCCGGGTGTCGTAGCCGTGGCTGTCGCTGTCAAAGAGGGGGGAGAGATATACCGCGTTGGCCCCTAATTTTTGGATGTGGCCGGCCCAGCTGCCAAGCTCCAGAATGCGGTGGGTCTGGACGCCGTCGTTGACCCAGGGCGCGCCGCACAGGCCCAGGGGGTAAATCTGATAGAATACGCTTTCCTCTGCCCACATAGAACGAAACTCCTTCCTGGAATTGAGACTGTCAGGACAAGGGGACAGCGGCCCGGCCGGGCCGCTGTCCTCCCTCGGTGTGGCTTTATCATACCCCATCTGCTGGCGTTTGGCAAGGCCGAATCTGGCAAAATCACCAGAAAGCTATTTACATAGGCCGGGGGAGAAGGTACAATAGAGACAAAGCTGCCCGGTTTCGCCGGGCGGGGAAATCGTCGGTGGATTTCCATTCAAAATCAGGGAGGTGCCCTATGAAACTGACCTTTTTCGGCGCGGCCAAGGCTGTCACCGGCAGCTGCCACTGCGTGGAGTGCAACGGGAAAAAGATCCTGGTGGACTGCGGCCTGCAGCAGGGCCGGGATGAGCGGGACAACCGGGAGCTGGACTTCAACCCGGCCTATATTGACGATGTGGTGGTCACCCACGCCCATATCGACCACTCCGGCCGGCTGCCGCTGCTCATCAAGCAGGGGTTCGCGGGGAACATCTACTGCACCCGCCTCACCGGGCAGCTGCTGTCCATCATGCTCCGGGACTCTGCCCACATCCAGGAGAGCGATGCCAAGTGGGAGAATCAGAAGGGCCAGCGGGCGGGCAAGCCCCCGGTGGAGCCCCTGTACACCCTGGCGGACGTGGAGAAGACCATGCGGCATGTGGTCACCATAGAATACGGGGAGAAGATCCCGGTCTCGGAGGGGGTGGAGCTGCGCTTTGTGGACGCGGGCCACCTGCTGGGCTCGGCCAGCGCGGAGCTGTGGCTCACCGAGGGGGGAGAGACCCGGAAGATCGTCTTTTCCGGGGACATCGGCAACCGGGAGCAGCCCATCATCCGCAACCCCCAGTATATCCAGGAGGCGGACTATGTGGTCACCGAGTCCACCTACGGCGACCGGCTCCACGACATGAGCCAGGACCCGGACTACACCGGCGACCTGGCCCGGATCATCGACGAGACCTTGGGGAAGGGCGGAAACGTGGTGATCCCCTCCTTCGCGGTGGGCCGCACCCAGGAGCTGCTCTACTTCATCCGGGAGATCAAGGAGCAGGGGCTGGTGAAGTCCATGCCTGACTTCCGGGTCTATGTGGACTCCCCCCTGGCGGGCGAGGCCACCCGGATCTTTTCCGGCGACCTCCACGGCTATCTGGACGAGGAGGCCATCGAGGCCTTGAAGGGGGGCGCCCTGTTCCAGTTCCCCGGGCTTTGCATCACGGAGAGCACCGAGGAGTCCAAGGCCCTGAACGCCGACCAGACCCCCAAGGTGATCATCTCCGCCTCCGGCATGTGCGACGCCGGGCGTATCCGGCACCACCTGAAGCACAACCTGTGGCGGCCGGAGTGTACGGTGGTGTTTGTGGGCTTCCAGGCGGAGGGCTCCCTGGGCCGCCGGCTGGTGGACGGGGTGAACAGAGTCAAGCTCTTCGGCGAGGAGATCGCCGTGCGTGCCCGGATCGTCAATTACCACGGCCTCAGCTCCCACGCCGACCGGGATGGGCTGCTGCAGTGGATGGAGGCCTATGACCCCAGGCCCCGGCACGTCTTTGTGGTCCACGGGGAGAGCCAGGTGACGGAGATTTACGCCCAGACCCTCCGGGACCGGGGCTTTGCCGCCCACTCTCCCAATTATGAAGAGGTCTATGACCTGCTGGCCGACCGGATGCTGGCCCCCGGCGTGGTGCTTCAGCCCAAGGCCCCCGCCGCCCTGCCCGGCTCCGCCTCTCCCGCCTACCGGCGGCTGGAGGAGGTGGGCCAGCGGCTCATGCAGGTCATCGCCCGCAACCGGGGGGGCACCAACAAGGACCTGGGCAAGTTCGCCGACCAGATCCGGGCCCTCATCGACAAGTGGGACCGATAAACTTGCGGATACAGCAGCAGGCCGCCCCATCGGGGCGGCCTGCTGTGCTGTCCGGCGCGCCCTCCCGCGGGGGGCGCGCCGCAGAAAAAAGTTCCCCCGGCCATCGGTCGGGGGAACTCCATGTGTGAAGTGAAATTACTTGAAGTACCGCTCCAGCAGGCCCTTCAGAGCCTTGCCGTGGCGCGCCTCGTCGCGGGCCATCTCGTGGACGGTGTCGTGGATGGCGTCCAGGCCGTTCTTCTTGGCGCAGGCGGCCAGGTCGAACTTGCCCTGGGTGGCGCCGAACTCGCAGTCCACACGCCAGGCCAGGTTGGCCTTGGTGTCGGCCTTCATGTTGGGCTCGCACTCCTCGCCCAGCAGCTCGGCGAACTTGGCGGCGTGCTCGGCCTCCTCGTAGGCGGCCTTCTCCCAGTACAGGCCGATCTCGGGATAGCCCTCGCGATGGGCGATCCGGGCCATGCACAGGTACATGCCCACCTCGGAGCACTCGCCGGCGAAGTTGGCCTTCAGCTGGTCCAGGATGTAGGTCTTATCCTCGTTGCTGATGTCGGCGTTGTTCTTCACGGTCTTGGCGTAGATGCCGTACTCATGCTCGGCGGCCAGCTTCATCTCGCCCTCCTGCAGGGTGAACTTAGAGCCGGGAACATGGCACACGGGGCACTCAGCGGGGGGATTCTCTCCCTCATAGACGTAACCACACACAGGGCAGACCCATTTTTTCATGATACTGTTTCCTCCAATGTAATGATTTTTTTGCAGTCCTGACACAGACCGCGAAGATTGGATTCATGTCCTTCCACAGTGAATCCATATTGCGTGCTGAGGGACTGGATGTACTGCCTGGACGGTGGGAAGTCAGGCAGGTCCAGCACAGTTCCGCAGCGATTGCAAACAAAGTGGGCGTGGGGACGGGTGTCGGCGTCGAACCGCTCCTGGCCGTTGATGACCCCCACCCGGCGGATGATCTGCTGGTCAGACAGCTGGTTCAGATTGCGGTACACCGTGCCCAGACTCAGGTTCGGGTACTCCTCCCGCAGCTGTTGGTAAACCCAGTCCGCTGAGGGGTGGCATTTGGTATGCCGCATGACGCGCAGGATGGCGTCCCGCTTTTTGCTGCGCCGTACAATGGCCATATCATCACATCCCTAACAATAACCTTTGCTGATAAGAGCATAACATAGTTCGGCCAGCTTGTAAAGAGGAATTTTTCTTATTAACGAAAAATTCACAGTTGCTTTACAGAGGGGGCGAGGCCGGGGAAAATAAAAAATCCCGGCCCCCCAGAAGGGGAGCCGGGATGAACCATCCATGGGAGGGGGCGGGCTCAGAAATACTTGCGCACGCCGTCGCTGGCCTTGGACGCGTCCTCGCTGATGGACACGGTGTACTTGATGCCGCTCTTCTGGGAGAAGGCCTCCAGCCAGTCCAGGAAGGGCTCCACATCCTCGTTGCCCACGGTGGGAACCAGCTTGTTCAGGCTCTCGATGAACACGTGGGTGATGTCGTAGTTGCTGGCGTACAGCCCATAGAGGAAGCCCTTCAGGGTGTCGTAGTTGGGGATGTTGTAATCCGAGGTGTCAACGAGGCGGATCTTATAGCTAATATCATAAGTCAGCTTGGAATCGTGGGCGATGGCTACCACATTCCCATGCTCGGTATCCACAGCGGTATTGATGAGATCAATCATCTGCTTGGTCTTGCCGGTGCCCTTCTGGCCCATAATTACCTTGACCATCACAATCACTCCTTGATTCGATTTGGGGGAGTCCCCATCGTTAGTACCATGTTAACATCTTTACAGAAGAATTTCAATATCTGACCAGAAAGTTTCCAAAAAAACGGCGGCTCACCGCTCCAGCAGGGCAAAGTGGGCGGCGGTCTGCCCCTGGCCGGCGGCCTTGGCCAGCTGGAGGGGCTGGCCGGTGCAGTCCCCGGCGGCGTAGATCCTGGGCAGGTTGGTGGCCATGCGGGCGTCCACCTTGATATAGCCGTCCTCCAGCTCCAGGCCGGGGGCCAGCTGGGAGGGGGCGATGGAGGCGCGCAGCAGGAACACGCCCTCGCAGGGGATCTCCTCCCCGGCGGCGGTGCGCACCCCGGTGACCTGCTCCTCGCCCAGGATCTCCAGGCCGGGCAGCCGGACGGAGGTGACCCGGCAGCCGATGGAGCGCAGATATTCCGTCTCCTCCTCCAGATCCGGGGCGTTGCCGGCCACCACGATGGGCTTGTCCCGGTAGAACATGCCGTCGCAGGTGGCGCAGTAGCTCACACCCCGGCCCAGCAGCCGCTCTTCCCCCTTCAGGGGGGTGGCCCGGGCCACGCCCACCGCCAGAATGGCGGTGGAGGCCTCCTCCACCTGGTCGCCGATGGAGGCCATGACGCTCTCGCCCAGGCTCATCAGGTTGAGCACCCGGCCCTGGCGGATCTCCGCGCCCAGCTCTTTGGCCTGGGCCAGCAGCCGCTCCACCAGCTCCAGCCCGGACACGTGGGGGATGCCGGGGTAGTTGTCCATCCGGGGGGCCTTGCACAGGGGGCTGGCGGTGGGCTGGTTGGACACCACCAGCACCGACTTGTCCCGGGCCCTGGCCTGGATGGCGGCGGTGAGGCCGGCGGGGCCGCCCCCCACCACCAACAGATCGTATTTCATGGAAAACCCTCATTTCCTTGGTAGTGGGAACATTATATCAGAGGCGGGGGCCGCCTTCAAGTTGCAAAATCCGCCTGCCTGTGCTATACTGCCTGCTTGACAACAGGGAAAGGGGACGGGGATATGAAACGGATTCTGCTGCTGACCACCGGGGGGACCATCGCCTCCCGGCTGACGGAGGAGGGGCTGGCCCCCGGCCTGGACGGGGAGGCCCTGGCCCGGTATCTGGGGGCCCTGGCGGGCACCTATGAGCTGACGGTGCGGGATATCCTCCACCTGGACTCCTCCAACATCCAGCCGGAGGAGTGGCGGCTCATCGCCAAAAGCGTCTTTGAGGCCCGGGAGGCCTATGACGGGGTGGTCATCTCCCACGGCACGGACACCATGGCCTATACCGCCTCGGTGCTGTCCTACATGGTGCCCAACATCCCCATCCCCGTGGTGCTCACCGGGGCCCAGCTGCCCATCGAGCACCCCCTCACCGACGGGATGGACAACCTGCGCACCGCCTTTGCCATGGCGGCCTCCGGCTGTCCGGGGGTGTTCCTGGCCTTCAACCGGAAGGTGATGCTGGGCTGCCGGGCGGTGAAGACCCGCACCACCGATTTTGACGCCTTTGACAGCGTGAACTGGCCCCTGGTGGCCCAGGTGAGCGGCTCCGGGCTGACGGTGCGCCGCTCCGCCATCCCGCCCCTGCTGGGGCCCTGCCGCCTGCGGGACCAGCTGTGCGAAGAGGTGTTCCTCATCAAGCTCACCCCGGGGCTCAACCCGGAGATCTTCGACATGCTCCTGCAAATGCACTACCGGGGCGTGGTCATCGAGGCCTTCGGGGCCGGGGGGCTGCACTTCATCCGCCGCAACCTCATCGAAAAGCTCCACACCGCCAGCCAGGCGGGAATGGCGGTGGTGGTGTGCTCCCAGTGCCTGTATGAGAGCAGCGACTTCACCCTTTACCAGGCGGGGCAGAAGGCCCTGGCGGAAGGGGTGATCCAGGGGTATGACATGACCACTGAGGCGGCGGTGACCAAGCTCATGTGGGCCCTGGGCCAGACGGAGGATCTGGACGAGGTGCGCTCGCTGTTTTCCCGCAGCCTGGCGGGAGAGATGCGGGAGGAGAAGCGGTAATGGACCGGGACAGAAGCGCGATGGACCAGAAAGAGCGGATGCTGGCGGGGCTGCCCTACAAGCCGTGGCTGGATGGGCTGCCGGAGGAGCGGGAGCGGGCCCGGCGGCTGTGCTATGAATACAACCACCTGCCCCCGGAGCGGTGGGGGGAGCGTGTGGAGCTGATGAAGCGCATCCTGGGAAAGACCGGGCAGCGGCTGTTCATCGAGCCCGATTTCCGCTGTGATTACGGCGTCAACATCACCGTGGGGGAGGGCTTTTACGCCAACTTCAACCTGGTGATCCTGGATGTGGCCCCGGTGACCATCGGGGACCGGGTGATGATCGCCCCCAACGTGTCCCTGTACACTGCCGGACATCCCGTCCACCCGGACAGCCGCCGCAGCGGCTATGAGTACGGCCAGCCCATCACCATCGGAGACGACGTGTGGATCGGGGGCAGCACCACGGTGCTCCCCGGCGTCACCATCGGGGACGGGGCGGTGATCGGGGCGGGCAGCGTGGTGACCCGCGACATCCCGCCCATGGTCATCGCCGCCGGCAACCCCTGCCGGGTGATCCGGCCCATCACCCAGGAGGACCGGAAGTACTATTATAAGGACAGGTTCTTCACCCCGGAGGAGCTGGAGGAGATCCAAGCCTGCCTGCCACCAGAGATGGAAGTTCCAAAATAGTGCGGAGAAAGCCACAGAAAAGCGAAAACTGCGGAGCATGGCCCTGGAGAAGAGCCGTGTTCCGCAGTTTTTTCAGATCTGAGGGCCCGGGGTCATGCGCCGCCCATGGCCTGGCTGTGGCGTTTCAGCGCCTCAAAGGTCTCGGGGCTGAGATCGTGCTCGATCTTACAGGCGTCCTCCGCCGCGATCTCGGGATCCACCCCCAGCCGGATGAGCCACTGGGTGAGCAGGCGGTGGCGCTCATAGATGCGCTCGGCCACCTCCAGCCCCGCTGGGGTGAGGGAGAGCAGGCCGATGTCGTCCATGACCACATAGCCGTTTTCCCGCAGCAGGGTCATGGCCCGGCTGACGCTGGGCTTGGAGAACCCCAGGTACTGGGCCACGTCGATGGAGCGCACCGGCCCCTTTTCACTCAGGGCCAGGATGGCCTCCAGATAGTTTTCGCCGGATTCATGAATCTGCATAATATCACCCAGAGAGATGATAGCATATTTTTTGCCCCCTGACAATCCCAAATGGAGAGTTAGCTATTGACAACCGCTAAAAACGGTGGTACACTCCAGGTGTTAGAGATGGCTAATCCGGAAAACAGAATGGAGGGATACCCATTATGCCGCTGACAATGCTGACCAGAGGTCAGGAGGGCACGGTGAAAAAGATCACCGGGAAGGATGAGGTGCGCGCGTTCCTCAAAAGCCTGGGCTTTGTGGAAGGCGGGACGGTGTCCGTGGTCAACGAGGTCGGGGGAAACCTGATCGTCAAGGTCAAGGACACCCGGATTGCCCTGAGCAAGGGCATGGCCGGCCGGATCCTGGTGTGATCCCTCCGCCGGGTACAGTAAGTTCAGAGAGGAGGCGAAGCGGTATGAAAACGCTGCGGGATGTAAAAGTGGGAGAGACGGTGTCCGTGGTGAAGCTCCACGGGGAAGGCGCGCTGCGCCGGCGCATCATGGACATGGGCATCACCAAGGGCGCCAGCATCTATGTGCGCAAGGTGGCCCCCCTGGGCGACCCGGTGGAGATCACCATCCGGGGCTATGAGCTGTCCATCCGCAAGGGGGACGCGGACTGCATTGAGGTGGCGTAACTGTATGGGAAGAGGCACAGCCTTTTCCCGTGAGTAGGCCACGGCCCGCCGCAGCACACCCGCCCCCAAGGGCGGGGCTCGCACGCTTGCGGGCCGAAAACGGATCGCACTGGATTCGCGCCCCCGGGCGCGAATGGATAGGCGGCGCGGCAGCGCGCTGTTATTTTTTGAAGGATGGTTAGCAAGAACTAACCATCGCGGAGGAGGAATGAAACAATGTCCATCAGACTGGCCCTTGCCGGCAACCCCAACTCCGGCAAGACAACACTGTTCAACGCCCTCACCGGCTCCAATCAGCGGGTGGGCAACTGGCCCGGCGTGACCGTGGAGAAGAAAGAGGGCAAACTCAAGAGCGATAAGGAAATCACCCTCACCGACCTGCCGGGCATTTACTCCCTGTCCCCCTACACCCTGGAGGAAGTGGTGGCCCGGGAATACCTGGTGGGAGAGCGGCCCGACGGCATCATCAACATCGTGGACGCCACCAACATCGAGCGCAACCTGTACCTCACCACCCAGCTCATGGAGATGGGCATCCCGGTGGTGGTGGCCCTGAACATGATGGATCTGGTGCGGAAAAACGGCGATGCCATTGACGCCAGCAAGCTGTCCCGCGCCCTGGGCATCCCGGTGGTGGAGATCTCCGCCCTGAAGGGGGAGGGGCTGGATCAGCTGCTGGCAGCGGCCAAAACCGCCGCCCGGGGAACGGCCCCCGGAACACGCGCCTATTCCGCCCCGGTGGAGCAGGCGCTGGATACCATCCGGTCCGCGCTGGGCTCCGCCTTCCCCCAGGGCATGGAGCGGTGGTATGCCATCAAGGTGTTTGAGCGGGACGAGCAGGTGATGGGCAAGCTCACCCTGAGCGACGATGTGAAGGGCCGGGTGGAGCAGGCCATTTCTGACTGTGAACAGGCCCTGGACGACGACGCGGAGTCCATCATCACCAATGAGCGGTATGAGTACATCACCAAGGCCCTTGCCTCCTGCGTGAAGAAGAAGCGCACGGGCCTGTCCCGGTCGGATAAAATTGACCGCATCGTCACCAACCGGGTGCTGGCCCTGCCCATCTTTGTGGTGGTGATGGCCCTGGTGTACTCCATCGCCATGGGCTCCTGGACCATCTCCATCGGCACCCGCCTCACCGACTGGGCCAACGACGGCCTGTTCGGCGACGGCTGGTTCGTCCCTTTCACCGCCGACACCGACGCCTGGGACGAGGCCTCCGGCGCCTTTGAGGAGGCGGACACCATCATCCAGGCCTATGAGGCCGGGGAGACCGAGGCCTATCTCTACGACGACGAGAGCGGCGACACCACTGTCATCGCCGTGGACGAGGCCGTCTATGAGCAGGCCCTCACCGTGCCCGAGCCCGATCCCCACGAGTACGGCGTTTGGGTGCCCGGCATCCCCGTGCTGGTGGAGAACGGCCTGACCGCCATCGGCTGCAACGACATGGTGTCCTCCCTGATCCTGGACGGCATTGTGGGCGGCGTGGGCGCCGTGCTGGGCTTCGTACCCCAGATGCTGGTGCTCTTCCTGCTGCTGGCCATTCTGGAGGACATCGGCTACATGTCCCGCATCGCCTTTATCATGGACCGGATCTTCCGCCGCTTCGGCCTGTCCGGCAAGTCCTTCATCCCCATGCTGGTGGCCACCGGCTGCGGCGTGCCCGGCATCATGGCCTCCCGCACCATCGAGCAGGATAGGGACCGGAAGATGACCATCATGACCACCGGCTTCATCCCCTGCGGGGCCAAGATGCCCATCATCGCCCTGTTTGCCGGGGCGCTGTTCGGCCACTCTCCCCTGGTGGCCACCTCCGCCTACTTCATCGGGGTGGCGGCGGTGATCATCTCCGGCATCATCCTGAAGAAGTTCAAGGCCTTCGCCGGCGAGCCCGCCCCCTTCGTCATGGAGCTGCCCGCCTACCACGCCCCCTCCGTGGGCAATGTGCTGCGCTCCATGTGGGAGCGGGGCTGGTCCTTCATCAAGCGGGCCGGCACCATCATCCTGGTATCCACCATCGTGCTGTGGTTCCTCCAGGGCTTCGGCTTTGAGAACGGCGCCTTCGGCATGGTGGAGGACAACAACCACTCCATCCTGGCCAATGTGGGCAACGCCATCGCCTGGATCTTCGCCCCCCTGGGCTTCGGCAACTGGCAGGCCACCGTGGCCACCATCACCGGCCTCATCGCCAAGGAGGAAGTGGTGTCCACCATGAGCGTGTGCTACCCGGGCAACCTGACGGCCAACATTGCCCTGGCCTTCACCGGCATCGGGGCCTACGCCTTCATGATCTTCAACCTGCTGTGCGCCCCCTGCTTCGCCGCCATGGGCGCCATCAAGCGGGAGATGAACAACGCCAAGTGGACCTGGGCGGCCATCGGCTATATGTGTGGCTTTGCCTATGTGATCAGCCTGATCGTCTACCAGATCGGCGGGCTGATCACCGGTGAGGTGTCCTTCAATCTCTTCACCGTGGTGGCTGTGGTGCTGGTGATCGGCCTGGTGTACCTGCTGGTGCGCAAGGGCTACCGGGGCGAGGCCGACAACCTGCGGGCGGTGGACGCGGTGCGGGCCTGAGACAGGCCCTGAGAAAGGAACGAGACTATGACAACTGCCATTGTGGTGATCGTGCTGGTGGTAATCGTGGCGCTGGCCGTCCGCTCCATCATCAAGCAGAAGAAGAGCGGCGGCGGATGCAGCGGGAACTGCGGCCACTGCAAGGGCTGCCACTGAAAACCGTCGAAAAAGGCGCGGCCTTTTCCGACGGGAGGATTGCAGCCCGCTGCGGCGCACGTCGCCGCAAAGGCCACGCCGCCGCACGCTTGCGGGCTGAGAAGAGTTTTCGTCCAGGTACACGCCCCGGCCGAAAACGGATTCCGCTTTATTCGCGCCTGCGGGCGCGAACTCTGTGAGACTTTTTCAATAAAAAGGGGACCGCTGGGTAGCGGTCCCCCTTTTTTTGTGGTATGCTGGAGAAAAACTTGAGAGGACGACTACCCTTGAGACTGAGACGACTGATTCCGGCGCTGCTGCTGGCGCTGATCCTCACCGGCTGCACCACCCTCCGGCTGGACCCGGTGCCGGGCAACTCCTACGCGCCGGAGGACTTTGTGGTGGTGGATGGCTTCCTCACCTACGACGGGGATGCCCCCAGCTATGTGGGGGTGGACGTGTCCAGCTACCAGGGGGAGATCGACTGGCAGAAAGTCAAGGCGGCCGGGGTGGATTTCGCCATCATCCGGGTGGGCTTCCGGGGCTATTCCGAAGGCGGGCTGTACGAGGACAGCATGTTCCGCCAGAATATAGAGGGGGCGCTGGCGGCCGGGCTGGAGGTGGGGGCCTACTTCTTCTCCCAGGCGGTGACCCCCCAGGAGGCCCGGGAGGAGGCCCGGTATACCCTGGAGCTGCTGAAGGGGTACGAGCTCACCTACCCGGTGGTGTTTGACTGGGAGCGCCAGGGGGCGGAGGACTCCCGCACCCGGGACACCGACGGCCAGACCCAGACCGACTGCGCCGTGGCCTTCTGCCAGGAGGTGGAGGCCATGGGCTATCAGCCCATGGTGTACTTCAGCCCCTCCAAGGCGTACAGCGAGCTGAATCTGGAGGCGCTGCTGGACTGGCCCTTCTGGCTGGCCCACTACACCCAGGACTGGCAGGCCACCACCTTCCGCTATCATTTTGCCATGTGGCAGTACACCAGCGAGGGGACGGTGGACGGGATCCCGGCCCCGGTGGACCTGGACCTGTGCCTGACGGATTTCTCCTCATAAGAAGGACGCAACGAAGAGGGACGCTCCGCGTCCCTCTTTTTTCGTCCGGGGCAGAACCTGTGCTATGCAGCGAAAACGTTTTCGAAAAACGGAGGGCGAAACACCGTCATTTTGTCACAAAGGGGGAGAAGCGCCTTATCAAAAGTGATGATTTTGTATGAGAACGACAAATTTCTGTTGTATTCTGGCGCCGTTTCGCTATAATGAAAGCGTGAGGAAGCGGAAACGTTTCCGAAAAATCCGAGGTATCTTTTGCGAGATACAAATTTGAATTCAGGAGGGACATTTATGAAAAAGAAGCTGCTTGCGCTGCTGCTGGCCCTGGCCATGGTGATGGCCTTTGCCGCCTGCGGCCCCACCGGCGGGGAGGAGAGCCCGGCTCCGGGCACCCAGACCCCCGCCGCTTCTGAGCCGGCCGGCGAGGAGCCCGGCGGCGAGGCTGCCGGCTCCGTCTATTATCTGAACTTCAAGCCCGAGCAGGACGCTCAGTGGCAGGAGCTGGCCGAGATCTACACCGCTGAGACCGGCGTGCCCGTGAAGGTGGTCACCGCCGCCTCCGGCACCTATGAGACCATGCTCACCAGCGAGATGGCCAAGGATGAGGCTCCCACCATGTTCCAGGTGAACGGCCCTGTGGGCCTGAACAGCTGGAAGGACTACTGCTATGACCTGTCCGGCTCCGCCCTGTACGGCGAGCTCACCAGCGAGGATTACGCCCTGAAGAACGGGGAAGAGGTGGCCGGCATCGCCTACGTCATCGAGTCCTACGGCATCATCGTCAACACCACCCTGCTGGCCGAGGCCGGCTACTCCGTGGAGGACATCCAGTCCTTCGAGGATCTGAAGACCGTGGCCGAGGACATCACCGCCCGGAAGGGTGAGCTGGGCTTCTCCGCCTTCACCTCCGCCGGCATGGACTCCTCCTCCGACTGGCGCTTCAAGACCCACCTGGCCAACCTGCCCATCTACTTCGAGTACCAGGACAAGGGCATCAACTCCACCGACGCCATCGAGGGCACCTATCTGGATCAGTACCGGGCCGTGTGGGATCTGTACATCAACAACGCCACCTGCGATCCCGCTGAGCTCACCGCCAAGACCGCCAACGACGCCCTGAACGACTTTGTCACCGGCCAGGCCGTGTTCTATCAGAACGGCTCCTGGGAGTACGCCAATGTGGTGGGCGAGGGCAAGCTGTCTGATGAGGACGTGACCATGATCCCCCTGTACTTCGGCGTGGGCGACGAGGCCAACCAGGGCCTGTGCACCGGCTCTGAGAACTACTGGTGCGTGAACAAGAACGCCAGCGAGGAGAACATCCAGGCCACCCTGGACTTCATGTACTGGTGCGTCACCGACGAGACCGCCCTCCAGGCCATCACCGGCAGCGCCGGCGCCATGCCCTCCGGTGAGGCCGGCATGGGCTTCGCCATCCCCTTCAAGGCCGCTCCCGAGTCCTCCAACCCCTTCGTGGCCCTGGACGCCGAGATGACCGCCGCGGGCAAGACCCCCATCAGCTGGAACTTCACCACCATGCCCTCTGAGGAGTGGAAGAACATGGTCGGTTCCGCCCTGGCCGTGTACGCCGCCGACCAGACCGACGCCAACTGGGACGCCGTGGTGTCCGCCTTTGTGGACAACTGGGCTGCCGAGTATCAGCTGGCCAACGGCTGAGTCTAAAACAGACAAGGCATAACGCAACTGTTGCGGGGCTGCCGGAGTTGCTCCGGCAGCCCCCTTTCTTCCCAGGCAGGGGAGTCCTGCCGCTCACGCTGTCCGGGCAGGCCGCGCGCCTGGCGGAGCGCGGTCTGCCCGGGCGGCGCCATCTCATAAAAGAGGAGGAGATACTGTGCAACGAGCAATCAAGAAGTACTGGCCCATCTTTGTCCTGCCCACCCTGGCCGCGTTTGTCATCGGCTTCATCATCCCCTTCGTAGAGGGCGTGTACCTGGCCTTCTGCCAGTTCACCACGGTGCGGGACGCCACCCTCATCGGCCTGAGCAATTTTGTGCGCGCCATCGGCGACAACACCTTCACCCACGCCTTCTGGTACAACTGTGCCTTTGTGGTGGTGACCACCATCGCCATCAATGTGGGCGGGCTGCTGGTGGCGGTCATCCTCACCAAGGCCATCCGGGGCACCAACGCCTTCCGCACGGTGTTCTTCATGCCCAACCTCATCGGCGGCATCGTGCTGGGCTACATCTGGCAGATTCTGCTCAACTGTGTGCTCAGCCTGCTGGAGAAGCCCCTGCTGGCCCTGGACGCCACTGCCGGCTTCTGGGGCCTGGTGATCCTCATGTGCTGGCAGCAGATCGGCTACATGATGATCATTTACGTGGCCGGCCTGCAGAGCATTCCGGACACCCTGGTGGAGGCCGCCGAGATCGACGGCGCCACCCGCTGGCAGACCTTCTGGAAGGTGAAGCTGCCCATGCTCATGCCCTCCATCACCATCTGCCTCTTCCTGACCATCACCAACAGCTTCAAGCTCTTTGACCAGAACATGGCCCTCACCGGCGGCCAGCCCGCCCACCAGAGCGAGCTGCTGGCCTACAACATCTACTACACCTTCTACGGCCGCTCCGGGCCCCAGTGGCGCGGCATCGGCCAGGCCAAGGCGGTTATCTTCTGCGTGATCGTGGTGGCCATCGCCCTGATCCAGCTGCGGGCAACCCGCAAGAGGGAGGTACAGCAGTAATGAAACAGAAAGCTCTGCGCTCCAACCGGATCTGGAGCATTGTGATGACCATTGTGTGCGTCATCTATATGTACCCCATCTTCATGGTGCTCATGAACTCCCTGAAGGTGGAGAGCGCCATCAGCACCAGCACTGCCTTCGACCTGCCCAACGCGGAGACCTTCGCGGGCCTGGCCAACTATGAGAACGCCATCGGCTCCCAGGGCTTCCTGCTCAGCCTGTTCTACACCGCCTTCATCACCATCACCTCGGTGCTGGCCATTCTGATCTTCTGCTCCATGTTCGCCTGGTACATCACCCGGGTGAACAACCGCTTCACCAAGATCCTCTATCTGCTGTGCGCCTTCTCCATGGTGGTGCCCTTCCAGATGGTCATGTTCACCCTGTCCTCCCTGGCGGACACCCTCCACCTGAACACCCCCTGGGTGCTGTGGATCATCTACCTGGGCTTCGGCGCGGGCCTGGCGGTGTTCATGTTCTGCGGCTTCATGCGCAGCGTGCCCATCGACATGGAGGAGGCCTCCATGATCGACGGCTGCAGCCCCATTCAGACCTATTTCTACATTGTGTTCCCCCTGCTGCGCCCCACCATGATCTCGGTGGCGGTGCTGGAGGCCATGTGGATCTGGAACGACTACCTGTTGCCCACCCTGATTCTGGACGTGGACAAGTACAAGACCATCTCCATGCTCATCCAGTTCTTCCGGGGCAGCTATGGCCGGGTGGAGATGGGCCCCATGATGGCGTGCATCATGCTGGCCATCATCCCCATCATCATTGTCTACCTGGTGGGCCAGAAGCATATCATCAAGGGCGTGGTGTCCGGCGCTGTGAAGGGCTAATCACGCCTGGCCCGGAAAGGGGGCGGCAGGATGACCATACGGGATATCGCCCGGCTGGCCGGGTGCAGTGTAGCCACGGTGTCCCGGGTGCTCAACCAGTACCCGGATGTGAGCGAGGCCACCCGCCAGCGGGTGCTGGCGGTGGTGGAGGAGTGCGATTTCCACCCCAACAGCAACGCCCGGCACCTGAAGCAGCAGGCCGGGCGGCGGGTGTCGGTGATTGTCAAGGGCACCCAGAACATGCTCTTTGCCGAGATGGTGGAAAAGGTGCAGCTGCGGGTGCAGGACAGGGGGCTGGACGCGGCGGTCTACTATGTGGACGAGGACGCCAACGAGGTGGCCTTCGCCCTGCAGGTGTGCCGGGAGTATAAGCCCCCCGCCGTGCTGTTCCTGGGGGGCGACCTGGAGTACTTCCAGCGGGACTTTGCCCTCATCGGCGTGCCCTGTGTGCTGCTCACCAACTCCGCCCGGCCCCTGGGGTTTGCCAACCTGTCCAGCGTGTCCACCGACGACGCGCTGGCCGCGGAGCGGGCGGTGGACTATCTGTTTCTCCACCACCACCGGAAAATCGGGGTGCTGGGCGGCAACTGGGCCTGCTCCCAGATCAGCTACCAGCGCATTGTGGGCTGTAAAAACAGCTTTGAAAAGCACGCCATCCCCTTTGACGGGGAGCGGCAGTGCGAGCCCTGCCGCTATTCCTTTGCCGACGCCTATGCCGCCACCGGGCGGCTGCTGGACCGCAACCCGGGTCTCACCGCCATCTTCGCGCTGTCCGACGTGATGGCCATCGGCGCCATCCGGGCCCTGCGGGACCGGGGGTACCGGGTGCCGGAGGACATCTCGGTCATGGGCTTTGACGGGATCCCGGTGGGGGAGTTCTCCGTGCCCAGGCTGGCCACCATCTGCCAGGATACCCGGCTGATGGCGGAGCGGGGGACGGATATCCTGCTGGACCGGCTGGAGCGGAAGCTGCCGCCGGTGTATGAGACCGCCCCATTTCAGCTGCTGGCGGGAGAGAGCGTGGCAGCCAAGCGGGCGTGGGAATGAGTTTTGTCTGACGATTCTTCTTGAGAGAGGTGAGCGCGATGCGTCGTGCAGGTGTTCTGATGCCTGTCTTCTCCCTGCCCTCCCCCTATGGCATCGGGACCATGGGGGCGGCGGCCCGGGAGTTCATCCTGTTCCTGGAGGCAGCGGGCCAGCGCTACTGGCAGACCCTGCCCCTGGGCCCCACCAGCTATGGGGACTCCCCCTATCAGTCCTTTTCCTCCCGGGCGGGCAACCCCTATTTCATCGACCTGGATGAGCTGGCGGCGGAAGGGCTGCTGGAGCGGGAGGAATACCAGGGGCTGGACTGGGGGGCTGACCCGGAGCGGGTGGACTACGGCCTGCTCTATCAGACCCGCTATCCGGTGCTGCGCCGGGCCTGCGCCCGGCTGCTGGCCGGGGACCGGCGGGAGTTTGACCACTTCTGCCAGGAGCACCGGGACTGGCTGGAGGACTATGCCCTGTTCATGGCCATCAAGGACAGCCAGGGGGGCGTGGCCTGGAGCCAGTGGCCGGAGGGGCTGCGCCTGCGCGAACCCCGGGAGCTGGAGCGGGCCCGGCGGGAGCTGGCGGAGGCCGTCACCTTCTGGAAGGCGGTGCAGTATCTGTTTTTCCGCCAGTGGGGCGCCCTGCGGGCCTTTGCCCATGTCCACCATGTGGACATCGTGGGGGACCTGCCCATCTATGTCTCCCTGGATTCCGCCGACGTGTGGGCCAGCCCGGAGCAGTTCCAGCTGGACGAGACCCTCACCCCCACCGAGGTGGCCGGCTGCCCCCCCGACGGCTTCTCCGCCGACGGCCAGCTGTGGGGCAATCCCCTGTTCCGGTGGGACCGGATGAGGGAGGAGGGCTATCGCTGGTGGGTGGATCGGGTGGCCTTCCAGTTCCGGCTGTACGATGTGCTGCGCATCGACCACTTCCGGGGCTTTGACGAGTATTACGCCATCCCCTATGGCGAGGATACCGCCCGCAACGGCCGCTGGCGGCCGGGGCCGGGCATGGAGTTCTTCCGGGCGATGGAGGCGAAGCTGGGGCGGCCCCGGATCATCGCGGAGGATCTGGGCTTTCTCACCCCCACGGTGCACCAGCTGCTGGCGGACACCGGGTTCCCCGGCATGAGGGTGCTCCAGTTTGCCTTTGACAGCAGGGACAGCACCTCCGCCTATCTGCCCCACTGCTTCATCCGCCACTGTGTGGCCTATACCGGCACCCACGACAACGATACCATCCAGGGGTGGATGGCCACGGCGCCGGCGGAGTCGGTGCGGCGGGCCAGAGAGTATCTGCGCCTGAACCGGCGGGAGGGATACCACTGGGGCATGCTGCGCAGCCTCTGGGCCAGCGTGGCGGACCTCACCGTGGTCCAGGCCCAGGATCTGCTGGGGCTGGGCAACGAGGCCCGGATCAACGAGCCCTCCACCGTGGGCACCAACTGGCTGTGGCGGGCCCGAACCGGGGTGTTCACCCCCCGGCTGGCCGCCAAGCTCCGCCATGAGATGGAGCTGTATGGCCGGCTGTAATTTAAGATCCCAATGAAAGGCAGGCCGCCGGGCAATCCGGCGGCCTGCCTTTTCCCGTGAGGGGAGAGAGTTTACACGTTTTTTACGCTGCCATGACTCAGGTATGGTGGAGTTTTTTTCGGCGTATCCTTAAGATACCATAGGAAAGATAGGCCTCCGCCCGGCGGAGGGACACGGCCCGGCGAGGGCAGAACAAAGGAGTTTTCAGAGACTATGTACGCGGTCATTGACATCGGTTCCAACACCATGCGCCTGGTGCTCTACCGCCTGGTGGACGGCGAACCCCGGCAGATGCTCAACAGCAAGCAGCCGGCGGGGCTGGCAGGCTATATCGACAGGGAGCAGCGCCTGTCCGACCGGGGCATCCAGAAGGCCATTGAAGTGCTGCGGCGCTTTCAGCTCACCCTGGACAGCGTGGGGCCTGAGCGGACTTTTGTGTTTGCCACGGCCTCCCTGCGCAACGTGGTGAACACCCGGGAGGTGGTCCAGGCCATCCGGAATGCCTGCGGCCTGGAGGTGCGGGTGCTCACCGGGCGGGAGGAGGCCCTGCTGGATTACCACGGGGCCCTGCGGGCGCTGAACGTCCGGGACGGCCTGATGGTGGACATCGGCGGCGGCTCCACCGAGCTGGTGCGCTTCCGGGACGGGCACGCCCGGGACGCCTGCTCCCTGCCCATGGGGTCGCTCAACCTGTACAGCCGCTTTGTCCGGGATGTGGTGCCCACGCCGGAGGAGCTGAACAAGCTCCGGGCGTATGCCGCCTCCCTGCTGCGGGACGCGGACTTCCCTCTGGAGGAGTCCGCCTTCCTGTACGGGGTAGGGGGCACCTGCCGGGCGGGCTGCGCCCTCAGCGACGAGCTGTTCGACGAGCAGGCGGGGTATGCGGGGTTTCCCTGCAAGCGGCTGAAAAAGTTCCGGCGGCTGCTGAAGGAGGACCGGCGCCGGCTGATTTCCGCCATGATCAAGGCCGCCCCGGACCGGCTGCACACCCTGATGCCGGGGCTTGCCATCCTGGAGGCGGTGGCCGCCCGGTTTGACTGCGTCTGCTTCGCGGCCAGCCCCTACGGTGTGCGGGAGGGCTATCTGCTGCACATGTTGGAAGGAGAGACAGAGTATGCGTGAAGCAAATCGCTTTACCTTTACCCAGAACCGGGAACTGTCCTGGCTGCGGTTCAACGAGCGGGTGCTCCAGGAGGCGGAGGACGAGTCCGTCCCCCTGCTGGAGCGGCTGAAGTTCGTGTCCATCTTCACCAGCAATCTGGACGAGTTCTTCATGATCCGGGTGGGCAGCCTCCACGACCTGGACGCCGTGGACCCCCAGGCGGTGGACCGGAAGTCCGGCATGACCTGCCGCCAGCAGCTGGACGCCATCTACGCCGCGGTGCGGCCGCTGATCGCCCGCAAGGACCAGGTGTGCGCCAGCCTGCACAAGCAGCTGGAGCAGTACGGCATCAGTGAATTGAGCGCGGACCGGCTGGAAAAGCCCGAGCAGAAATACGTGAAGGAGTACTTTGCCCAGGAGATCGACCCCATCCTCTCCCCCCAGATCGTGGACAGCCATCACCCCTTTCCCCACTTCGTCAACAAGGTGCTCCATGTGGGGGCCCTGCTGCGAGACAAGCGGGGAGAGGTGTTCGGGGTGATCCCCCTGCCCGCCAGCCTGCCCCAGGTGCTCTTCCTCCCGGGGGCGGATGTGCGCTATGTGAAGATGCCAGACATTCTGCTCAGCCAGATCGGAAAGATCTTTTCCAACTACGAGGTGGTGGAGAAGACGGTGTTCTGCGTCACCCGCAACGCCGACATCACCCCCAACGACGAGGCCTTTGAGGTGGACGAGGACTTCCGGGCCCAGATGAAGAAGCTGCTGCGCTCCCGCACCAAGCTGGCCCCGGTGCGGCTGGAGCTGGGCAGCCAGGTGAGCGGCCGGTTCCAGGACTATTTCTGCCGGCACCTGGGGCTGACCAGGGATCAGGTGTACACCACCGCCTCCCCTATGCAGATGGGATACGTGTTTTCCCTGGCGGACAGGCTGCCCCCCGCCCTGCACTCCGCCCTCACCTATCCCGCCTTTACCCCCCAGCCCCCCGCCGTGCCGGCCCCCGGGGAGAACGTGCTCCAGCAGGCGCTGCGCCGGGACATCCTGCTCTCCTATCCCTATGAGAGCATGGAGCCCTTCCTGAAGCTCATCAAAGAGGCCGCCAGCGATCCGGCGGTCATCTCCATCAAGATCACCATCTACCGCCTGGCCAGCCGGGCCAAGCTGGTGGACTATCTGTGCGCCGCGGCGGAAAACGGCAAGGACGTCACCGTCATGATCGAGCTGCGGGCCCGGTTTGACGAGCAGAACAACATCGACTGGTCCCAGCGGCTGGAGGAGGCGGGCTGCCGTATCCTCTACGGCTTTGAGGGCTACAAGGTCCACTCCAAGGTGTGCCTCATCACCCGGAAGGACCGCAATGGGGTGTCCTATATCACCCAGGTGGGCACCGGCAATTACAACGAGAAGACAGCCAGGCAGTACACCGACCTGTCCTACATCACCGCCGACCCGGAGATCGGGGCGGACGCCACCGAGTTCTTCAAGAACCTGGCCATCGGAAACCTGGAGGGGGAGTACCGCCGGTTGATGGTGGCGCCCCACACGCTGAAGAGCGGGCTGATGGCCCTCATTGACCGGGAGATTGCCAAGGGCAGCCAGGGGTACATCTTCCTGAAGCTCAACTCGGTCACCGATTTGGATCTCATCCTGAAGCTGCGGGAGGCCTCCCAGGCGGGGGTGCAGGTGGAGATGGTCGTGCGGGGCATCTGCTGCCTGCTGCCCGGCGTGGAGGGGGAGACCGACCACATCCAGGTCACCAGCATCGTGGGCCGCTACCTGGAGCACGCCCGGATCTACCTCTTCGGACGGGGACAGGAGGAAGTGATGTACATTTCCTCCGCCGACTTCATGACCCGGAACACCGAGCGCCGGGTGGAGGTGGCCTGCCCCATCCGCAGCAAGGACGCCCGGGAGAAGATCCACCGGCTCATCCAGGTGCAGCGCATGGACAACACCAAGGCCAGGCGCATGGGGCCGGATGGTCTGTATCATCCGGTGTCCGACCGCACGGGGCTGGTGAACTGCCACGACGTGCTCATGCGGGATGCCATGGAGGCCGCCCCCGGGGAGGGGCAGAGCGGACACCGGGCGCACAGGCGCTTCTCCCTGCTGGAGCGCCTGCTGGGGAGAAAACATCAATAGGACAGAACGCGTCGTGCCCGGAGGACATCTTGTCCTCCGGGCACGTTTTATGGCGTGGGAAGGGGTTATGCCCCCTCCATCTCGGCGAAGCGGGCCAGGAAAGCGGCCAGCTCCAGGCGGGGAGCGGCCCCGGCGGGGGCCAGGCTGCCGTCCCGGCCCTTCAGCAGGCCGGTGGACACCGCCCAGTTCATGGCGTCTTTCGCCCAGCCGGACACCTGGTCGGCGTCGGAAAAGGCGGACAGGTGGTCCTCCCCGACGGGAGAGGCGCCGGCGCAGCGGTAGAGCATGGTGACGATCTGCTCCCGGGTGATGTTGTCCAGGGGGGCGCTGCCGTCGGACACACCCTGGTCTACCGCCCAGGCCACGGCCTTCTCATACCAGGTGGCGCCGCCCTCCAGATCCGCGCCCTTCAGCCGGGCCAGCACGGTCATGAGCATGGCCCGGGTGGCCGGGTCGGCGGGGGCGAAACTGCCGCCGCCCACGCCCTGCATCAGGCCCTGGTCCCAGACGTAGTACACGCTGTCATAATACCAGGTGTCTTCCGCCACGTCGGCGAAGGGCAGCTCCGGCTTCTCCTCGGGCTCCTCCGCAACGGGGGCGAACGTCGCCGTCACGGTGACGGGGGAGGCGGGCATGGAGAAGGTGCGGATGCCGTCCTCCTGGGCGGTGAGCGCCACCGGAGCGCCGTCCTGGTCGGCCGCAGTGAGGGTGTCCAGCTCATAGCCCTCCTCCGCGGTGACGGTGAGGGTGACGGTGGCCCCCTGGGCGGCCTGCTGGGGGTCGGCGGTCACCTGGCCGTGGTCAGAGGGGCTGACCGTGACGGGATAGGTGGCGGGGGGGACGGGGATGGGCGTCCACTGGGCGTTGAAGGTATAGGTCTTGTCCGCGCCCACGGTGAGGGTGACGGCGCCGCCGGAGACGGACACATTGCTGCCGTAGTCCCAGCCGGCGAAGGTGTGGCCGGCCTTGGCAGGGTCGCTGGGCTGGACAAAGGTGAGCTGGCCGCCGGACTGGGTGAGCACCTGGGTGAACCAGATCTGCCCGTCCGCCAGATAGATTACCCGGTAGTCGTCCGCCCCGGCGGGCTCGGTGGGGGTGACCTGTCCGGTGATGGCGCCGTTGTTCACAATGTTGCCCTCGCCGGACAGCTGGTCGTTGGTGGTGAGAACGACGCCCTCCTCCACAGACAGGGTGGCCCCGGCGGGGAGGACGGCGGCGCTGTCCAGGGCGGCGCTGCGCACCACCCGCAGGGTGTGGCCGGCGGCCACGGCGGCCACGGCGGCGTCCAGATCCTCATAGACGGTCTGGGTGGTCTGGTTGTAGCCCTCCCCCAGCTGGGACACGTCGTCGGTATAGTACGTATAGCCCTTCAGGTTGGTGCCCTCGCCCTTGACGGGCTTCAGGTTGGAGTCGCTCACGTCGATGGTGACGGCCCCGGCCCCATCGGGCTTCTCGGTCCACAGCTTCACGGCCTCTTCCATCTGGTTCTCCGTACCGGTGAGGGTAAAGCTGCCGCTGTTGTCCACGTTGACGGCCCCCCACACGTTGCCGGAGGTGGTCAGGCCGCTGGCGGTGACAGAGCTGTGGTTCACCACCATGCCGGCGGTGCCGCAGTTGCGGATGGCCACATCCTCCAGGGTCAGGGTGACCGCGTCCCCGGCGCCGGCGGCCCAGACGTTGATGCCGTGCTTGGTGCTGGCGCTGCCCTCGATGGCGAGGTCCCGGATGGTGACCTGGGCGCCCTCCTGGACGGTGATCACATGGGTCTGGGGATTGCCGGAGCCGTCCAGCTCAAACCCGTCGGTGGTGATGGTGTGGCCTGCTCCGTCCAGCACGATGTCGGCGGTGATGGTGACGGCGGCCTGGTTCTTGCCCTTGCCGGCGCCGGACACCACCTCGTCCCGGAGCAGCTGGATGGTCTGGCCGTCCTGGGCGGCCTCCACGGCGGCAGACAGGGTAGGATACTCCACCTGGGTGGTCTGGTTCACCGCGGCGTTGCCGGTGGGGCTGGACTCCGGGCCCTGGGCCAGGGCGGGGGAGACCAGCAGGGATGCCATCAGGCTCAGGGAGAGGATGGCTGCGAGTAGTCTGTGTTTCACTGCGTTGATTCACTCCTTGTAAGATTGACGGGCCGGCCGTGGGACACGCCGTCCGGCCCAGGTCCAGAGTGTAGCAGGGCGCAGGGAGAAAATCAAGAGATTTTCTGAATCTATACATGATAAAATAATGGAAAAACGCAATAATTTATGCAAAATAAAAACTTTTCAAAAGGAATAGTCTGGGGTGAATGGGACGGAACAGAACAGGCGGCCGGCGCACCCGGATGGGCGCGCCGGCCGCCTTGGCCCGCGGGCGATGGACGGGGAGGGGGCGCGTGCTCACAGCTCCCGCGGGGATGGAGTGGGCGCGCCGAACAGCACACAGCTGGTGTAGGTGATGGTCTTGGGGCCGTAGTAGTAGCCCAGGCCGGAGTCGCTGCACAGCTGGGAGACGAAAATGCCATAGGCCTCCATGGAGGGGATCATCTGATCCGGGAAGCGGCAGGGCTCCGGATAGGCGCAGCGCTCACACACCGTGCAGCTCCCCGCCGCCATGGGCAGGCAGCCGGGCTCCCGGGCGCGCATCTGCCGGGTGAAGTCCAGAAACCGTTGCTTGTGCAGCTTCTCGGTCTCCATCATGGTGTCCACATCGAAATCGTCCTCCATCTGGCCGGTGGACTGCACCAGGACCCCCATGGGGTACCCGCCCGCCTTTCGGGCAATCTCTTCCAGGCTGCCGCAGGCCGGGGGACAGGACCAGCAGCGCCCGTACTGGCCGCAGCTGCCGGCGGCGCACATGTCCCGCACCTCCGGCAGAAAGGCCAGCTTTTCCATGTTCATCCCGCCCCAGTGGGAGAACCCACAGTCCCGGGCCAGGTCCAGAACTTCCTGTAACTCCATGGTCAATCCTCCTCCGGAAACATCATGGCGTCCATATAGGCGCTGTTGAAGGCGGCCAGGCCGGACAGCTCCAGGTAGGACATGGTCTGCTGGAGGCGGGCCAGGCGCTGCCGGGCCTGGGTGGAGATCAGGGCCAGCCGCGCCCCCTCGGCGGCGCAGTTGCCCACGGCCCGGGTGATGGGGAGCAGCTCGGCCGGGATCAGGCCGATGCGGGCGGCGCTCTCCGGCCGGAGATAGCTGCCGAAACCGCCGGCCAGCAGCAGCTGGCCCACCTGGGCGGGCTGGATGCCATAGGCGTCCAGCAGGACCCGGACGCCGGCGGCGATGGCGCCCTTGCCCAGCTGGAGCTTGCGCACGTCCGCCTGGGTGATGTACACCCGGGGGGCGAGGCGGAAGGCGGGCTGTACCTCTTCCGTCAGGAAGAGGTAGGGGGCGGCCTGGGGCGGGATGTCGTCCTCCTCCGGGTCCAGCATCCGGCCCGTCTCATCCACCGCGCCCAGCTCCAGCATGACGGCCACCGCGTCCAGAAGGCCGGAGCCGCACAGCCCCACAGCTTCCCTGCCGCCGATGGTGGCACAGCGCAGGGCCCCGCCGGCCCACTCCACCGCGGAGATGGCCCCGGGGGCGGCGGTCATCCCGCAGGAGAGCTGCGCCCCCTCAAAGGCGGGGCCGGCGGCAGTGGAGCAGCACACGAAGTGCTCGCCGCAGCCCAGGGCCATTTCCCCGTTGGTGCCCACGTCGATGAGCAGGGTGGGGCGGTCCATCCGGTCCATGCCGGCGGCCAGCAGGTCGGCGGTGATGTCGCCCCCCACATAGCCGGAGACGGCGGGGCACAGATAGACCGGGCCGTCAAAGGGCAGCTCCAGATCCCGGGCCGGAACCGGCTCGCCAAACCGGGACAGGGGGGTGAAGGGGGCCGCCCCGAGGCCGGCGGGATCCAGGCCGGATAGCAGATGGCACATGGTGGTGTTGCCGGCCACCGCCATGGCGGAAATGTGCTCCGGGCCGGTCCCGGCCTGCCGGCACAGCGCCAGAATCATCCCGGACAGCTGCGCCCGGATGGCCTGGGTCAGCTGAGGCAGCTGCCCCTCCATGGCCGCTTTGATCCGGGAGATGACGTCCGCGCCGAAGCTGCACTGGGCGTTGCCCTGGCCCAGTACCGCCAGGGCCTTTCCCGTGGACAGCTCCACCAGGCGGCACACCACGGTGGTGGTGCCGATGTCGCAGGCCACGCCGTATCCGGCCAGGCCGGGGTCCGGCGTCAGATCGGTTTGGGCCTCCCCCGCCAGGGCCACCTGGAGGGGGTCCTGCCGGGGCACCCGCACCACCATGCCGTCCCGGGCCGGGGTCTGGCAGGCCAGCACCTTCCGCTCCCCCTCCGGCTCCACCAGCAGCACCGCGCATTTTCCGCAGGAGCCGTTTCCGCCGCAGGGGGCCCGGAGCTGGACCACGTCCCGCAGGGCGTCCAGCAGGGTCTGCCCCGGAGCGGCCTGGCAGGTTTTGAGGCCCTGTTGTGTCTGTACCTGTATCTCCATGATATCCTCCTCCGCGCAGGGCGAGAAAACCAGATGGCCCTGCTGTGGTGTTCAAAATGACGCGGGAACTCCGCCGAGGGGAAAGGGCATCCCGTCCGAGCGGAAATCAGACAGGGCAGCGGACCCGCAGCGGGGTCCGCCGCCCTGTGTCGTGGCGTGCCAGGGCCTCGCTGCCGGCGGGGAAAAGGCGAGGAGAGGGGCTGCCCTATCCGGCGCCGTCATGCCAGCCCCCCTGCTTCTGGGTCACTTGCTCCAGAATCCGCAGGAAGGCCGGCAACGCCGGGGAGGTGTTGTCCTGATGCCAGGCCGCCGTCAGGCTGGGGTCGCTGACCTGGTCCACGTCCAGAAACTTGATGTGGGGATTGGTGCGCAGGATGTTTCTGGAGTCCAGCATGGCTACCCCCAGCCCGGCCTGCAGCCAGAGCATGCTGGTCTGGATGGAGGGGGAGAAGCGGACGCGGGGGGTGAACCCCTGGGCCTGACAGGCCTCCAGAATCAGCTTGGGCGAGACGGCGGAGTCGTTGTAGCCCACGATGATGAACGGCTCGTTTTTCAGGTCCCGCAGGTGGATGCTGTCCCGTTTGGCCAGCGGGTGGGTGCGCAGCAGCGCGATGTGGTCCCGCCCCCGCTCCAGGATCTGAAAACGGAGCATGTACCGGTCCTTGATGTCAAAGAACAGCGTGAAGGCCAGATCCAGCCCCCCGTCATAGAGCAGGGAAGCCAGGCTGTTGAAGCTGTGATAGGACAGGGAGAGCTCCACGCAGGGATATTCCCGGATGAATTGCGCGATCACCGGAGGCAGCAGATCGTCCACCCGGGTGCCGTCCAGCACCCCGATGCTGAGCCGGCCGGTGAGGCCCCGCTGGGCGTTGTGAGCCCGCTCCACCGCCAGGTTATAGTCGTTGTAGACGTGCTGGAGCTCCTCAAACAGGACGTGGCCCGCCGGGGTCAGCTTCACCGTCCGGCTGGTGCGCACGAACAGCTGCAGGTTCAGCTCCTTTTCAATGGCGGTGATCTGCCGGCTGAGGGCCGGCTGGGTGATATAGAGCAGATCGGCCGCCTGGGTGAAGCTGAGACAGCTGGCGGTGGTGAGAAAATAGTGGATCTGTAACAGATTCATGGAGCATTCCCCCTGAATCCATTATAAAGTCATCCGAACAGCTTGTCCAATGTTTTCTCCGTGACCAGCTCCTGGTGGCACAGGGACAGCACCGTCACTGTGAGGGTCCAGGGGCAGGGTCCCGCGGGGGGCCAATCTGGGGAGGGGGTGAGATCCTGGGCGTCCGCCCGGGTCACGGAGCAGGCCAGGCAGGCCGTCCCGCAGCGCAGCAGCCCCTTCAGGTGGCCCAGGATGATGCCGTCCTCTTCCAGCAGCTTCCCCAGGACCTCCAGGCCGGACTGGAGCTTCCGGGCCAGCTGTTCCGGCTGGCCGGCCTCCCCGCTCCAGGTTTTGGAGAGCACCAGGGCGTCCTCCACCAGCCGCTCCGCCTCGCTGTGGCCGTGGTGGTGCCCGCAGGCGCAGTCGTGGGAGTGGTCATGCCCGCAGTCGTGCCCGTGGGCGTGTTCGTGGTGGTGTTCGTGTTCGTGTCCCATTACTCGGTCACCTCCCGGATCAGCGCCAGAACGGAGCCCGGGGCCATATCCCGGGCGGACAGGGTGCGGCAGGGGGAGCCGCCGGCCAGCTGGGACATCCGCTCCAGGGCCTCCGGGTCGGCGGGTACCACGTCGGTCTTGTTCACCAGCACCAGGTCGGCCCCCGCCAGCTGGCGGCGGACCACCGGCTCCATGGCCCGGATCAGCTTGGCCCAGCGGGCCATGTCCACCACCGCGATGGTGTGCAGCCGCAGGGTGTCCCGCCCGTAGCGGGCAAAGGTGTCCCGGATGCCGTCCATCATGGCCAGTCCGGTCATTTCCACCACCAGCACGTCCGGATGGACCTGGTCCTCAATGGTGTGCACCGCGGTGAGCAGGTCGGCGGTGAGCTGGCAGCAGACGCAGCCGCCGAACAGCGGGGTGACCTTCAGCCCGGTCTGGGCCACCAGCACGTCGTCGATGCCCACGGCGCCGATCTCATTTTCCACGATGGCCGCGGTTTTCCCCAGGGCGGTGAGGTTGTGGAGCAGGGCGTTGATGACGGTGGTCTTTCCGGAGCCCAGAAAGCCGCCGAACAGCAGTACTTCCATGACAGAATCTCCTTCCGGGGCGGGAGGCCCCACTGGGTTTGTCTGTGCCGGTCTGTCCTCAGTGCTGGGGATGGGTGGTGAGGAAGGCGTGGGCCGCGTCGGCCATGGCCTTGACGTTTTCCGGCTTGGCGTCGGAGGGGATGTCGCAGCCGGAGGAGATGATCACGCCCCAGGGGCCCACATCCTCCAGCATCCGGGTCACATAGTCGGCCACCTGGTCCGGGGTGCCGAAGGCGAACAGCTCGCAGGGCACGTCGCCCAGCAGGCACACGTTGGGGCCCAGCACCTTCCGGGCGTTGCGCATGTCGGTCTTGGAGTCCAGGCCCAGAATATAGGTCTTGTCCTCCAGCCGCTTGAACTTGTCAATGCACAGATCCCAGTTGGAGTCCAGGTGGAAGGTGGGGATGACGCCCATTTCGATGCACAGGTCATAGTAGGCCTTGAAGGAGGGCCAGACAAACTCGTCAAACATGGCGGGGGAGATCAGATCGGGGCCGGTGCGCCAGCCGCCGATCCACACGCCGGTGGCGTGGGTGTCCAGGATCTGCTGCCGGTAGGTCTTCAGGTTGGACTCCAGCACCAGGTCGAAGATCTCGTGCATCAGCTCGGGCTCCTCCATGAGATCCTCGGTGAAGAAGGTCTCCAGGGAGCGGCCGCCGCAGAAGTACTCAAAGGGGGTGATCATGAGGAAGTCGGCGATGCAGGGGATGCCGGCCTCGTGGAAGCGCTGATAGGCCTTGGGGTTGGCGGCGAAGAAGGGCTCCAGCCGGTGCCAGTTGTCGTTGCACTTCTCGGCGATGAACTTCTTCTGCCAGGCGTCCCAGCCCATGCGCTTGATGTCCTCGTACTCCTCGAACTTCATGTTCTCCGCCTCGGTGATCTGCCACATGTCGTCGTCCCCCAGCTCCACGCCGGGGATGGCGGCCTTGGACAGCCACTGGGTGCCCAGCAGGTAGGGGGAGAAGATGACGTTCTGGGTGCCGTCCGCGTCCAGGCGGGTGAGCTCGGCCAGGTTGGCGGTGCAGGCCTTGTCAAAGTCGTTGATGTAGTCCTTCAGCACCACGTGCTGGCTGCGGGCGAGGTAGGCGTTGGCACAGGGAATGACGGGGATCCGGTCCACCGGCTGGCAGGCCACGGCCCTGCGGATCAGATCCAGACGCTGCTGATACAAAGTTTCACCGTTCATCGTGATTCCTCCTTATGTAATTGATCCGGGTGATCCTGAGTCCATTATAACAACAGGGAAGGGGAAAGTCCTATGTCCATTTCGCTTGTCCCCATGCAGTTTCTGCATCAATTCCCGCCCATTCTTGTGGTAATCTAAAGACAGCATAAAAAGTCTGCCCTGGAGGCTGAGGCCGGGCAGAGCGGGGACGGATGCCCCGACCGATGAACCGATGAAAGGAAGGAGTACATACCATGAGCATTCTGACTGACATTTCCGAGGCCCTGCAGAAGGGGCGGGCCAAGCAGATCAAGGTTCTGGTGCCCCAGGCGCTGGAGGAGGGGATCCCTGCCAAGCAGATCCTGGAAGAGGGCCTGCTGGCGGGCATGAGCGTCGTCGGCGAGAAGTTCAAGAACAACGAGGTGTTTGTCCCCGAAGTGCTGGTGGCCGCCCGGGCCATGAACGTGGGCGCCGAGCTGCTCAAGCCCGAGCTGGCCGAGGCCGGCGTCAGCGCCAAGGGCAAGGTGTGCATCGGCACGGTGAAGGGCGACCTGCACGACATCGGCAAGAACCTGGTGCGCATGATGTTTGAGGGCAAGGGGCTGGAAGTGATCGACCTGGGGGTGGACGTGGCCCCCGAGGCCTTTGTCCAGGCCGCCGTGGAGCACGGCTGCCAGATCATCGCCTGCTCCGCCCTGCTCACCACCACCATGCCCGCCATGGCTGAGGTGGTGAAGGCCGCCCAGGCCGCCGGCATCCGGGACAAGGTGAAGATCATGATCGGCGGCGCCCCGGTGACCCAGGAGTTCTGCGACAGCATCGGCGCCGACGCCTACACCCCCGACGCCGCCGCCGCGGCGGAAAAGGCCGTCGCCCTGCTGGCCGGCTGAGGACGGTATGGGAGGCTTTTGATGATGAACATGAGACAGTGGATGGAAGAGACCATCCGATCCCCCCGCAAGCGGGCGCTGCCTGTCCTGTCCTTCCCCTCCATCCAGCTCCAGGGGATCACGGTGCGGGAGCTGATCTCCAGCAGTGACGCCCAGGCCGCCGGCATGGCGGCGGTGGCCCGCCGCTGCCCGGCCGCCGGCGCGGTGTCCATGATGGACCTGTCGGTGGAGGCGGAGTGCTTCGGCGCCCAGATCCGGGTCACCGACGACGAGGTGCCCACGGTGGTGGGGGCCATCCTGTCCGAGCCGGAGGACGCGGACAAGCTGGAGGTGCCCCAGGTGGGGGCGGGCCGCACCGGGCTGTATGTGGAGGCCATCTCCAAGGCGCTGAAGCTGATCACCGACCGGCCGGTGTTTGCCGGGGTCATCGGCCCCTTCTCCCTGGCCGGCCGGCTCATGGATATGACCGAGATCATGGTCAACTGCTATGACGAGCCGGAGATGGTCCACACCACCCTGGAGAAGGCCACGCAGTTCCTGATGAAATACATCCAGGCCTACAAGGACGTGGGCGCCCAGGGCATCGTGATCGCCGAGCCCGCCGCCGGGCTGCTCTCCCCGGATCTGTGCGGGGAGTTCTCCTCCCCCTATGTGCGCAAGATTGTGGACGCGGTGCAGGACGACCACTTCCTGGTGATCTACCACAACTGCGGCCCCACCGTCACCAAGATGGTGCCCCAGCTGCTGGAGACCGGCGCCGGAGCCTATCACTTCGGCAACGCGGTGGACATGAAGGAGATGGTGGACAAGATGCCCGCCGACGTGCTGGTGATGGGCAATGTGGACCCCGTCTCCGCCTTCCGCAACGGAACGCCGGAGAGCATCCGCGCGGACACCCTGGCGCTGCTGGAGGCCTGCGCCGGACATCCCAACTACGTCATCTCCTCCGGCTGCGACATTCCGCCGGTCTCCCCCTGGGAGAACATCGACGCCTTCTTCCAGGCGGTGGAGGACTATTACGCCGGGAAGTAACACCGGGACAGAACAGACAACTGGATACAGGCTGCGTGACCGGCGCGGGGTGTCAGGCACCGCGTCGGTTGAACAAGACAACCGGGTGGGAATCCCGGACGGTACCGCCGCTGTATGCCGCTGAGGCTCCCCCAGGCGAAAGCCAGTCACTGAAGCGATTCGGGAAGGCGGGGGAGACGCGGGCCCACAGGCCCACAGGCGCGAGTCAGAAGACCTACGCAGCTCATGTATAAAAGGCCGGTTCCACGGAGTTTGGAGCCGACCGGATCCACTGCGGGAAAACGGCCGCGGCGCTTTGACGCGCCGCGGCCGTTTTTGCCGGAGCGGGAATCAGACAAACGGGAGGAAACCAACATGAAAAAGCAGACCAAACTCATCATTGCCGTGGCGGTCATCGTGGCGGTGGTGGTCGTCATGGCGGGCATCTATTTCGCCACCCGCCCCGACACGGCCCAGGGCGCCAAGACCATCACCGTGGAAGTGGTGCACGGCGACGGCAGCAGCAAGGACTTCACCTATCACACCGACAGCGAGTATCTGGGAGAGGTGCTGCTGGCTGAGGGCCTGGTGGCCGGAGACCAGGGCGAATTCGGCCTGTACATCCTCACTGTGGACGGGGAGGACGCCATCTTTGAGGAGAGCGGCGCCTACTGGGCCCTGTACCAGAACGGGGAGATGACCACCACCGGGGCGGACACCACCCCCATTCAGGACGGGGACAGCTTCCAGCTGGTGTACACGAAATGACCTCCGCCCACAAGGGGATCACCGTCTCGGAGCTGGTTCTCTTCGGAATCCTGGGCGCCATGTGCTTTCTGGGGAAGTTTCTCATGGCGGGCCTGCCCAACATCGAGCCGGTGTCCCTGCTGGTGATCCTGTTCGCCGTCACCTTCGGGCGAAAGGCCCTGTACCCCATCTACACCTATGTCCTGCTGGAATTTGTGGTGTACGGCTTCAACCTGTGGTCCATCAACTACCTCTACATCTGGCTAATTCTGGCCATCGCGGCCTGGTGCCTGCGCAGCTGCCGCTCCCCCCTGGTCTGGGCCCTGGTGTCCGGCTGCTTCGGGCTGGCCTTCGGGGCGCTGTGCGCGCCGGTCTATCTCTTCACGGGGGGGTGGGCCTTTGCCCTCACCTGGTGGGTGAGCGGCATCCCCTTTGACCTGCTCCACGCCGCGGGCAATTTCGTCATCGCCCTGGCGCTGTTCAAGCCCCTGCAGAAGCTGATGGAGACCCTGTATGCCCGGCTCATCCGGCACTGAACCGCAAACAACCGCTTCGGTCACCAAACCGAAGCGGTTGTTTTGTCAGCTGTCAGATTCACGCTGTGCCGAAGGGGGCGAAGCTCACTGGGCCAGCAGCTCGCAGGCCCGGATGGCGGCGGTGGCGGCGTCGGGGGTGTAGGCGTCGGCGCCGATGCTGTCGCAGAACTCCTGGGAGACCGGGGCGCCGCCGATCATGATCTTCACCTTGTCCCGGATGCCGGCGGCCTGGGCGGCCTTCACCACCTCGCCCATCACCGGCATGGTGGTGGTGAGCAGGGCGGAGCAACCGATGAGGTTGGCACCGTGCTCCATGGCGGCCTGGACAAAGGCCTCGGGGGCCACGTCCACCCCCAGGTCGATCACTTCCAGCCCCTTGCCCTCCATCATCATCTTGACCAGGTTCTTGCCGATGTCGTGCAGGTCGCCCTTCACCGTGCCCAGTACGATCTTGCCCGCACTGACGGCGCCGGCTTCGGCCAGCAGGGGCTTGAGCAGCTCCGCGCCGGCGTTCATGGCCCGGGCGGCCACCAGCACTTCGGGGACAAAGATCTCGTTGTTGCGGAACTTGACCCCCACCCGATCCATGCCGGGCAGCAGGCCCTCGCTGAGAATCTGCTGGGCGGGGACGCCCTCGTCAATGGCCTGCTGGACGTACTGCACCACCAGCTTGCGCTTTCCTTTTTCCAGGGCGGCGCCAATTTCGTTCATCAGTTCGCTCATCGTGTCATACCTCCCGCGTTCAGGCCCGGACGGAGTCCATGAGGGCCTTGAGATTTTCCAGCTTGCAGTTCAGGGGGATCTCACAGCCGGAGCCCACCACAAAGCCGCCGCCCATGGCCATTTCCACCAGGTCGGCGCAGTAGGCGGACACCTCGTCCGGGGTGCCGAAGGCCATGAGGGTGGCGGGGACGTCGCCCCGGATGGCCTGCCAGCCCTTGAGGATCTCGTGGGCGGCGTGGATGTCGGTGACGCCGTCCAGCTCGATCATCACGCTGCCCTTGGGCAGCTCCAGGAACTTGGGCAGCATGGGCAGCCAGTTGCCGTCGGCGTGGACCACCACCTGGACACCGGCGGCGTGCAGGCCCAGGATGATCTCCTTCAGGGAGGGCCAGGAGAACTCCTCGAAGATCTCCGGAGAGATGGAGTTGGCGTCGGAACGCATGGCGTACAGGCTGGCCCGCTTCAGGGGAGAGTGCTCCAGGGTGCCCAGGATGTTGCCCAGCACCTCCGGGGTGCCTTTCTGGATGGCGGCCTTCACCAGGTCGGGCTCGTCATACAGGTCGTAGACGAACTCCTGGAAGGAGCGCACCATGGACAGGGTGTCAAAGGGGGTGCCGGAGGCGGTGCCGTGGATGGGACACACCCCGCGCTGGCCCAGGAACTGGCCCACCTTGGCGGCGTTCATCCCCACCCGCATCCAGATCTGGCCCAGCTCGGGGCCGGACACGGGGGGATGCTGGATGGTGCACAGGTAGCGGTTGTACCACTGGAGGTAGCCGTGGTCCACAATGTCCTGGTAGTCCGCCACCTCCATGCGGCAGCTCTCCTTGAACTGGTAGGAATCGTCCTCCCCCAGCTCGTAGCCGGGGCGCAGGGCCTCAATGCCCTGGAGGAACATCACGTCCCCGGGCGGGTTGCCCTGGCACAGGTCGGGATAGCCCACCTTCTGGAAGGTGATGTCCAGGGCCTGGAGCCACTTGTCGGTGTCGGAGGTGATCTCCTTCTGGGTCATGCCGGCCACCTTGCCGGGATAGAGCAGCATCATGGGGTAGACAGGGATGTCCTGCCGTTTCTCCACCGGGAGAAGATCAAAACAGCGCTGGATCTTTTCAAAGGAATTCATAGCTTGCGCCCCTTTCCATCGGTATAGATGATTTTATTGTAGTGGGAGACAAGGGAAAAGGGAAATAGAGAATTTGAGTGATACGATAACAATGTGTTATTGCTTTAGACTCCAGGCTTTTGCCATCTCCGCGAAAGGTGCGATGGATGGGTTCAGGTTGTCCCGGCGCCATACGATACAGGGGGAGGCGTCGCCCAAAGGGATCTCCGTCAGCAGGCGGATGGTGGGATTCTTGGTCAGCGCAGAAAAATGGTTCACCACGCCCACCCCCAGGCCGGCTTCAATCCACAGGGTCAGGGTGGAGAAGTTGGGGGCCAGCCGGACAGAACGGGGGTGATAACCCCGATTTTTCAAGTCGCTCAGCAGGCTGTCATGTCCGGTTTTGCTGTCCTCCGGGGAGATGAGCAGCAGCGTTTCCGCCATCAGAGCCTCCAAGGTCACCTTTTTCCGCTGGCAGATTGGCAGGCTGCTGGAAGCTGCGAACACGGCGCTGTCCGGCTCAAACACTTGCCAGACGACACCGCCCATATCCCGGATATCGAATTCCAGGGTGAGGGCCGCGTCGATCTTCCCGTCGTTGAGCTGCTGCCGGAGCTGGGAAAAGGAGCCCTGCTGCAGGTGAAAATCAATGCCGGAGTATTGCTTGATGAAGGCCCGGCACAGCTGGGAGAAGGTGTCCCCCATCCACTGCCCTTCCAGCACGCCGATGGTCAGGCTTCCGCTGTAGCCCATGCCCATGGCCTTGGTGCGGGAGATCAGATCTTCCAGCGCGGTGTTGAGCCCGCTCAGCTCTTCCGCCAACAGGGCGCCTGCGGGCGTCAGGCGGACATTCTTGGAGTCCCGGATCAGCAGCAGGGTGTTCAATTCCTGCTCCAGAGTGGCGATCTGGCGGCTCAGGGCGGGCTGGGAGAGATAGAGCCTGGCCGCGGCCTTGGTGAAATTCAGGGTCTCCGACAGAGCCAGAAAGCATTTGATTTGGGTGGTGTTCATGTCCTTCCCTCCCGAACATGCGCCAGATTTCCTGCCGGTCAATCCCTCCGGGCTTGACCCGGGGACAGTGGGGCCGCCCGCAGGCCGTCAGCGGCCGGGCCGGGGCCTGACGGCTCAGGCCCGCACCTTGTCAATGAACTGCCGGAACTCCTCCCTGCCCCAGAGGACGGGGACGGGGTAGAGGGGGTTGGCCTCCTTCATGGCCCAGGAGATGATCTGGGGCACGTCCTCGTCCTTGATCATGTCCAGCTTTTCGGGGATGTCCATCTCCCGCTTGAGATGCTCCATCCACCGGATGAAGCGCTCCGCCTTTTCCGCCACCGTGCCCGGCCCCATGCCGCACACATCGGCCAGCCGGGCCAGCCGGATGCGGACCGCCGGTCCGAACTGGCGCATCACGTGGGGCAGCAGGATGGACATGGCCAGGCCGTGGGGGGTGCCGTACAGGCCGCCCAGGGTGTGGCCGATGGCGTGGACGTAGCCCACGCAGCCCCGGGTGAAGGCGCGGCCCGCCTTGAAGGCGGCCAGCTGCATGTTCTGCCGGGCCTGGAGGTTCTTCCCGTCGTGGTAGGCGGTGAGCAGGTTCTCGTAGATGAGCTTCACCGCCTCCTCAGCGTAGCGGTTTTCCAACCGGGTGTTGTAGGTGTGGTTGGTGTAGGCCTCCACCGCGTGGCACAGCGCGTCCATGCCGGTGGTGGCGGTGATGAAGGGGGGCAGGCCGATGGTCAGCTCCGGGTCCAGCACGGCGTAGTGGGGCAGGATGGCGGTGTCGTTGATGGACGCCTTGTGGTGGGTGGCGGAGTCGGTGATGACGGCGGCCACAGTGGTCTCCGAGCCGGTGCCGGCGGTGGTGGGCACGGCCACGAAGGGGGGGATGCGCCGCTTGTGGCGCACCCGCAGCAGGCCCTGGAGCTGGACCACAGACTTGTTGGGCCGGGCCACCCGGGCGCCGATGGCCTTGGCGCAGTCGATGGGGGAGCCGCCGCCGATGGCCACGATGCCCCGGCAGCCGTTCTCCAGGTAGATCCTGAGCCCCTCCTCCACGTTGTCGGAGGTGGGGTTGGGGCACACACCGTCATAAACCGTGCAGGATACGCCGGCGGCGTCCATGGCGTCCAGCATGGGCTGGGGCAGGCCCAGCTTCATCAGGCCGGCGTCGGTGACCACCAGCACGTTGGTGATGCCCAGGCTGCGGATGAACTCAGGCAGCCGCTTCACGCTGCCTGGACCCTGCTGGACCTCCGGAGTCCGGTAGCCCAGAAAATAGTTGCCCACTTTCAGACAGGTCTGAAAGGCTCTGCAATACAACTTGCCAAAACTGTTCATAACGATGCTCCTCTCTGTCGTTGGATCCGTTGATGTTACACCAGGGTGATGGCGCCCACCGGGCACCGGTCGGCGCAGATGCCGCAGCCGATGCAGTCCTCCGGGGTGCGCAGCAGGGCCACCATGGTGATGTCGCCGTGATACTTGGGGTCTGAGATGGCCAGGCACTCCTTGGGGCAGTTCTCCACGCACACCGAACAGGCGGCGCACAGCGCCGGGTCGATCTGCGGCTTTTTCCACTGCTCTTTGGGCACCTTGGCCACTGCCATCCCCCGGTCGTCCAAGATGGCGCCGAAGGCGCACAGTTTGCCGCACACACCGCAGCTGACGCAGCGGTCGGGATCAATGGTGTGGCGCTCCTTCACCGCCCCGCTGATGGCCTTGACGGGGCAGTTCTTGGCGCAAAGGGTGCAGCCCTTGCACTTGTCTGTGATGCGATAGGACATACGACGCAACCTCCTCTCAACCGCCGCTGGCCGGGGTCAGCAGCACCACGGTGTCCCCGTCGGAAAGGGTGTGATGGGGCCGGCACTGCCTGCCGTTGATCATGACGATGCAGTCCCGCAGGTCCCTGACGGTGACCGGCTCACCCCCGCTGTGGGCGGAGATCTTCGATAGCTGAGCGTAGAGCTCATCCAGGCTTCTGGCCTCCAGCTGGTAGTCCTTCAGCCCGGAGCGCAGGCGCAGGGCGCCGAACAGTTTTACGCGCACCATGTCAGTTCCCCTCCTTCAGCTTCAGCCGGCGCAGGGTGCTCCGGGTGGGGATGCCGTTGGCGTCCCAGCCCCGGGCGGCGTAATAGACGGGCTTCATCTTGTCCAGGGGGACCCGGCTGTTGGGGTCGCCGGGGCGCTCCAGCTCGTCGGTGAGCCGCTTGGGCAGGGTGTCGTCCTTGGCGGACACGCCGAAGCGGCAGTTGACGCTGCGCTCCAGGGTGTAGCCCCGCTCCCCGATGCTCATGTATTTGCCGAAGGTCATGGACATCCCGGTGGCGTACTGGAAGCCCTTGGTGTGGTGGAACACCGGGGAGAGGTGCATGTGGACCATCTGGGGGAACAGATTGAGCATCCGCACCGCCGCCCCGGTGTGGGGGAGCATCCAGTTGGCCGCCCGGGTGTAGAAGGCGTTGGGCTTGGACATGAGGGGGCCGGGGAAGAAGGCGTAGGAGGTGAACAGGCACTGGCCCGAGGCGGAGATCATCTCCATCAGGTTCTGGAACATGACGGTGAGGTCCGCCTTGGCCTTGGGGGTCTGGCTGTCGATGCTCAGCCCCAGCCCCTCCAGAATGACCAGATAGCCGCCGTTGAGGTGGCAGCCGCCCCGGTTGGACACGGCGTACCCCAGGCCCATGCCCACGGCGTGGCGGGGCTCATAGGCGGACAGCTCCAGGCCCTTGGACTGGATGGCGAAGTCCTTGCCGCCGTACTTCTCCGACAGCCGCTTAGAGCCGTTGGCCAGCTCGTCGCCGATGCCCCGGCGGTGGGCGATGTCCTCCCACAGCTGGGAGATGCCGTCCACCTCCCCGAACCTCAGCCCGCAGTCCCAGATTCCCTTCTCGTTGGCCTCCATGGCCCAGGCCAGGGTGCCGGCGGCGGAGATGGAGTCCATGCCCAGCTCATCCAGCTCGTAGTTCCAGCGCAGCAGCAGCTCCATGTTGTCGTTGCGGATGCCGCCGCCCAGCAGGCCCAGGGTCTCCAGCTCGGGGCCCTTCACCTCCTGGCCGTCCAGGGCCACGGTGCGGGCGCACCGGATGGGGCAGGTGAGGCAGCCCTTGTTGACCACGTTGAACTCCTCCGCCAGCCGCTCGCCGTTGACCTTTTCAAAGTCCTTGTTCTGGCCGTGCTTGAAGTTCTCGGTGGCCAGGATCTTGCGCATCTGCATCTGGCTGACCAGCCCGGCGGTGCCGATGCGGGGCAGCTGCTCCCCGGTGAGGGGGTGGGAGCGGAGATAGCGGAACCACTTCCGGTTCCACTTCAGCATGCCCTCCGGGTCATAGGGGCGCACCACATGGTTGCCGGTGACGGTGATGGCCTTCAGATTCATCCAGCCCATGATGGCCCCCATGCCGGTGCGGCCGGAGATGCGCTCGTTGCTGATGATGGAGGCGTAGAGCACCCGGTTTTCCCCCGCCGGGCCGATGCAGAGCTTGCCGCTCTTGTCCGGGGCCCCGTCCTGGGTCAGCAGCTGGGAGAGGGCGGCCTGGGTCTCGGAGGCCTTCTTGCCCCACAGCTCGTCGGCGTTGTGGAGGATGAACTTGTCGTTGCGGATTTCCAGCCAGGTGTGCTCCTTGGCCTGGCCCCGGAGAATCAGGGCGTCGTAACCCGCCTTTTTCAGATAGTAGCCAAAGTTGCCCCCGCAGTTGGACGAGGCCAGCAGGCCGGTTTGTGGGGACAGGGTGGAGATGTTGAACCGGCTGGAGCTGGGCGCCCCCGTCCCGGTGAGCGGCCCGGTGGCGATGACCAGCAGGTTCTGGTCGGAAAAGGGCTTTTCCTTTCCGGTGAAGTGGTCGCTGAGGATCTTGGCCGCCATGATCTTTCCGCCGATGTACAGCTCCCGCTCCCGGTCGGACCAGGGGTAGGGGGAGACCTTCCCCGTGGCGAGATCCACCTGAATCACCTTTCCCATGTAGCCGCCGTACTTCGATGACATACCGTCGCCTCCTCTGAGATCGGTCCCATGAGATTTGCTTGCTGCTTTTATCATAGCACAATCACAGCAGAATTCAACTCAAAACTGAAACGAATTTAGGCAAAACGACGGCACCAGGACAAAAACAAGGCCCGTCCCGCTGTGCGGGACGGGCCTTCGGCCGGTGAGGCACGCGCGCGGCGTTCCGGGCTGCCCCGCTCAGCCGGCGGGCACAGGCGGGGGTGGCCGGCCCGGGGTCAGAGGGCGTAAAAGTCCAGAAACGCTTTGGTTTCGGCGTGGCGGGGATGGAAAAGCACCTGTCCGGCCTCCCCCTGCTCCACCAGACGCCCCTCCCGGAGAAAGAGCACCTGCCCGGCCAGCCGCCGGGCCTGGGTCAGGGAGTGGGTGACCAGGAGCACGGTGCAGCCCGTCCTGGCGTGGTAGTTCAGCAGGATCTCCTCGGCCAGCAGGGTGGCGGCCACGTCCATGGCGGCGGTGGGCTCGTCCAGGATGAGAAGGGGGTAGTCCTCCATCAGCACCCGGGCCAGGGCCAGCCGGGCGGCCTCTCCGCCGGAGAGGCCCCTGGCGTTCTGCCGGGCCAGCCCGGCCAGGCCGAAGGCCTCCAGCTGGGCCATGGCCCGGTCCCGCCCGGCCCCTGTCAGGCGCAGGTTGCGCAGCACGCTCATCTGGAAGGGGTAGGAGCGCTGGGGCATGTACCCCACCCGCCCCGTCCGGACGGCGGCGTCTGTATCCGGTTTCACCGCGCCGGCCAGGATCCGGGCCAGGGTGGACTTGCCGCTGCCGTTGGCGCCGATGACGGCGTGGATGACGCCGTCCTCCAGCTCCAGGGCGGGCAGGTCCAGCACCCTGCGGCCGCCGTAGGTTTTGGCAATGGGGGGGAGCTTCATCGTTTCAGCCTCCAGTGCAGCAGGGCCACCCCGGCGTTGAGCAGCAGGGAGATGGCCAGCAGGATGATGCCCAGGGCCAGGGCGGTGGTGAAGGCCCCCATGTTGGTGTAGTTCATGATGGCGGTGGTCATCACGTTGGTCTTATAGGCGATGGCGCCCCCCACCATGGAAACCGCCCCCACCTCGGCAAAGGCCCGGCCCAGGCCCAGCAGGTAGGCGCTCACCAGCTGGTACTGGCTCTCGTTCAGCATCAGCAGCAGGGTTCTGCCCCGGCCCAGTCCCATGCCCAGGGCGGTCTCCCGGATGTGGGGGGCCAGGGTGGACACATGGGACTCCAGACTGCCTGTGATCAGGGGGACCAGCAGGATTATCTGGGCGATGACCATGCCCGTCACCGTGTACAGCAGCCGCAGGTGGCGCAGCGGGCCCACCCCGGAAAAGAGCATGTAGCACACCAGACCCACCACCACCGGCGGCAGGCCCATCAGCGTCCGGTTCACCACCACCAGCGCCCGCTTGCCCCGGCCGGCATAGCTGCCCAGCAGCACCCCCAGCGGGGCGCCCAGCGCCAGGGCGATCACCGAACTGGCCAGGGCCATGCGCAGGGTGGTGGCCAGGATGATGGCCAGCTGCCGGTCCCCGGAGAAAATCAGCTCCAGCGCCTGAAAAAAGGCGGTTCTCATGGTCGTCCCCCTTCCGTATTCTACTGCTTTCAAAAAAGGGCCTGCCCGGGGGCAGGCCCTTTTTTGTCAGTGCCAAAGCCGCGCAGAGTCCGCGCCCGCAGGCGCGAAGGGGCTGCGGTCTGTCTCCGGCCGGGGCGTGTGCCTGGCGGAAAACACGGCTTTCCCGGCGCCGTCGCGCCGGTTTGCGTTATTCCATCACGCCGTTGTTGGCCTGGAAGGTAAGAAAGGTGGCCTTGTCCGAGAGGATATAGGCCCCCATCTCCTCGGCCATGGTCAGGCAGACCCCCATGCCCGCGTTGGAGTAGGTGTACCAGTCGGTGTAGCCCTCCACGGAGGCGGCGTCGGCGGTGATGCCCAGCTCCTCCGGCCACAGGGAGATCTCCTTGGTGTGGGTGCCGGACTGGTCGCCCCGGGAGACAAAGGGATACTTGCCCTCGGCGATGGCGGCAAAGGCGTCCTTGACGCTGGCGGCGTCCTTCACCCCGGCGGGGTCGGCGGAGGGGCCGCACAGGACGAAGTAGTTGTACATAAAGGTCAGCCGCTCGCTGTCAAAGCCGGGCAGCACATAGGAGTAGCCGGCGGCCACAAAGTCCTCCTCCTGGCTCTTGGAGTGGACCAGGAGCAGGTCGGCGTTGCCGCTCTGGGCGTTGGCGATGGCCTTGCCGGTGCCGGCGGAGGTGACCTCCACCGAGTAGCCGTAGGCCTCCTCAAACAGGGGCAGCAGATAGCCCAGCAGGCCGGAGTCGTTCACCGAGGTGGTGGTGGACATGCGGATGGTCTTGGTCTCCTCGGTGGCCTGGGGGATCTCGGCGGTGGACACCGGGCCGCCCTCAGTGAGATAGAAGAGGTACTCGCCGTAGTCGGCGTAGCCGTACTCGGAAGCGGCGGTCTTGCCCTCCTCGGAGAGCATCCAGTTGATGAGGGCGCTGGCCCCTTCGGTGTTGATATACACGTCGGACACCGGGTTGCCGTCCGCGTCCACAAAGGGGGCGTCGGGGTTGACGGCCAGCAGGGAATAGTTGTTGATCATGTCGTCGTCGGCCTCGTACAGGATGGTCAGATCCACCCCTTCGGCCTGGGGCTCGTCGCTCTCGGGGGTTCCGGTCTCGGGGGCGGCGCTCTCAGAGGCGTCCGGCGCGGGGGACTGGCTTTCCGTGGCCTGGGGCTGGGTGCACGCGGTGAGAAGCGCCGCCAGCAGAGACAGGGACAGCAGGAGCGCTGTGATCTTTTTCATTTCAGGTCCATCTCCATTTCGTATCATTCTCTCCGACAGACAAGTCTGGAAGCTGCGGTGGGAGCGCTTCCGCCCACGACTGCAAACCGGGGCTGCCCCATGGTGTACAGGGCAGACCCGGCTGTGACGCAGGGGCCAGCACTCCGCCCGTCCGCCGTCCAAAGGCTCGTCCACCAGTTGGAAGGATACGCGCGTGCGCCGCCTCTCCCGGCCAGGCCGGTCAGAGGGTTTCTGTCTGTAATAGTAATCTTCCGGGATGGGTTTGTCAAGTCAGCCGCCAGTCCCGGCCCCCAGGGCCAGCTCGGCGGCCTTCCGGCCGGCCGCCTCTCCCTGGAGGGTCACCGTGTCCACCGTCCGGTGGATGCGCTGGCAGTTGCCGCAGGGGAACACCCAGGGGGGCAGAGGCTCCCCCAGGGGGCGCAGCAGCTCCCGCTCCGGGACCATGCCCAGGGCGGTGACCAGGGTGTCGCAGGGCAGGAAGCGCTCCTCTCCGGTGTCCAGCTGCCGGAGGGTGACGCCCCGGACCCGCCCGGACCCGTGGACGCAGCACACCGTGGTGCGGGTGAGCAGGGGGATGTCGCAGTCCCCGATGCTCCGGCGGATGTTGCGGGGCAGGGCGGAGCAGCGCTCCCGCTGTTCCACCACCGCCAGAACCTGACAGCTGCTGAGGGCCAGCTGCCGGGCCATCACCAGCCCCACGTCCCCGCTGCCCAGGATTACGGCGCTGCGGCCCAGGGTGAGCCCGTCCAGGTTCATCATCCGCTGGGCCTGCCCGGCGGTGAAGACCCCCGCGGGGCGGCTGCCCGGCAGGGCCAGGGCGCCGATGGGGATCTCCCGGCAGCCGGATGCCAGCACCAGGGCGCGGAAGGCCACCTCCTCCACCCCCTCCGGGCTGGAGAGCAGGGCCCGGCGCTCCGGGCTGAGGGAGAGGACGGTGGTGTCCAGCCGGAGAGTCACGCAGGACGCCTCCACCCGGGCTGCCCAGCGGGCGGCGTACTGCGCTCCGGTGAGCTCCTGGCGGAAGATCACCTCACCGAAGCCGGTGTGGAGGCACTGGGGCAGCACGCCCCCCAGGCGGGTGTCCCGGTCCACCAGCAAAACGGCCTCCGCCCCCACCTGCCGGGCGGAGAGGGCGGCGGCCATCCCCGCCGCGCCGGCGCCCACCACCAGCACGTCACAGGTCATGGCGCTCACCTTCCAGCAGGGGGCTGCCCGGCCCGTCCTGGGTCACGTCCCAGGGGGAGCATCCCAGCTCCCGGCAGAGCAGCTCCAGCACCCGGTGGGTACACCAGCTGCCCTGGCACCGGCCCAGGCCCGTCCCCACCCGGCGCTTCACACCGTCCAGGGTGACGGCCCCCCGGCGGATGGCCTCTAAAATCTCCCCCTCGGTGACGTCCTTGCACCGGCAGATCACCCGGCCGTAGGCGGGGTGGGCGGCCACCAGCGCCCGGCGCTCCGGAAGGGCCATGTCCCGGGGACGGGGCGGCGGGGTCCGGCAGGGGTTGAAGGCCGGGTTGGGGGTATCCTTGCCCAGATAGGCCGCCGCCTCCCCGGCCAGCAGTTCTCCCAGGGCGTCGGCACAGGTGAGCCCCGGCGTCTTGATTCCGATGAGGGACCAGAGCCCCGGATGGGGCGTCTCGATGGCAAAACTGTGGATGCCCCGGTCCTCGGCCACCCAGCTCTCTCCCTCCCGGCGGACGTAAAAGGGGTTGGGGCGGGTTGCCCCGAAAGCCCGGATTGTCTGCCCCAGATCCAGATTGGGGACCACCCGGGCCGCCCCGCGGCGCAGAAAGTCCAGCCCCTCCGGCGTCACGGCCCGGTCGGCCTTCTCCCCGCCGGGCTGCTCCGAGGGGCCCAGCAGCAGCTTCCCGTCGGCGGTGGGCACCAGGGTGAGGCCCTTGCCCTTTTCCTCCGGCTCCTGGAAGATCACATGGCGGACGAAGGGGCCGGCGGGCTGGTCCAGCACCAGGTAGTCCGCCCGGTCCGGGATCACCCGGATGGAGGGGGGCGCGCACAGCTCCTGCACCCGGTGGGCGTTCAGCCCGCAGCAGTTGACCACCGCCCTGGCCCGGATGGTGTGGGCCCCGGCGGTGACCAGCCAGTCCGACCCCGCCCGGGCCAGGGCGGTCACCGGGGCGTTGAGATAGGCCTGGCAGCCGTTGGCCACCGCGTTTTCATAGGCGGCAAAACACAGCGCCCAGGGGTCGGTCACCCCAGTGCCGGGGGCCAGCAGAGCGGAGGAGATCCCGGGGGCCAGCCCGGGCTCCAGGGCTTGCGCCTGGGCGCCGGTGAGGATTGCCAGGCCCTCCACGCCGGTCTCCTGCCCCTGGCGGTATTTGCGCCGGACCACCTCATCCCCCCGGGGGCCGTAGCTCACCAGCAGGGAGCCCCTGCGCTGGAAGGGGACGCCCAGCTGGGCGCACAGATCTCCAAAGTTCCGGTTGGCCCGGGTGCACAGCCGGGCCTTCAGGGTGCCGGGCTTGTTGTCGCAACCGGTGTAGACGATGGCGCTGTTGCCCCGGGAGATGCCGGTGCACACGTCCTCCCTTGCCTCCACCAGGGCGCAGCGCAGGTGATAAGACGTCAGGTGGCGGGCGACAAAGCAGCCCAGCAGGCCGCCCCCCAGCACCACCGCGTCAAAACGCAGCTCAGTAGACACGGCGCACCCGCCCCGGCCGGTCCAACGTGTAGCCTCCCAGCTGTTCCAGCCGGGCCCGGAACTCCGGGCCGGCCAAGATGTCCAGCACCCGGCGGACCATGGGGGTGTCCCAGGCGTAGTCAGGGATGATCAGGTCATACTGCTCCACGCACACGGGCAGGAAGTCCAGGCCGTAGATCCTGGCCGCGGACAGGATGCCCATGCCCGCGTCGGCGGTGCCCCCGGCGATCTGGGCGGCCACGGCGGTGTGGGTGAACTCCTCCCGGTCATAGCCGTAGACCTTGGCGGGGTCCACCCCCTCCTTCCGGCACAGGTAGTCGGCCAGGATGCGGGTGCCGGAGCCCTTCTGGCGGTTGACATACCGTATGCCGGGCCGGGCGATGTCCCCGAATCCGGTGATGCCCAGGGGGTTGCCAGGGGCCACCATCAGGCCCTGGGTGCGGCCCACGCACTCCACCTGGTACACGCCCCCCTGGGGGAACTGCTTTTCCAGGATGGCGGTGTTGTAGGTGCCGTCGGCCTCGTTGAGCAGATGGCAGCCGGCCATATGGGTCTCCCGGCGGCGGATGGCCATGAGTCCGCCCATGGAGCCCACGTGGGAGGAGCTCATAAAGGCGTCGGGGTCCGCCTGGTGGAGCAGGTCGGCCAGCTCGTCCAGCAGGGGGTCGTGGCTGCCGATGGCCACCAGGGTGCGCTCCAGCTCCCGGGCGGGGCGCAGCAGGCGGACCTGGACCTGCGTCCCCACCTCCAGCCCCTCGCTGCCCTGGGGGATCTCCAGGATGCCGTCGGCCTTCATGAAGGAGGAGACCACCCCGCTGCCCCGGGCCAGGGGGGCAGCCACCAGCCGCCCGCCCACCTGGCCCAGGCGCACCCGGACGAACTCCCGGTATTTCAGGCTGGACACCACCCGGCGGCTGAGCACCGCCTGGGCCAGCTCAGGCTGCCCCGCCCCGCGGCCCAGACACAGGTCCACCAGGGGACGCAGCAGCTGCTCCATGACGATGATGCCGGACACCGGGTAGCCGGGCACGCCCAGGATGGGCTTGGCCCCCCGGCGGCCCAGAATGGCGGGCTTCCCCGGCTGGATGGCCAGGCCGTGGCAGAAGACCTCCCCCACCTGGCCGATGACGGCGGCGGCGTAGTCCTCCCGCCCGGCGGAGGAGCCGGCGTTGACCAGCACCATGTCGCACTCCTCCAGCGCGCCCTCCAGGGCGGCGCGGATGGCGTCTTCCCGGTCGGGGACGATGGGGTAGACCCGGGGGGAGGCCCCCCACTGCTCCAGCATGGCGGAGAAGATGGCGGAGTTGAACTCCATCACGTCCCCGGGCTTCGGGTCGGCGGCGGGGGGGACCACCTCGTCCCCGGTGGGGATGATGCCCACCACCGGCTTGGCCAGCACCTCCACCTCCAGCACCCCGGCGGCCAGCATGGCCCCGATGGCGGCGGGGGAGATGGGGGTGTGGCCGGGCAGGAGCATCTCCCCGGCGCAGATGTCCTCCCCGATCTGGCGCACGTGCTGCCAGGGGGCGGCGGCCTGGCGGATCACCGCCTCGCCCTGCGTAAACACCACCTCTTCCACCATGATGACCGCGTCCCGCCCGTCAGGCAGGGGGTCGCCGGTGTCCACCAGCGTGTACTGCTCCGGGGAGAGGGACACCGGGGTGGTGTCGCTGGCGCCAAAGGTGTCCGCCGCGCGCACGGCGATGCCGTCCATGGCGCAGGCGGGGTAGTGGGGGGCGCAGATGTGGGCGTATACCGCCCGGGCGGTCATCCGGCCCGCGGCGGCCGGGACGGGGATGGTCTGCGCCCGGGGGGCCAGCCCCTGCGCTTGCAGCAGGGCGATGTACTGGCTTCTGGCCTCGTCCAGAGGCCGGTTGTTGAGATATTGAAAGACCATAGGTTGTTCCTCCCAGAGATGGCGGAAGATCAGTCCGCGATGAAGATGTTGACCAGGACCTGGGCCCCGGCGGGGAGGCCCTCACAGTCCCGGGGGATGCAGAAATAGCCGTCCGCCCCGGCCAGGGCGGTGATGAGCCCGGATTTGCCCCGGATGGGCAGGGCCTCCAGCCCCTGGGGGCCCTCCCGGAGAAGGGCGCCGTTGTACTGGGCCCGGCCGTGGTTGGCGGACACCCCCTCGGTGAGCCGGGCGGTCACCTGCCGGCGGCGGAGCTCCCGCCCCTCCAGCCGGGCCAGAAGGGCCCGGACAAAGAGATGGGTGACGAACAGGGCGGCCACCGGGTGTCCCGGTAGGCCCACCATGGCTTTGCCTGCCGGTGTTCTGCCCAGCAGGGTGGGCTTGCCAGGCTTCATGGCGATGCCGTGGAAGAGGACCTCTCCCAGAGCGGACATCACCCGGCAGGCCGCGTCCTTCTCCCCCACCGAGCTGCCGCCAGACAGGATGACGGCGTCACACTCCGCCAGGGCCCGCTCCACCGTCTGCTTCAGTTGGTCCTCCCGGTCGGGGACGATGCCGTAAAACCGGGGCAGAGCCCCCGCCTGCTCCAGCAGGGTGCACACCAGCGGGCCGTTCACGTCCCGGATCTGGCCAGCGGCGGGGGCGTCTTCCGGCGGCACCAGCTCGTCCCCGGTGGAGATCACCCCCACCCGGAGCCGGGGCAGCACGGGCACATCCGTCACCCCCAGAGCGGCCAGGGCGCCGATATCCTGGGGCTCCAGCCGGCGGCCGGCGGGGAGCACCCGGTCCCCCGGCTTCACGTCGTCTCCCCGGAAAATCATGTTGTGGCCCGGGGCCACGCTCTTGAGAATGCCGACGGTGCCGTCGCCGTAGTCCTCGCACAGCTCCAGCATCTGCACCGCGTCCGCCCCCGGGGGCACCTCCCCGCCGGTGGGGACGGCGGCGCACTGCCCGGGTTCCAGGGACAGGCCCGCCCCCTCTCCCATGCGGACCTCACCGGCCAGGAGCAGCTGGGCGGGCAGGGCGTCGGAACAGCCAAAGGTGTCCGCCGCCCGGAGGGCGTAGCCGTCCACGGTGGAGCGGCGAAAGTCCGGCACCCAGGACTCCGCCGTCACATCCCGGGCCAGCACCCGGCCCAGGGCGGCGGAGAGGGGGACGGCCTCCGGCGGCCGGTCCAGGGGGGCGAAGGCGGAGCGGATGATGTCCAGGGCTTCGTCCGGGGTCTTGACATGGAGCATGGGGTGTTCCTCCTTGCGGTGCGCCGGACGGTCCCGGGGGTTGCCCTGCCCGGGGAAATCCGGTAAAATGAACTCAAACTCGTGAAAGGTGGATTTGCTATGCAGGAGCGCTATCTCCGCAATCTGGGCCCCCTCACGGAAGAGGAGTGCCTGCGGCTTCAGAAAGGGCGGGTGTTCCTGGCCGGCTGCGGCGGGCTGGGGGGCTATCTGCTGGAGTACCTGGTCCGGGCGGGGGTGGGCCGCATCACCGTGTGCGACGGGGATGTGTTCGCCCCCAGCAATCTGAACCGCCAGCTGCTGGCCGACGAGACCAGCCTGGGCCGGCCCAAGGCGGAGGCGGCCCGCCGGCGGGCCGCCCTGGTGAATCCGGAGGTGGCGGTGGAGGCCTGTCCGGTCTTTCTCACGGCGGACAACGCCCCGGGGCTGGTCGCCGGTCATGACCTGGCGCTGGACGCCCTGGACAGCCCGGCGGCCCGGCGCGTCCTGGCCGGAGCCTGCCGGCAGGCGGGCATCCCCCTGGTTCACGGGGCCATCCAGGGCTGGTACGCCCAGGCGGCGGTGATAGCGCCGGACAGCGGCGTGATGGAGCGGCTCTATCCGGAAGAACTGCCCGCCCAACCGGATCCGGGGAGCCTTGCCCCTATCGCCGGGCTGTGCGCCGCGGTCCAGGCCGGCGAGGCCATCAAGCTCCTGTGCGGCCGGGCCAGCGCGCTGGCCGGGCGGCTGCTGTGCATGGACCTGCTGGAGCAGGACTATCAGCTGCTGCCCTTTTGAGCGGCGGTGGGCGTCTCACAGGGACACGGCCCCGGGACGCAAATCCAATCCACACTCCCCGCGAGGGGAGCAACGAGGATGAAACCGCCCAAAAGTACCGCAGGCAGATTTCAATTCGCGCCCCCGTATGGGGGGGCGACGGACGTGGTGTACTTCGGCCGGGCGGCCCAGAACATTTCAATTCGCGCCCCCGCATGGGGGCGACCTGTTCCACCAGGACTTTGAGGCGCAGTACCAGAAATTTCAATTCGCGCCCCCGCATGGGGGCGACGGAGGCACGGCGGCGGGATACGGCCGTAACGGTGATTTCAATTCGCGCCCCCGCATGGGGGCGACGGTGCCGTCCCCTGCACTCCATGGCGGGGCGGTTATTTCAATTCGCGCCCCCGCATGGGGGCGACCGCCGGGCGGATCACTTCCGGATCAAGCTGAGCGGATTTCAATT
>CALWXH010000005.1 GCA_944385465.1 uncultured Oscillospiraceae bacterium | reverse complement strand
CTCTCCGGCACCCGCAGGAAGCCGGCGCACTGCTCAAAGGCCTTGGGCCCCAGCTTGGGCACCTTCAGGATCTGCTTCCGGGTGGTGAAGGGGCCGTTCTCCTCCCGGTACTTCACAATGTTCTTCGCCGTGGTGCCGTTCAGCCCTGCCACCCGGGTGAGCAGGGGGGCGGAGGCGGTGTTCACATCCACGCCCACGGCGTTGACGCAGTCCTCCACCACCCCGTCCAGGGCCTGGCTCAGCCGGGCCTGGGGCATATCGTGCTGATACTGGCCCACGCCGATGGACTTGGGGTCGATCTTCACCAGCTCCGCCAGGGGGTCCTGAAGCCGCCGGGCGATGGACACCGCCGAGCGCAGGTTCACGTCAAACTCCGGGAACTCCTCCGCGGCCAGCTTGGAGGCGGAGTACACCGACGCCCCCGCCTCGTTGACCATCATGTAGCTCACGCCGCCCCCCACCTTGCGGATGAGCTCCACCGCCATCTGCTCCGTCTCCCGGCTGGCGGTGCCGTTGCCGATGGCGATGTGGGCCACATGGTGCTTGCGGATGAGCTGAGAGAGCTGGGCGATGGCCTCCTGTTTCCCCCGCTCCCCGTGGGTGGGGTAGACCACCGCCGTGTCCAGCACCTTGCCGGTGGCGTCAACTACTGCCACTTTACAGCCCATGCGGTATCCGGGATCCAGCCCCATGGTGACGAAACCCTTCACCGGCGGCTGCATCAGCAGGGGCTTCAGGTTCAGGGCGAACTGGGCGATGGCCCCCTCGTCCGCCCCCTCCGTCAAGGCGGCGCGCACCTCCCGCTCCAGGGAGGGGGCGATGAGCCGGTCGTAGGCGTCCTCGGCGGCGGCGCGGACAAAGCCCATGGCGGCGCTGCCCGGGCGCACCACCGCCCGGCGGACGGCCACCAGGGCCGCCTCCCGGTCCATGTCCACCGACACCTTCAGCACGCCCTCCCGCTCTCCCCGGTTGATGGCCAGCACCTGGTGGCCCTGCACCTTGGAGACCGGGGCGGAAAAATCATAGTAGAGGCGGTACACCGTGTCCTCCGGCTCCTTGTCTGCGGCGGCGGACACCAGGTTCGCCCGGCGCTGATACAGCTCCCGCAGGCTCTTACGCAGCCCCGCGTCGTCGGAGATCAGCTCCGCCACAATGTCCGACGCCCCCTGGAGGGCGTCCTGGGCCGTGTCCACCCCCTTCTCGGGGTCGACATACTTGGCCGCCTCCGCCAGGGGCTCCGGGCAGTCCCGCTCCTGGGCGAAGAGCAGCAGGGCCAGGGGCTCCAGCCCTTTCTCCTTTGCCATGGTGGCCCGGGTGCGCCGCTTCTGCTTATAGGGGCGGTACAGGTCCTCCACCTCCGCCAGGGTGGCGGCGGCGTCGATGGCGGCGGCCAGCTCAGCCGTGAGCTTGCCCTGGCTGTCGATGGCCCCCTTTACCTCCTCCCGGCGGGCCTGGAGATTGCGCAGATAGGCCAGCCGGTCGGCCAGGGCCCGGATGCGCTGGTCATCCATGCCGCCGTGGAGCTCCTTGCGGTAGCGGGCGATGAAGGGGACGGTGTTCCCCTCATCCAGCAGCCTGATGATGTTGTCCACATACTCCCTCCGGCAGTCCAGCTCCCGGGCCAGGATTTGGGTGATGGTCTCCATAAAACGCTCCTCACACAAGTTTTGTCCGCGGTCAGTCCCGCTCACTCCAGGCCGGCCTCCCGGCACAGCCAGTCCATGCACGCCTCCAGCAGTTCATCGCAGATGGCCTTCTGCTCCGGGGTGTGGCGGGGCACGCCCTTCAGGATGTCGTCGCAGTCCAGGCTGCCCTGCCGGGCCCGGAACCAGGCGGCAAAGTCCTCCCGCCGCTCCTGGGGCAGGCCCAGGGCCCCCATGGCCATGAGGGTACCGGTGAAGGCGCCGCAGGCGGAGGAACAGCCCATGCCGCCGCCGAAGTTCAGGGCGATGGCGTTGGCCCGCTCCGCCGGGATGCCCGTCTCCCCGGCAAAGGGGATGAGCATGGACTGGGCGCAGTTGTAATGGACATTGGGGTCATTGCGCAGGGCGCAGAGCTGTTCTTTCTTGGTCATGGAATTCTTTCCTTTCTGTGCAGGTTCAACCTCCAAAGGGATTGGAACTTCTGTCTCCCGGGGCAGCTCCATCTGAAAGTATACCAGATCCACCAGCTGGCGGCCAGCTTCAAAAATGGGGTGGTCATAGTGGTCGGTGAAAAAGTTGGGCACCCGGTGGGACTCCCGGAAACCGCAGGAGCGATAGAAGGGGACGGTGAGGGGGCTGTCTCCGGTACCCGCCAGCAGCCTGGAGCAACGCCCGGCATAGGCCGCCGCCACAAAGTCCACCATCCGCCGCCCCAGGCCCCGGCGCTGGAACCGCGGGTCCACCGCTAAGTTCTTGATCTCCGCCGTGTCCGCCGCCGGCCGGGTGACCACGCACACCACCAGGGGGGTCTCCCCCTCCCGGAGGACGTACAGCTCCCCCGCCTCCAGGTAGCGGTCGATCATGGACTCCTGCTCGTCCCCCAGCAACAGCAGAGGGAGGTAGCGCTTTTTGTGCTCGTTGATTTTGATGATTTCCACTGGTGCGCTCCTCCTCCCGTTCCGGCGGGCGGGCATTTTTTGCCGGAGAGTTCCGGCAAATCCTTTGGTTTTGGGGTTTCGCCCCCAGGGCGACCTACTTTCTGCACGCGCAGAAAGTAGGCAAAGACGCGCATAGGGGGTGTGCCTCCGGTTCGACTTCGGCCCCAAGGGCGGGCCTCGCTCACAGTCGGCCCACCCCCTAAGAACCCCCAAAAGGGCTACGGGGGCGTCAGTATACCTGCCAACCTCGCTTTCCGGCGTGCGTGACCCGCGGTTGCGCAGCTTCCCCCGACGGCCTCCGGCCTCCTGCCTGCTTATACTTCGGTACCTGCGGCCCAGGGTACCCGCCTGGAATGGCGTGGCACTTCGGTGTCTGCGCCGTTAGGGGTGCAGGCCCGCAGGCTTGAACACCAAAATTAGGCGCCCTCAGGCGGCGTAGAAGTGGGGCAAGTTTGGTGGCACCAGGGCGGAGCCCGTCGAGGGGTGCGCGGAGTGTCGATACTGTGCGCCGGTCGGTAGAGACTGGCACCAGTTTTGCTCTCCCGTAAAACGGGGGTTCTTAGGGGGGCAAGCCCTGCGTACGAGGGACGCCCTTTGTCCCGAGTTAAGCCGGGGTTGCCCCCCTAAGCGTGTCTTTGGTTTCTTTCTGCACGAGCAGAAAGAAACTCGCCCTTCCGGGCGAAAACGGAACCCGCCCTCCGGCAAAGAGACAGAGAAGCGCAGACGGAATATCTCCTATCTCTTATCTTCTCGCTTCTATCTGAAACAAAGGGCAAGAACAATTCCTAATTCCCAATTCCTGACTCCCCAAACATCTCCTCCACCCGCCGCCGCAGGGGGGCGTGCTCGGGCCGCCGCAGCTCCGGGTCGGCGGCCGCCAGGGCCTCGGCGGCCTGCTTGGCCTCTTGGAGCAGGGCCACGTCGGTGGCGAAGTCGGCCACCTTCAGCTGGGGCAGGCCGTGCTGCCGCTTGCCGAAGAAGTCGCCGGGCCCTCGCAGGCGCAGGTCCTCCTCGGCGATCCGGAAGCCGTCGTTGGTGGCGCACAGGGCCCGCAGCCGCTCCCGGGCGGTGTCGCTGCGGCTGGCGGTGACCAGCACGCAGTAGCTCTGGTGCTTCCCCCGGCCCACCCGTCCCCGGAGCTGGTGGAGCTGGCTCAGGCCGAACCGCTCGGCGTTCTCGATGACGATGAGGGAGGCGTTGGGCACGTCCACCCCCACCTCCACCACGGTGGTGGACACCAGCACGTCCACCTCTCCGGCGGCAAAGGCGGCCATCACCGCCTCCTTCTCCCTTGGCTTCAGCTTCCCGTGGACCAGGCCCACCCGCAGCTGGGGGAACACCTTCTCCCGCAGCTGGCTGGCGTAGGTGGTCACCGCCTTCAGGTCCATGGCGGGGCCGTCCCCCTCTCCCCACCGGCCGGGGCCCTCTCCCTCGTCCACCGCCGGGCAGATGATGTACACCTGGCGGCCCTCCGCCACCTGCCGGCGGACAAAGCCGTACATGCGCTGCCGCTTGTCCTCCCCCACCACATAGGTGGCCACCGGGGCGCGCCCGGGGGGCAGCTCGTCCAGGATGGACACGTCCAGATCGCCGTAGATGATGAGGGCCAGGGTGCGGGGGATGGGGGTGGCCGACATCACCAGCACATGGGGTTCCATCTGCGATGGGGCCCCGGTTGCGGCCCCTTTCGCCGCCAGGGCGGCTCTCTGGGCCTCCCCACTGCGGCACGCCGCAGCGGGGGCCCCCAAGTTCATTTCATTTGCGGCGGGGGAAAGTGAATTCCCCCCGCCTTCGCCGCTGTCGCGGCGCCCCATCTGCGATGGGGCCCCCGGCGTGGCCCCCTTCGCCGCCAGGGCCGCTCCCTGGGCCTCCCCACTGCGGCACGCCGCAGCGGGGGCCCCCAAGTTCATTTCATTTGCGGCGGGGGAACGTGAATTCCCCCCGCCTTCGCCGCTGTCGCGGCGCCCCATCTGCGATGGGGCCCCCGGCGTGGCCCCTTTCGCCGCCAGGGCGGCTCGCTGGGCCACGCCGAAGCGGTGCTGCTCGTCGGCGATGACCAGGCCCAGCCCGGCGTACTCCACCCCCTGGGAAAACAGGGCGTGGGTGCCCACCAGCAGGTCGATCTCCCCCGCCGCCAGGGCGGCCAGCAGCCCCTTCCGGGCCGCCCCCTTCACCGAGCCGGTGAGCAGCCCCACCCGCACCCCCGCAGGGGCGAGCAGGGCGGACAGCGTCCGGGCGTGCTGCTCCGCCAGCAGCTCGGTGGGGGCCATCATGGCGCACTGGCAGCCGTTCTGGGCGCACAGCCAGGCCCCGAAGGCGGCCACCGCCGTCTTGCCCGAGCCCACGTCCCCCTGGATCAGCCGGTTCATGGCCCGGCCGGAGGCCAGGTCCGCCGCCATGTCCTCCATGGCCCGGCGCTGGGCCCCGGTGGGGGCGAAGGGGAGCAGTTTGACAAACTCCTCCACCGTCCCCCGGGCAAGCCGCCGCCCCGTCCCCCGGCCCCGGCGCTGCTTCAGCAGGGCCATGCCGCAGGTGAGGCAGAGCAGCTCCTCAAAGATCATCCGCCGCCGGGCGATGGCCAGGGCCTCGAAGTCCCGGGGGAAGTGGATGTTCTGATAGGCGTACTCCACCTGGCACAGCCGGTGGGCCAGGCGCACCGCCTCGGGGATGGTCTCCTCCCGCCGCGGGGCGCACACCTCCACCGCCCGCCGGGCCAGCTCCCCCAGCAGGCGGTTGGTAATCCCGGCGGTGAGGGGGTACACCGGCAGGATGCGCCCGGTGATCTCTCCCGCCCCCTCCCGCTCAAACACCGGGTTGGCCATGGACTTTCGGCGGCCCATGGCCTCCACCCGGCCGTAGAACACATAGCTCTCCCCGGGGCGCAGGGCGTCCTTCAGATAGGCCTGGTTGAAAAAGGTGAGCTCCAGCGCCCCGGTGGCGTCCACCGCCCGGACTTTCACCAGTTCCAGCCCCTTGCGGATCCGGGAGAGGGTGGGAGTGTGGGCCACCATGGCCAGCACGCAGCAGCTCTCCCCCGCCGGGGCGTCCCGGACGGTGTACACCGCCCGCCGGTCCTCATAGCGGAAGGGGAAGTAGTCCAGCACGTCCTCCAGCCGCCGCAGGCCCAGCTTGTCCAGTTTCTTCCCCCGGGCCGGGCCGATGCCCGGCAGCTGTGTCAGGGGGGCTGTCCCCTCCCAGGTCATGGCGTGCTCCCTCCTCCCGCCGGTGGATTTTTCTTGATTATAGCATCTTCCCGGGGAAAAACCAAGGGGGAAGGGGGCTCTGCCCCCAACCCCCCAGGGCGGAGCCCTGGAATCGCTTTCTTCTGCCGGCGGATGCCGGCAAGCCCTTGAGCTTGCCGGGTCTCGTCCCGGCAGACGAGGTACTTTCTCTTGCACCAGAGAAAGTACCCAAAGAGCGTGTCCAGGGGGAGGGCCCCCTGGATACCCCCCGCTCAGTTGCACTGCGCTCCTCTCTTTCCGGCGTCCTGAACCCGCGGTTGCCCAGCTTCCCCCGACGGCCTCCGGCCTCCTGCGTCCGTATGCTTCGGCTATCGCACCCCCCGGGCCGCCTGGCCGGGCGGGCCCTGGGGCACGGCACACCGTTAGGGGAGCAGGCCAAAGGCTTGAACACCAAGAGCAGGCGCCCATAGGCGGGGGACGGGAGAAACAAATCAAGTCGGCAAAAGGCCGGGGGCCGCCGAACGTGGCAGGGAGTGTCAGCAGGTGTGCGCCGGAAAGAGGATACTGCACCGGTTCTGCGCCCCCGTAAATCGGGGGTTCTTAGGGGGGGCCGACTGTGAGCATGGAGCGCCCTTGGCTCCATGTCGAACCGGAGGCGCACCCCCTAAGCGTGTCTTTGGTTTCTTTCTGCACGAGCAGAAAGAAACTCGCCCTTCCGGGCGAAAACGGAACCCGCCTGTCGGGGCGGGACCCGACAAACCGAAGGACCCGCCGGCACCCCCGGCGAAACGGTATCTCCTATCTTCTATCTCTATATCTCCTATCTCCACTCTCCAATCTTCACTCTCCACTCTCTGCAAACCTGTTACCCCTTTGTGTCCCCTTTGTAGCCAGTTTGTTTCCGTCGCTTCCGTTTTGTTTCAAAACCTTCATGGTTTCTTCAATCATATTCCGCCCCATCCGTGCTATAATCATCCTGCCGGAGGAATTTCCCCCGGTGGAGCCCTCCCCCGCCCCCCTCTCTCCGGGGGAGCGGCTCCCCGCTTTTCCCCGGCCCCCCGCGGGGCCGCGCACAGAAAGGAGTCTCTGCTATGAAATCCATCACAACCTATCGGCGTCTGGCCGCCGGCATGCTGGCCCTCTCCCTGGTGCTGGCCCTGGCCCTGGCCGGCTGCGGCAAGAAGGACGCCGCCCCCTCTGCCTCCCCCTCCGCCCCCGCCTCCTCCGCGCCGGAAACCGACCCCTCCCAGGACCCGGAGGGCCAGGGCAGCCAGACCGCCTCTGACGGCCTGATCCAGGCGGGCACCTGGCTGTCCGACGCCGGGCAGTACTGGTTCTTTGACGAAGATGCCGCCTCCGGCCGCACCCGCAGCCTGGAGAACGGCACCGGCGTGGGCTTCACCTACACGCTGAAGGACGGCCAGGCCGCCTTCGCCATGGGCAGCGAGGACGCCGCCCGGGACTGCACCCTCACCGTGGGGGCCGACACCCTCACCATGCAGTGGGCGGACGGCACCACCGAGACCCTCACCTTCGTCTCCCACCAGAGCTCTGACGAGTTCACCTTCTACTCCGACCGGGAGCTGGAGACGCTGGCCCTGGCCTATTACAAGGCCCAGAACCCCGGCGGGGACACCGACGGCCTCACCGCCGCCGCCCGGGCCAACCAGGACGGCACCGTCACCATCCAGGTGTACGAGAACCTGGGGGACCACAACTCCAACGCCGCCTGGTACACCGTGGACCGGCTCACCGCCCGGGGCACCGACGGCAATGGCGCCGAAGTGGACCTGAAGGCCTGAGCGCCCCATTTCAAAGCCCCCGGCCAAAAGTTGGCCGGGGGCTGCTTGCTTTTCTCCTCCAAACCCGGTACACTAAAGACAGCTTTTCCAGGGAGGCGTCCAGCGTGAACTACAAGCTCACTCTCCAATACGACGGCAGCCGGTATGACGGCTGGCAGCGCCAGGGCAACACCGCCAACACCATCCAGGGCAAGGTGGAGGCCGTCCTGTCCCGGCTGACCCAGGCCCCGGTGGAGCTCCACGGGGCGGGGCGCACCGACGCCGGGGTCCACGCCCTGGGCCAGGCGGCCAGCGTACAGCTCCCCCACGGCCTCACCCCGGGGCAGGTGATGGACCATCTCAACCGCTACCTGCCCGAGGACATCGCCGTCACCGCCGTGGAGGAGGCGCCCCCCCGGTTCCACGCCCGGCTGTCCGCCCTGGGCAAGATGTACCGCTACCAGCTGCGGCTGGGCCCCGTGCCCGACGTGTTCCGGCGCAAGTACCAGTACCGGGTGGAGGAACCTCTGGACCTGGCCGCCATGGAGCGGGCCGCCGCCCTGCTCACCGGAACCCACGACTTCCGCTCCTTCTGCGCCAACCGGCGCTTCAAGAAGTCCACGGTGCGCACCGTCCGCTCCATCGAGTTTGACCGCCGGGGGGCCGACCTGTCCCTCACCTTCCGGGGGGACGGCTTCCTCTACCACATGGTGCGCATCCTCACCGGCACCCTGCTGGAGGTGGGGCTGGGCAAGCGCCCCCCGGAGGAGATGGCCGCCATCCTATCGGCAAAAGACCGCTCCACCGCCGGCCCCACCGCCCCCGCCCAGGGCCTGGTGCTGGTGGAGGTGGAATATGAATGAAACCGCGCCGGAAGAGGCAGAGCCTCTTCCGGCGCACAGTTTTTCTCTCAGCCGCGGGTCTCTCCCCCGCCTCACCAGTCAAATCCCTTCGCCTGCTCCACCAGCAGGGGCAGGGCCGGGTTGGCGTTGTCCTTCCGCCACAGCAGGTCCAGGGACACCGCCGGCGAGGCGGTGAGGGGGACGCACACCACCCCGGACAGCCCCTCCAGGGGGGCGAAGGGGGAGAGCAGCGCCACCCCGGCCCCCGCCTGCACCATCATCACCACCGTCTCCACGTTGGGGTAGCTGGCCACGATGTTGGGGGTAAACCCCGCCTCCCGGCAGATGCGCAGGGCGTGCTGGTTGGGGATGGCGGACTCCTCCCGGTCCAGGAACAGAAAGGGCTCGTCCCGCAGCCGCTCCAGGGGGATGGCCCCCTCCCCGGCGCAGGGGTGGCCGGCGGGGAGCACCGCCGCCACATGGTCCTCCCGGAGCACGCACCGCCCGATGTGCTCCGGATAGCTCTCACAGGAGGACAGCTTCAGCCCCACGTCCACCCGGCCGGTCTCCACCGCGTCGTACACCAGATCCCAGTTCAGCCGCTGGGTGCGCATGCGCACATGGGGCCAGCGGCGGTGCAGCTGGGCCGCCAGCTCCGGGATGCGGTAGGCGGGGCCGACCCCCATGAAGGCCAGGGACAGCTCCTGGGGCTCGCTGTGGGCCGCCGCCCGCACCCGGCGGTAGATCTCCTCCTCCCGGGAGAAGATCCGGCGACACTCCTCCGCCAGGGCCTCCCCCGCCGGGGTCAGCCGCAGGTTCCGGTTGGTGCGCACCAGCAGGGGCACCCCCAGATCCGCCTCCAGGTCCGCCATGTGCCGGCTCAGGGCGGGCTGGCTGATGTACAGGTCCCGGGCCGCCCGGGTCAGGTTCAGCGTCCTGGTCACCTCATAGAAATAGCGCAGCTTGTTGTAGTTCATCCGCCTGCCCCCTCGCCGTCAGCCATAACAAAATGTAATACCAACTATAATATAATAGTATTTGCCCTCCCTGTCAACGGCTGGTATGATGAAGGTATCGGATACTAACCGTTTGGTGACTGCCCCGCAGCACACCGGACCACACAAAAGGAAAGGATGGCGTTTCCCATGACCAACAAAGAACTGGTGCTGAAATTCTACGACGAGGTGTTCAACGGCTGGGATGTGTCCCACCTGGATGAATACATGAAGGAGGATTACATCCAGCACAACCCCACCGCCCCCACCGGCCGGGCCGGCTTCCTCCAGTTCGCGGAGAAGTTCCTGGCCATGAAGCCCCACATGGAGATCAAGCACATCTTAGAGGACGGCGACCTGGTGTGCGTCTTCTTCAAGTGCACCATGGGGGCCAACGGCATGGAGAACAAGGTGTTCGACCTGTACCGCATCGAGGACGGCAAGCTGGCCGAGCACTGGGACAGCGTGGAGCACGACATCGGCAAGATCACCCCGGTGCACGGCAACGGGCTGTTCTGAGCGCCTCCCCGGGCGGACGCCCGCCCCGACCCTTCCACCGACCCGCTTTCAGAAAGGAGCGCATTCCCATGAATCAGTTCCCCCACGTGTTCAGCCCCATCACCATCCGGGGCAAGACCTACAAAAACCGCCTCATCGCCGCCCCCACCATGTTCGCCCACTCCATCTTCACCATCCCCGAGATGCGGGAGAACGTCTACCGTATGGTGGAGAACCGGGCCAAGGGCGGTTTTGCCGCCGTGTCCACCGGGGAGCATCCGGTGAACGGCGAGGAGGGCACCGCCCTGTTCTACGAGCACATCGTCGATTTCACCAAGCCCGAGGGCCCCGACTTCGAGGCCATCAAGGAGTACGCCGACCGCATCAAGAAGCACGGCGCCCTGTGCTACTTTGAGTTCTGCCACGAGGGCGCCCGGGCGGAGTACAACCCGCCCTACTCCCCCTGGGGCCCCGACGCCTATGTCCGGGAGGACGGGGTGGAGGTGAAGGCCCTGGACCGGCCCATGATGGAAAAGATCTGCCGGGACTACTACAACATCTCCCGGTACGCCAAGCTGGCCGGCTTCGACGGCGTGCTGGTCCACGGCGGCCACGGCTTCAACATGCAGCAGTTCATCTCCCCCTGGACCAACCACCGCACCGACGAGTTCGGCGGCAGCATGGAAAACCGGGCCCGCTTCCCCATCATGCTGCTGGACGCGGTGCGGGAGGGCATCGGCGAGGACATGATCCTGGAGCTGCGCTTCTCCGCGGAGGACGGCGTGCCCGGCGGCATGACCATCGACGACACGGTGGAGTTCTGCAAGTACATCGACGGCAAGGTGGACATCATCCACGTGTCCAACGGCCTGAAGTGGGCGGGCAGCCAGACCCACACCTTCACCTCCTTCCTGGAGCCCCACGGCTACAACGTGCCCTTCGCCGCCAAGATCAAGGCCGCCGTCAAGCAGTCCAAGGTGGCGGTGATCGGCGGCTTCAACAGCCCCGAGCTGTGCGAGCAGGTGCTGGCCGAGGGCAAGGCCGACTTCATCGAGCTGGGCCGCCAGGGCTTTGCCGACCCCGACTTCCCCAACAAGGCCAAGAACGGCCAGGCCGACCACATCCGCCGGTGCGTGCGCTGCTTCCAGTGCTACCCAGGCTTCTGCGAGCACAAGACCGACGTGCCCCTGTGGGAGAAGGGCCTGTCCAAGGAGGAAGTGGACGAGATCTATTCCCCCGCCTCCATGGGCCGCTGCGCCATCAACCCGGCCACCGGCTTCCGCTTCTATCCGGAGAAACTCCCCCAGCCCCAGGGCAGCCGGAAGGTGCTCATCGCCGGCGGCGGCCCCGGCGGCCTCCAGGCGGCCATCACCGCCGCCCAGCGGGGCCACCAGGTGGTGCTGGTGGAGCAGAGCGGCGTGCTGGGCGGCACCCTGAACTTCACCGACACCGACGAGGACAAGGTGGATCTGCGCAACTTCAAGAACCTGCTCATCCTGGAGGCCAAAGAGAGCGGCGCGGACATCCGCCTGAACACCGCCGTCACCCGGGAGCTGCTGGACGAGGTCCGGCCCGACGTCATCCTGGCCGCGGTGGGCGGGCACCCCTTCGTCCCCCCCATCCCCGGCATCGAGGGCGCCATGGACGCGCTGTCCGTCTACCACAACACCCAGGCCGTGGGCCGCAGGGTGGTGCTGGTGGGCGGCGGCCTGGTGGGCTGCGAAGTGGGCCTGTACCTGGCGGCCCTGGGCCACGACGTCACCGTGGTGGAGATGCAGACCATGATGGCCTTTGAGACCTTCGGCTACTACCGCAACGCCCTGCTGGACACCATGGACGAGCGGGGCATCCACCAGCTGCTGGGGGCCAGGTGCCTCTGCTTCCAGCCCGACGGGGTGAAGGTGGAGCAGGACGGCCAGGAGCGGTTCATCCCCGCCGACACCTGCGTCTACTCCATGGGCGTGAAGCCCAACACCGACGCGCTGGAGTCCATCCGGGCCCTGGCCGGGGACATCCCCGTCCACGCCATCGGCGACTGCGCCAAGGTGGGCAAGATGGGCGACGCCGTCCGGGCCGGCTATCTGGCCGCCATGGAGATCGTGTAACCCCCATCGGAACGACTTTGAACAAAAATATCCCACCCGTTCGGGTGGGATATTTTTTGTCGCTCTTTCGTTCTTCCGTTACCCCTGGGGGTCATAGCCGGCGGTGTTCCCCGCCTCACTCTGCGTTCCCTCCGGGGCGGGCGCGGCAGACTGGGTGGGGCTGCCCCCGGTCAGGGCCCCGGCGTGGATGCCGTCTGTCCCGGCGTAGCGCACGAACCGGGACATTTGCATATAAGCCCGGTCCTCGTCCGTGCCGGTGAGGTCAAAGCAGTAGCCGTACCCGCCGCTGAGGAAGGAGGAACGCAGGCTCACGCTGTTCTCCCCCTCATATTTGTCCGCCCACACCTCGATCTCGCCGAAGTGGTTCACCACCGACTCCTCATAGAGCAGGTCAATGGGGGGAAGCTCCCCCTCCATGATGCGCAGCTCAAAGTGATCCAGGGGCCCGGCGTAGCCGTAGACATCCAGCATCCACACCGTGCCGTCCGGCCAGGCGTAGGCCGTGCCGGTCAGCTCATAGCCCCCCCAGTCCAGGTGGGCGGCCAGGGACTCCTCGCCCCCCAGCACCGCCAGCAGCTCCTCCCGGATCAGCTCCCGGGGCTCCACCCCCTCCGGGAGGGCGATGGCGTAGTCCGCCGTAATCTCCGCCGTGCCGTACTCCAGATAGGGCAGCATGTAGTAGGACACCACCTCCCCCTCCTGCACCTCATACCCCCCCAGGGTGGGGGTCTGGCCGCCGGGGCCGGCGGACTCTTCCAGGGCGATGTCCGGCCCGCCCACCTCCGGGATCTGCTCCCCGGTGGCGGGGGCGGAGGGCCCGGCCAGCCGGCTCAACCCAAAGGCGCCCACCCCCACCGCCAGCACCAGGGCGGCGGCCGCCGCCCCGTACTGTTTCCAGGCCGGCCGCTTCGCCGGGGCCTTCAGGCCGGTCAGCTTCTCGTGGAGGGTGTCCGGCACTGTGATGTGGTCCATATAGTCCAGATAGCGTTTCATGGCTCTTCTCCTTTCAGATAGGTCCGCAGGGCCTCCCGGGCCCGGCTGAGATGGGAGCGCACCGTCCCCGGCCGCTGGCCCAGGATGGCCGCGATCTCCCCGGTGGAATACCCCTCGTAGTAGTGCAGGTGTACCGCGGCCCGCTGGTTGGCGGGGAGGGACAGGATGGCCTCCACCAGCTCCCGACTGTCCCCCTCCGGGGCGGGGTAGGTGTCCAGCAGCTCTGTCACCGGGTGGCGCTTCCGGGCGCGCAGGCGGCTTTTGCAGCCGTTGGCCGTCACCTTCAGCAGCCAGGCCCTGGCGTGCTCCCCGTCCTGGAATTGGGGCTGCTTCTCCAGAAATTTCACATAGGCGTCCTGCACCGCGTCCTGGGCCTCGTGGGGGTCGGCGAGGATGGCCAGGGCGGCGCGGAACAGGGTGTTTTCATATGTTGTCACAAGCGCTTCCAACCGGTTGGACTGCTCCACGCTTCCCGCCTCCTCTCACTGTATACACGCCCCAGGGGGGCAAATTGCTGCACCCGGGCCGGACTTTTTTCAAAACCGTCAAAATCGCCAAATTTTCCCGCCGAAATTTTCCATCTCCCAGGCGCAGGGCGGGATTGACAGCCTCAGTCTATCATGTTAGACTATCATTGTAAAGGAGTCTATGCCCATAGACTCGCAGCTCTCAACACCTGGATCGCCCGGCAGGATCGGGACCAAAGGAGGGATTTTCATGTCAGCATGGCTGGAGCAGCTGTTCACCGCCCTCTCCCCTCTGTGGAGGATGAGCCTCACCGGGGCCTATGTGGCCGGTATCGTCTTTTTCCTGCGCTTGCTTCTCAAGGGCCGGGCGCCCCGGCAGGCGGTATGCCTGCTGTGGCTCATCGTCTTCGCCCGGCTGCTGATTCCCCTCTCCCTGCAAAGCCCCTTTTCCGCCGTCCCCCAGGCCCTGGCGGAGGGAGCCCGCCCCGCCGTGTCCCAGAGCGGGGCGCAGCAGGCCCCCGCCCCCATCCTGGAAAATAACCCCGCCGTCCCCCAGACCGATGCCCCGGGTGACGCCCAGGGCGGCCCCCAGACCGGCAATCCCGCCCAGAGCGTGGGGCAGGACGATCCCGCCGCCGTCGCCCCGCTGCCTGAGCAGCCCCAGAGCGGGGACAGCCCGGTCACTTCCGGCCAGGCTCAACAGCAGGCCGCCTTCCCCTGGCGGGCGCTGGTGGCCGGGGTGTGGCTGGCGGGGGCGGCCGCCATGCTGGGCTACGCCCTGCTTTCCTGGCTGCTGCTGCGCCGCCGCCTCTTTGACGCGGTGCGGGCAGAGGACGGGGCCTGGGAACACCCGGATCTGGCCTCCCCCTTCCTGCTGGGGATCTTCCGGCCCAGGATCTATCTCCCCGCCCATCTGCCCGCCAGGACCCGCTTTTTCGTCCTCCGGCACGAGCGCTGCCATCTGCGCCGCCTGGACCACATCGTCAAGCCCGTCTGCTGGGCGGCCCTGGCCCTGCACTGGTTCAACCCCCTGGCCTGGCTGGCCTTCCTGCTCCTCAGCCGGGATCTGGAGTCGGCCTGCGACCAGGCCGTGCTACGCCAGCTGGGGGAGCGGTACAAGGGGGACTATTCCGCCGCCCTGCTCTCCTGCGCCACCGGCCGGAAATTTCCCGCCCCCTGCCCCCTGGGCTTCGGGGACAGCGGCGCCGGGGGCCGGATCAGAAGCGTGCTCCACTACAAAAAACCCGCCTTCTGGGCACTGGCAGGGGCGGTTGTGGTGGTGATCCTCGCCGCCGTGGTGCTGCTCACCGACCCCATGGCGGAGCAGCCCGGCCCGGACGCCACGGACGGCGCCCCGGCCTCCGCCAGCCCGGAACCCTCCGCCACCCTGCCCGATGGGGCGGAACTGCTCTTTGAAAACCAGGGGGACGGCCTGGCCATCTACCGGGAGGCCCGCTCCCCCTACACCGCCTACCTGGTGGACGGCGGCTTGGTGTACGAGCTGCCCGAGCCCACGGTGGACACCGTCACCGACCTGCGCCTGACCGACCTGGACGGGGACGGGGCGCAGGAGCTGGCCATCACCGGTGTCCAGCTCGCCGGGGCGGGAGGCCACGGCGTGCTCACCGTGCTGGAGCGGGAAAACGGGCAGTGGGATGTGGAGGCCCGCGCCCGCCTGGCCATGGACTCGGAGCTGGGCGGCCGGCTGGTGGATGACGTGCTGGCCAACGCCGCCCTGCGCTATGAACAGGGCAGCCCCTGGGTCACCGTCTCCCTGGGCTACCAGCAGTTTGTCACCCTCACCGTCGGCGATGGGCTGGCCCAGCGCCGGGGCACCTACCGGCTGGAGGACGGCTGGCAAAGCGCCACCCTCTTCTGGTGGGAGGACGTCCCCTATGTGCGCCTGGTGCTCCCCCTGCTGTTCCAGCCCGACCCGGGAGAGGGAGAGCGCACCCCCGCCGGAGTGGGCGTGGAGGCGGTGCTCCGCCTGAACTGTGACAGCCAGGGGCTCTTCACGCTGGATCTTGAGGCCCTGCTCCCCGCCTGCGGCCAGCTCTCCACCCTCCCCGCCGCCCTCTCCGGCGGCGAAAACGGGGTGAGCCGCTCCGGAGACACCGGCCTGCCCGTCTACCACGAGGACAGCCTGACCCTGCTTTCCTTCCATCCCAACCTTGACACCAGCCTGTACGCCCTGCCCGACGGCGCCCTGGTGCTCCGCTCCGGCTCCACCATGGGCCCCCTGCCGGAGGGGTGCGCCCCCTCGGACACCCTCGCGCTGGAGAGCGTCGACGACCGGGGGCTCACCTTCCGCCGCTCCGGCGGAGATGGCGCGCCCCAGGCGGTGACCCGGCTGGAATTCGACCCGGAGACCGCCGCCTGGCGGGAGGTCTTTGCCGTCCGCTTCCCCCAAGGGCACACCGGCGACCCCTATCTCTTTGAGAACGAGACCTTCACCTTCTCCACGCCCCAGGGGGAGACCCCCTTCCAGGCCTCCGGCCTGTTCGGGGACGGGTACACCCGCACCTACCGGGCCGACCTGGACGGGGACGGGGTGGACGAGTACCTCTTCCTGCCGGCGAGCCAGCAGGACTCCGGCTACACCCGGCACAACCTGTACGTCTTCCGCCAGGGGGCCGGGGGCTGGGAATCGCTGGACGCCGGCGGCCTGTGGCCCGGCTTTGAGGCGGCCTCCCTCACCGCTGACGAAGACAGCTTCTACATCACCGCCCCCGGCGACCTGTCCGCCGCGGTGTCCAAGTCGGAGCTGCTGGGGCGCTTCCCCGACCTGGAGCTGAACGACACCCTCGCCCTGGGCGGCAGCCGCTACGTCCAGCTGTACGGCGGCCGGGTGGTGCTCAACCAGGCCCTCCTGGCGGGCTCCTCCCCCCAGACGCCCGAGGTGGAGGCCGCCATCCTCCGCGCCCCCCTCGTCCTGGAGCGCGGCCGGCCCGCCCTGGGCCCCCTCTCCCTTCAGTACAACTACACCTACGTCCCCTCTTACGCCTGAACCACGCCGCCCCTTCTCCGGCAGGGCCGGCCCGGGCGGAGGCGCTTCACATTCCGCAGACCCTTTTGGGAGGTAATACCATGGAACACATCAAAATTTCCGAGGGCGAGTACCGCCTGGCCTGCATCGTGTGGGACAACGAGCCCGTGCCCTCCGGCCGCCTGGTGGAGCTGGCGGCGGAAAAGCTGGGCTGGAAGAAGTCCACCACCTACACCGTGCTGAAAAAGCTGGTGGACCGGGGCGTTGTGAAAAATGAGAACGCCACCGTCACCGCCCGCGTCCCCCGGGCGGACATCCTCCGGGGGGAGAGCCGGGACGTGGTGGAGCGCACCTTCGGCGGCTCCCTGCCCACCTTCCTCACCTCCTTCATGAGCGGGCGCACCCTCTCCGACGCCGAGGCGGAGGAGCTCAAGGCCCTCATCGACCAGTTCCGGGAAAGGGGCGAGGGGCATGGCTGACGCCCTGGGCGCCCTGTTCACCGCCCCCACCCCCCTGTGGGGGATGAGCCTCACCGCCGCCTACGCCGCCGGCATCGTCTTTCTCCTGCGGCTGGCGCTGAAGAAGCGGGCCCCCCGGCAGGCGGTGTGCCTGCTGTGGCTCATCGTCTTCGCCCGGCTGCTCCTCCCCTTCTCCCTCCAGAGCCCGCTCTCCGCCGTCCCCCAGGCCCTGGCGGAGGGCGCCCGCCCCGCCGTGTCCCAGAGCGGGGCGCAGGAGAACCCCGCCCCCATCCAGGAAAATGACCCCGCCCTTCCCCAGACCGATGCCCCGGGGGACGTCCAAGGCGACCCCCAGACCGGCAATCCCGCCCAGAGCGTGGGGCAGGACGAGCCCGCCGCCGTCGCCCCGCTGCCTGAGCAGCCCCAGGGCGGGGACGACCCGGCTACCTCCGGCCAGCCCCAGCAGCCGGCCGCCTTCCCCTGGCGGGCGCTGGTGGCCGGGGTGTGGCTGACAGGGGCGGCCGCCATGCTGGGCTACGCCCTGATCTCCTGGCTGCTGCTGCGCCGCCGCCTCTTTGACGCGGTGCGGGTGGAGAGCGGGGTGTGGGAACACCCGTCGGTGAGCTCCCCCTTCCTGCTGGGCTGGCTACGGCCCCGGATCTACCTGCCCTGCGGGGTGGGGGAACCCGCCCGGTCCTTCATCCTGTGCCACGAGCGCACCCACCTGCGCCGGGGCGACCACATCGTCAAGCCCATCTGCTGGGTGGCCCTGTCCCTGCACTGGTTCAACCCCGCGGCCTGGCTGGCCTTCCTGCTGCTCAGCCGGGACATCGAGGCCGCCTGCGACCAGGGGGTCATCCGCCGCCTGGGCCCGGCGTGCAAGCAGGACTATTCCTCCGCCCTGCTGGCCGTAGCCGCCGGCCAGAAATTCCCCGCCCCCTGTCCCCTGGCCTTCGGGGGCAGCGGCGTGCGGGAGCGGATCAAAACCGTGCTGACCTATCACCGCCCCGCCCTGTGGATCGTGCTGGTGGGCAGCCTGGCGGTGGTGGGGGCGGCGGTGTGCCTGCTCACCGACCCCATCGCCCGGGCCAGCGGCACCCCCGTCACCGGCGGGACGGACGGCTTTTCCGTCACCTCCCTGGGCGCGCCCCAGGACGGCCGGTACACCCGGTTCCGGCTCACCCGGGGGGGAGGAGGGGGTGGAATTTGACGGGGCGTGCCTGGCGCAGCTCTCCCCCGCCGTCTATGCCACCGACCTGAACGGCGACGGGGCGGAGGAGTGCGTGGTGGTGTTCACCACCCGGGAGGACGGCCAGCTCTTCACCCAGGAGGCCCACGTCTTTGACGGGGCCGCCCTGGAGGAATACCCCTGCGGCGACCTGCTCACCACCGCCCAGAGCACCCTCACCTATTCCGTCAGCGGGGACAGCTATTCCATCTCCGCCGCCAACGGCTTCACCCGGGAAGTTGACAAGGACAGCCTGCCCTTCCCCCAGGAGGAGCTGCTGCCCCAGCTCGCCGCCGGGGACTACTACGCCTTCTCGGTGGAGGACGGCGCGCTATCGTGCACCATCGGCCTGCGGGCCACCGAGACGGACTACGCCGGCTACCTCACCGTCACCCTGGCTCTGGAGGACGGCAACTTCCGGCCCGCCGGCTACGCCTGGGCCCCCGCCCAGGCGGTGTCGGAAAGCCTGATGCCCCCGCTGGACGACCCCGACCTGCCCGTTCCCGACTTTTTGGACGCGGAACAGCAGGCGCTCTACCGCAGCGCCCACACCCTGTACACCCACCTCTTCGGCAATGACACCGGGGAGGGGCTCCACAACTGGAACGAGACCGCCCCGGACTACGAGGAATTTGAGACGGCGGAGATAGACGGCACCACCTACACCCGCGCCCAGGGCCGTTTCGCCCGGTGGGACGACTTTGAGACGGCCGTCCAGACCCTGTTCACCGACGACTTCTTCCAGGCCCACAACCGCAATGAGGGCGAGCCCGCCCTCTATGTGGAGCAGGACGGGGCGCTGTACTTCCGGTGGGTGTCCCTGGGGGGCGGGAACTACAACGACAACTTCCCGGACACCTTTGAGCTGGTGGAGCACACGGCGGACCGCATCTCCTTCACCGTCACCGGCCACTATGCCAGCCCCTACCCCTTCCCCGACGAGAACACCCAAGAGCGGGACACCCGGGTGGCCTCCGGCTACGAGTACACCCTCACCTTCCCCGTCACTATGGTGCGCACGCCGGCGGGCTGGCGGGTGGATCAGTTCCAGTGCACCGCCTCCGACGGGGAGTACACCGTGGGCTACGCCCCCTATCTGCTGCGGGCGGACAACCCCAACGGCGTGCGCTCCACCGAAATCCGTCTGCTCCAGGTGGGGGACAGCCTGATCCTGGACTGGGACTGCAGTTACTTTGAGCTGTCCCAGCCCATCTCCCCGGACAGCCTCACCGGGCTGTACGCCCAGGACCTGGACGGGGACGGGGCGACGGAAGTCATCCTCACCCACGAGCCCAACGGCTCCGCCGCCCCGGTGGTCACCGTGTACGAGCTGGCCAAGGGGGCCCTCACCGCCCACAGCTTTGATACCGCGGATGTGCTGGAGTGCTTTGCCGGCAGCAACGTAGCGGCCTATCAGATCCCCACCGAGACGCTGATCTTCACCCACTACAACGGGGCCGCTGTGAATGACTCGATCTATCTTCCCCTCTCCTTCTTTGAGCATGGAACTCTGGCCCCGGAGGACGTGTATTACGGCTACGTCGAAAGCGTCTCCGAGCTGAACCTGGCCGGCGGCGGCATCACCGCCGTCCTGCGCCCGGTGCTGGCCGACCACTACGAGAATCCCACCGCCGTCACCACCGACCCCATTGGCCGGCTGGACTATCCCATCACCTACACCGGCTCCGGCTTCACCCTGGGGATCCCGGAGCTCACCCTCTTCTCCCATCCCCCGGAGGATAACGGCGACCTGCCTGTCCTCACCGTCCTGGCCGGTGCCCTGCGGGGCAGCTCCCCCATCTCCATGGATCAGCCCCGGGGCGAGGTGTGGCTGGACCCCTCTGAGCCCGCCGTGGAGCTGGACGGCCAGCAGCTGAACATCACCGGCTTCACCCTGGCCGACCTGGACGGGGACGGAAACCGGGAGGGGGTGCTCCAGCTCGGCCTGCCCGGCGGCAGCGACGAGACATACGGGTTCCTGGTGCTGCGGGTCTGGGACAGCGACAGCGTGAGCGGCTATGTGCAGACCTACCGCGGCCTCACGGGCCTGAAATCTGACGGCACCTTCTCCTATTCCAGCGGGGCCTTGGACCACGGCGTCGCCCGGCTGCGCTTCCAGGGAAGCTACTCAGAACTGGAGGTGCTGGCCGGTTCTGAGTCTGACGGCTCCGGCCACGTCCTGCGCTACACCGTGGACGGCCAGACGGCCACAGCGGAGGACTTTGAGGCCGCCCTGGCGGAGCAGGCGGCCAAGGCGGACGCGGTGTGGTATGACTTCACCGAGCACAACCTGCTCAACCTGCTGCCGTAACACGGTTTCCATCCACAAACAACCCCGCCCCGCCGGATTGCTCCAGCGGGGCGGGGTGATTTTGTGTGCAGTTCAGAGGGAAGGTTCAGTTCCCGTCGTCCTCGATGAGGCCGTAGCCGCCGTCGTTGCGCTTGTACACCACGGAAAAGGCCCCGGTGTTCTCGTCCTTGAAGGCGAAGAAGGTGTGGTCCAGCAGGTCCATCTGCAAAATGGCCTCGTCCACCGTCATGGGCTTGATGGGGAAGCGCTTGGTGCGCACCACTTCAAACTCGCTCTCCTCCACCACGTCGGGCACGAAGGTGGACACCTCCTCGGCGGGAACCGTGCGCTCAAAGGCGTCCTGGCGCAGGCGCTTCTCCAGCCGGGCCTTGTGCTTGCGCAGCTGCCGCTCCATGGAGGTCACCGCCGCGTCAATGGAGGCGAACAGATCCGAAGTGCTCTCCGCCACCCGCAGCACGATGCCGCCGGAGCGGATGGTCAGCTCCACTTTATTGCGATCCTTTTCCACGGAGAACACCACACTGGCCTCCGGTTCGGTCTTGAAATAGCGCTCCAGCTTCCCCACTTTCTTCTCCGCGTAGTTCTGGACGCGGCTGGACAAGTTGACTTTCTTCCCTGTGAACGTAAACTTCATGTGCTCAGCTCCTTTTGCCCCGGTCCGGGGCACAGCGTTGGGAACCGCCCGGCCCGTCCCAAAGGGGGCCGGGCCGCTCCTTGCAATTATTGTAACACAGCTTTCCAATTTGCGCCATAGTTTTATGCGAAATTCACAAAAAATTTCTGGGGCTGCGCCCCCGTTCCCCCGATTCTTTCGCCGGCGGGTGCCCGGAGCCCTTTGGTTGCCGGTTCCCGCACCGGCGGGCATCTGGGGCCCCCGCCGAAACCCAGCGAAGCGGATAGCTGGGGCCCCCACAAAAGCAGGGCTTTTGTGGGGAAAGGAGCCGCAGCGAAATGGATGAGCTTTCGCCAGAGGCGGAAGCAAAGGATATGGAGCTTGTGGCGACGCGGGGAGAGGAGGAGCAAGGGAGCGGGCGAAGTTTTCGCCGTCCTTGGGCGGAAACGAAGCTAAGCGGACTTTGCGACGACGAGGTTTCGCCCGGAAGGGCGACCTACTTTCTGCGCGCGCAGAAAGTAGGCAAAGACGCGCATAGGGGGACAAATCCATCGGACAAAGGGCGTCCTCCAGGATTTGCCCCCCTAAGAACCCCCGGTTTACGGGGGAGCAGAATCGGTGCGTCCCTCTAACGCCCGGCGCACAGTATCGACGCTCTGCGCACCCCTCGGCGGGCTCCGCCCTGGTGCCACCAAACTTGCCCCACTTCTGCGCCGCCTATGGGCGCCTAATCTCGGTGTTCAAGCCTGCGGGTCTGTGCCTCTAACGGCGCACACACCGAAGTGCCCTGCCAGTTTAGGCGCCTATCCTGGGCCGCAGGCACCAAAGCATACGGATGCAGGAGGCCGGAGGCCGTCGGGGGAACCGGCGCAGCCGCGGGTTCAGGACGCCGGAAAGAGAAGGGCGCACCCCAACTGAGCGGGGGGTGCATAGGGGGGCCGCCCCCTATGCGCACTCTTTGGGTACTTTCTCTTGCGCAAGAGAAAGTACCCCGCCCGCCGGTGCGGGAACCGGCAAAACCCCAAGGGCCTGCCGGAACTTTCCGGCAAAAGGGACGCACCAGAGGCAAAACATCCCGGCCAAACTCAAAATAAAAAGCGGCGGGAGGCCTCCGCCTCCCGCCGCCGTTCAAAGCTGTGTGTGTGCATGCCGGGTCACGTGGCAGCCCAGGTTCACCGCGCAGGGCAGCCCCGCGATGTGGGTGCCGCAGGTGAGGATGGCCACGCTCAGCGCCGTGGTGGCCCCTCCCATGCCCTGGGGCCCGATGCCCAGGCGGTTGATCCGCTCCAGCAGCCGCTGTTCCATCTCCCGGTAGAAGGGGTCCGGGTTCCACTCCCCCGCCGGGCGCAGCAGGGCCCGCTTGGCCAGGCCCGCCGCCACCTCGGAGGTGCCCCCCAGGCCCACGCCCACCACCACCGGCGGGCAGGGGTTGGAGCCGGCCACGGAAACGCACTCCACAATAAAGTCCTCTACCTGCTCCTGGCTCACCGAGGGGTTGAACATCTTCAGCTTGGTCATATTCTCACTGCCGAACCCCTTGGGGGCCACGGTGATGTCCACCTTGTCCCCGGGCACCATGCGCAGGTGCAGGATGGCGGGGGTATTGTTGTTGGTGTTCACCCGGCGCAGGGGGTCGCCCACGGTGGACAGGCGCAGATGGCCCTCCACATAGCCCCGGGCCACCCCGTCGTTCACCGCCTCCTCCAGGCTGCCCCCGGTGAGGTGGCAGTCCTGGCCCCAGTCCAGAAAGACCACCGCCATGCCGGTGTCCTGGCAGATGGGCAGCCCCTTCTCCTGGGCAAACTCGTAGTTCTCCCGCAGATCTCCCAGGATGGCCTGTCCCACCGGGGAGGGCTCGGTCTCCCGGGCGGCGCAGATGGCCCGGCGCAGGTCGTCGGGCAGCACCGTGTTGGCCTGGATGCAGAGAGCCCGGATGGTGTCTGAAATGGTCTTTGCCTGAATGTCCCGGATCATACCTGGGTTACCTCCTGTCCGTCAATGAGCACATGTGTGATTTTGCTGCGCCAGTCCAGGGGATGGCCGTCCATCACCAGGATATCGGCGTCCTTTCCCTCCGTCAGGGAGCCCAGCCGGTCTCCCTCTCCGGCGATGCAGGCGGCGTTGATGGTCACCGCCGCCAGGGCCTCCTCCTCATCCATCCCCGCCCTGGCCGCCAGGGCGGCGCACAGCAGCAGGTGCTGGATGGGGGTCTCGGGGTGGTCGGTGCAGATGGCCACCTGCACGCCGGCCTGGGCCAGCACCGCGGTATTCTCCATGGTGAGGTGGGCCAGCTCCGGCTTGGAGCGGTGGGTGAGACAGGGGCCGGTGATCACCGGCACCCCCTCCTTGGCCAGGTAGTCGGCGATGAGATGGCCCTCGGTGCCGTGGACGATGACGCACTCCAGGCCGAACTCCCGGGCCAGCCGGGTGGCGGTGACGATGTCATCCGCCCGGTGGGCGTGGAAGTGGGCGGGCAGCCGCCCAGACATCACCGGGCGCAGGGCGTCCAGCTTGGCGTCGAACTCCGGCTCGTCCTCCTCCTGGCTGGCCTGGGCCCGCTCCCACTTCAGCTGGTAGTCCGAGGCCCGGGTGAGGGTCTCCCGGATGAGGGCGGCGGTGGCCATGCGGGTCATGGGCCCCGCCCCCCGCTTATGGTAGGTGGTCTTGGGGTTCTCCCCCAGGGCAAATTTCATGCAGGCCGGAGCGCGCACCACCATCCGGTCCACCACCCGCCCCGTGGTCTTGAGCAGCACCGACTGCCCGGCGATGGGGTTGGTGGAGCCGGGGCCGGTGAGCACCGTCGTCACCCCTGCCCGCCGGGCCTCCCGGAAATCCGGGTCCAGGGGGTTGACGGCGTCCAGGGCCCGGAGCTGAGGGGTGCAGGGGTCATGGGCCTCATTCAGGTCGTCCCCCTCAAAGCCCGTCCCGGATCCGTACAGCCCCAGATGGCAGTGGATGTCCAGCAGCCCCGGGAGGACATGCCCTCCCCTGGCGTCAATGACCTGGTGATCCAGCTCCGCCCCCGGGGGCAGCTGGCTCATGTGGCCCACCTGGACAATGGCCGTGCCCTTCACCTGGACGAAGCCGCTGTCTATGGTCTCTCCATCCATGGTGTGGATCACTCCGTTGAAGATCAGCATAATCCTCCCACCTTCCGACAAAGTTTTTCTTCCGGCTGTGGTATCATGAAGCTGCGGTTGAAGCCGCGGCATGGGCGCCTGGCCCATGCGGTCATTCCATTCTCCCGCGCGACAAAACCTTTGGCGCTTTCCCGGCCATGCCGGGGAGGCGCCGCTTTTTATATAGAAGCGCCTGAGCCATAGATTTTGGGGGTTCGCCCCCAGGGCGAGTTTCTTTCTGCCCGCGCAGAAAGCAGGCAAAGAGAATTTTGCCGCCTGCGGGCGGCGGGAGCGACGCTCCGCTGGGGTGACTTTTCTTACGCGAGAAAAGTCACCAAAAGCGCGCCCGAAGGGGGGCGTACCCCCCTTGGGTATCCCCCCCTGTTCAGCAGACCTCCCTGCTTCTCTTTCCGGCATCCGAAACCCGCGGTTGCGCCGGTTCCTCCGGCGGCCTACGGCCTTGTGCGACCTTATGCTTTGGTGCCTGCGGCCCAGGATAGGCGCCTAAACTGGCAGGGCACTTCGGTGTGTGCGCCGTTAGAGCGCAAGCCCCCCCCAGTCTGTTCGCCCGCACCAGGCGCCCATAGGCGGCGCCGAAGCGCGGCAAGTCAAGTCGGCAAAAGGCCGGAGGCCGCCGTGCGTGGGATACGTGTCGATGACGGACGCCGGAAAGAGAGGAGCGCACCCCAACTGAGCGGGGGGTATCCAGGGGGTCCTCCCCCTGGACACGCTCTTTGGGTACTTTCTCTGGTGCAAGAGAAAGTACCCCGCCCGCCGGTGCGGGAACCGGCAATCTTGAGAGCTTGCCGGAACCCTCCGGCAAAGAGGCAGAGGAATCCAGACGGAATCTCTCCTATCTCATCGCTCCTATCTGAAAAAGAGCGGGCTTTTGGTTCCTTTTGGCCCGTGCCAAAAGGAACTCGCCCTGGGCGAAACCTGAGACGCACCATCCGTGGTGCGTTACCGCCCGCCGGTGCGGGAACCGGCAACCCATAGTGCCTGCCGGCACTTTCCGGCAAAAGGCGAGGGGGCGCAAGCCTGCAAAAAAGGGCGGGCTCACGCCCGCCCTTTCGGCTCTTACCGTCTGCCGCGGCGGCTGCCGCGCTTCTCGGTCATGTGCAGCTCAGACAGCTTGCTGTCAGAGCTGGCCATAAATTGTTTGAGCTGGTCCTCAAAGCTGGCCGGCCCCTTAGGCTGCACCGCCTCCCCCTGGAACACAGGGGCGGGCCGCCGGTTCATGGGACGGCGCTCCATGCCCTGGCCACCCGCGGGCCGGCGGCCAGGCCCCCGCTCCTGGCGGGGCGGCTGAGGCAACGCCTGCTTGATGGACAGATTGATGCGATTGTTCTCGTCGATGCCGATCACCTTCACGGTCACCGTCTGGCCTTCCGTGAGATGGTCGTGAACATCATTGACATACGAGTAGGCGATCTCCGAAATATGTACCAGACCGGAGCGATTTTCCGGCAGTGTCACGAAGGCGCCAAATTTGGTGATCCCACTCACCTTTCCTTCCAGAATAGAACCAACTTCAAACCCCATAGATCTCTTTGTTCCCTCTCCCTGTGCGTTTTCATTTAATGGGACGTATCGACAAACTCGATTTCGTCCGGCTTCAGCAGACCCAGCTTGATCCTGGCGATGTTGGCCAGATACTCCGGGTCATCACTGTTGGCAATGTCGTCAGCCAGCGCGGCGTTGATCTCTTCCTGCTCCTGCACCTGGGCGCTGAGCACATCCCGGTCCGCCTGGGCCTGACGCAGCTGGGACTGCAGGGAAAGCAGCGCGATCACCGCGGCGGCCAGCAAAACCAGCACCAGCAATTTAGTGCCCAATCCCGCCCGTTTTACCTTCATGGTCGGCACGCTCCTTTCCTCTGTCGCCCGCTGAATTGTATAGCACGTTTATTTTATACCATGCCAGCCAATTTTGAAAGTGTTTTTTTCGTTTTTCTGAAAATTTTTTTGCGCCGCGGCCCGCGGCCCGGATCGGGGTGGTGAAAAGCCTCCACAGACGGCCCAGCAGCCGGAACATGCCCAGGAAAACCGGCATCGTCAGTCGGCTCAGGGTGAGCAGGTATCCCCCGCCCCCCAAGGCCAGTGCCACCAGGTAAAAAACCTGGATCCGCCCATCCCCCCGGACCAGGGCAAACAGGAACAGGGTCCACGTGGTCCCGATCCAGAACGCCAGGTCCAGCAGAAACGCCAGCCACCGGCACCCTGTGGCGCGGCGGGCCGCCCGCATGACATCATACACCAGCCCCAGCAGGGCCCCCAGCAGAACGCCCTGCCCGAACAGAGCGGCCTGGGTCGGGATGTCCACTCCCATGGATTCAGCGCAGCAGCCGGGAGAAGAATCCGCCCCGACCGGCGCGCTGGTCCTCCTCGTAGGAGATGGCGTCAATCTCTCCCTCCACCTTCAGATCCCCGCCGTCCAGGGACAGTTTTTCGATGTGCAGCTGGCTGCCGGACACCACCATGGTTCCCTGGGAGGTGGACAGGACGATGGCATTCTCGTCAAACCGCTCCACATCCTCCACGCCGGACACGGTCAGGCTGCGCCGCTCCTCCAGCGCCACATGGTGGGGCGCTCCGATCCCATTCTCATAACCCATTGCGGACAACTCCTTCCTGTAGATGGTCTTGTCTCCATCCTATGGAGTTTGTCCGGATAATATCACTCTTTTTTCCCCTGTTCCCCGGGGGAATCCTCCCCATCGGACGGCTCGGCAAGCTGGGATACCGTTTTCTTCTTTCCCGCCGCCCGGGCGCGCAGGTCGCGCTGCAGCAGGGTGTAGATCACCGCCGTAATGGGCACGCTGATGACCAGCCCCAAAAACCCCATGAGCACGCTGCCCACCGTCACCGCCGCCAGCACCCACACGCCGGGCAGCCCGATGCTGGTACCCACCACCTTGGGGTAGATGAGGTTGCCCTCCAGCTGCTGGAGCACCACCAGGAAAATCAGGAACAGCAGGGCCTGAATGGGGTCGATGAGCACCAGCAGCACAACGGCCACAATGGCCCCGATATAGGCCCCCGCCACCGGGATCAGGGCGGACACCCCGATGATAATGGAGATGAGGGGGGCGTAGTCAAAGCGGAAGATGCACATGCCCACAAAGCACAGGCAGCCCAGGATGCACGCCTCGGTGACCTGGCCGGTGACATACCGGGTAAAGGTGTCCGCCGTCAGCCGCACCACCGAGAGGAAGGGGTCCCGCACCCGCCGGGGCAGATAGGTCACGGCCAGCCGCCGGCACTGGGAGAGCAGCTTGGGCGCGCCATAGAGCATATACACCGAGAAGACCACAGCCAGCACCCCGGTGATCACCCCCTGCACCACCACGCTGGTGGCGGAGATCAGGTGGGGCAGCGCGTCCCTGAGCACCTCCAGCAGCTGGGAGAGCACGCTGTTGAGGTCGTCAATGGCCCCGGTGAAGTTCAGGTCGGCCAGGGCGTCCAGCTGGAACTCCTCCACCACGAAGTCGATGAGCCCCTGGAAGTTGGAGCCGTAGGTGTTCATATTGCTCACGAAGTTTTCCAGGCTCTTGATGATCTCGGGCACCACCAGGGCGATGAGCACGGCGATGACCGCCAGCAGGATCACATAGGAGGTGGCCACCGCCAGCCCCCGGGCGGCCCGCTTGCCCCTCCCCGGCAGATGGGCCTCATAGATCCGGGCAAAGAAATTGCAGGGCCGGTGGAGCACAAAGGCGATGGCAATGCCGATAAACAGCGGGGCAAAGGCGCCCAGCATCCGGCTGACCCAGCTGCCCACCGCGTCCAGCTTCACCAGGAACGCCACCAGCACCACGGAAAAGGTGATCAGCAAGATCAGCTGTTTGAACAACTTCTTATCCATACAGGCCTCCACCCCGCCCGGTCTGAAATAGGCTGAGTCCCCCAGGCGTTATCAACAGTCTAACACCCCGGTTCCCTCCCGTCAAATAAAGATTCTTTAAATTTTTCCTCAAAACCCGACGTGAACGTCGTCCCCCCGGGCCTGCTCGAAGTTGCGCTGCTTCTTGCGGCCGGCGGCGTGCTCCAGCATGGCCGCCAGCGCCTCCCGGTCGCCGGCGGCGATGGCCTGGCGGTAGGCGCGCAGCCGGCCCTCCAGCTCCTCCACCACCCGGGTGAGGGCGGGGGCGTTGAGGGTGAACAGCTGGGTCCACAGCGGCACGTCCAGGGCGGCCACCCGGGTGCAGTCCCGGAAGGAGCCCCCCTCAAAGCCCATGCAGGTGAACAGCTGCTCGCTGTCGCACACCGACAGGGCGATGACGTGCATGAGCTGGCTGGTGTAGGCGATCATCCCGTCGTGGCGGGCGCAGGTAGTGCTCACCACGTCCCGGAACTGGCAGTGGGCCGCCATGCGGGAGAGCAGTTCCAGGTGTTCCGGCGTGCTGTCCGCCCGGGGGGTGATGATGAAGTGGGTGTTGCGGAAGAGGGTGGCCTCGGCGTGGTCAATGCCGGACACCTCCTTGCCCGCCATGGGGTGGCAGCCGATGAAGTCCACCCCCTCGGGCAGGCAGTCGGCCGCCTCCATGATGGCGGTCTTGATGCCGCACACATCCAGCACCAGGCTGCCCGGCCGGAACTTCTCCCGGTGGTCCCGGAGGAAGTCCATGATGCCCTGGGGGTCCTGGCACAGGATGACCACGTCCGACTTTTCCAGCTCCTCCTCCGGGTGGAAGGTGACCTTCTGGGCCACCCGGCGCTCCACCGCCTTTTGGTAGGTGCTCCGGGATCGCACACCCCCCACCACCAGGTAGTCCTCAAAGCCCTGCAATGCCAGGGCCAGGGAGCCGCCGATGAGGCCCAGGCCCACCACCAGAATCTGTCTCTGTCTGTCCATCTCTCACACCTCCCGGCCCACGCAGTGGGCCACGGCACGCACCTTGTCCATCAGGGCGGCAAACTGTTCCGGCGTCAGGGACTGCTGCCCGTCGCACAGGGCGTTGGGGGGATCGTTGTGCACCTCGATGAGCAGCCCGTCCGCCCCGGCGGCCACCGCCGCCACCGCCATCCCCTCCACCATCCAGGCCCGGCCGCAGGCGTGGGAGGGGTCCACCACCACCGGCAGATGGCTGAGCTGCTTGACCGCCAGCACCGCCGACAGGTCCAGGGTGTTGCGGGTGTAGGTCTCAAAGGTGCGGATGCCCCGCTCGCACAGGATGACGTTGGGGTTGCCCTCGCTCATGACGTACTCCGCGCTCATCAGCCACTCCTCGATGGTGGCCGACAGCCCCCGCTTGAGGAGGATGGGCTTGCGGGTGCGCCCCACCTTTTTCAGCAGGTCAAAGTTCTGCATGTTCCGGGCACCGATCTGGATCACGTCCACCCCCTCTTCAAACAGGGGCAGCTGGTCGGAGCTCATCAGCTCGGTGACGATGGGCAGGCCGGTGGCCTGCCGGGCCTCCCGGAGCAGCCGGATACCCTCCTCTCCCTTGCCCTGGAAGGCGTAGGGGGAGGTACGGGGCTTGTAGGCGCCCCCCCGCAGGGCCGCCGCTCCGGCGGTCTGGACGGCCCCGGCCACGCCGATTATCTGCTCCCGGCTCTCCACCGAGCAGGGGCCGGCGATCACCGCCAGCTTCCGTCCCCCCACCTGTACGCCGCCGCCCAGGTGGATCACCGAGTCGTCCGGGTGGAACTTCCGGTTGGCCTTCTTGTAGGGCTCGCTCACCCGCATCACACGCTCCACGCCGGGCAGCTGCCCCAGCTGCTCCTGATCCAGCCCGCCGGTATCTCCCTCGGCCCCCAGGATGGTGGTGTGGGCCCCCCGGGACACCATCACTCGCACGCCGCCGGCCTCCATGGCCCGCTTTACCTCGTCCATCTGCGCCTGGGAAAACCCCTGCTTCATCACTACGACCATCTTGCTGTCCTCCCTTGGATTTTTCCGCAAAACAAAAGGCGGCCGCCCCAAATGGCAGCCGCACACATCCCGCGCGTCTCATGGCAAACCGTTTCAGGGCATCACAAAGGGCCGCTATCGCAATAGCGGTAATACCCGTATGCATACCCGAACCGGACCTGTGCCATGCGCGCACCTCCTTCCGTTTCTGGTAGTTTAACGCTTTTAAGCGCAAAAGTCAAGGGGTAGTTTCACAGGATTCTCTCCGCACATTTTCACATGCCCCCCTCCGTCATGGGGGCCATTTTCTCCCTTCCGCACCTTGTATCCCCTGAATTTTAGTGATATAATGCGGACATTATCGCAACTCGGTGAAATCGGAGGAATTTTCCCATGCACAAAGAACTGTCGACCCAGGAATTCCAGCAGGCGGTGGAGCGGGCCATGCAAAGCCGCCTGGCAGGCTCCCACCGGAACCTGCCGGGCACCGATCTGGTGCCCCGCTTTGTCCGGTGTGACGGGCCCAGTCTCCAGCTGGAGCTGTCCTATGAGACCAAGGCCTGGATGTCCAACCCCATGCACGTGCTCCACGGCGGGATGACCGCCGTGCTGCTGGACAGCACCATGGGCATCCTCTGTTGCAGCCTCTGCGGCCACGGCACCCCCACCATCAGCATGACGGTCAATTACACCCGGCCCGTGCCCCTGGAGCGCACGGTGCATGTGCGCACGAACATGGTCGTGTTCGGCCGCACCTCCTCCCAGCTCACGGCGCAGCTGTTTCTCCCGGAGGAGCCGGAGCGGGTGCTGGCCTTTGCCACCGGCGTGTACTCCACCAAGGCGGACGCGGAGATCCGCAATCCCCCCGTATGACAAAAAGCGCCCCAGCCGCGTGGCTGGGGCGCTTTGTCGTTTGCTCCGGATTCAGTTTTCCTCTGCCTCCGCATCGTAGATGCGGCTGCCGGCCGAGGCGGAGCCGCTCCCGCCGGCGGGACCCATGGCGGCGCGGAACCGGGTGTGGACCTGGCGCATCTCGGAGTGGGCATCGGCCAGGGCCTCTTCCGTGCGGCGCAGCACGTCCTCGCAGTACTCGTTGGCCGCCCGGCGCACCTGCTTGGCCTTCTCCTCCGCCTGGGTGAGGATCTCCCCCGCCTTCTGCCGGGCCTGGATGGTCACCTGGGCCTCTTCCACCCGGTGCTCGGCCTCCGCCTCCGCCCGCTTGCGGATCTCCTCCGCCTCCCGCTTGGCGGCGGTGACATATTCGTTGCGGGCATTGAGCACCTTTTTGGCCTCCGCCAGCTCCACGGGGAACTGGGCCTTGATGTCCTCAATGAGATCCAGGGCCTTGTCCCGCTCAATGATGCACTTCTCGCTGCTCAGCGGCGCGTTCTTTGCCTCATCAATCATGTCGAACAGCATGTCCAGCAGTTCATCCACAGCCGTTGCCATTCCTGGTCACATCCTTTCCTGTGTACTGTTTACCTTTTGTTTTACATCCTCAATGATCTGTCTCGGCACAAAATCGGACAGATCCGCTCCATACCGGGCCATTTCCTTCACCACGGTGGAGCTGAGGTATGCGTACTTGGGGCGGGTATAGAGGAACACCGTATCCAGCCGGGAGTACAGCTTGGTGTTGAGCATGGCCATCTGGATCTCCGACTCGTAGTCGGACACCGCCCGCAGCCCCTTCACCAGCACCCGGGCCTGATGGGCCTTGGCGTAGTCCGCCACCAGTCCATCCCAGCAGTCCACCCGCACATTGGGCAGCCCCTCGGTCACCCGGCGCAGCAGCTCCACCCGCTCCTGGGGCTGGAACAGGCCGCTGGGCTTTGCGGAGTTGACGCTCACGCACACGATCAGTTCATCGAACATGGCGGCAGCCCGCTTGATGATGTTCAGATGTCCCAGGGTCACCGGGTCAAAGCTGCCGGGGTAAATCGCTCGTCTCATGCCTCACACGCTCCTGCGGTACAGGGTGAGCTTGATCTTCCCATACCGGTAGTCCCTGCCCTTCTCATAGGGGGCAGGCAGCTCCGGCAGCAGGCGTTCCGCCGGACTTTCGCAAACTATTATACCATTTCCCGCTACAATGTCAATCTCCGCAATCCGTTCCAGCGCCCGCTCCAGCGCTCCGGAGGCGTAGGGCGGGTCCAGGAAGATCAGCCCGTACTTCCCGCCCGCTCCCGTCAGGAAGGCAGCGTAGTCCTTCTGATGGAAGGCCGCCCGGTCGGCAAGGCCGCAGGCGCGCACATTCTCCCGCACCACCTTCATGGCCGCCGGGGCGGCGTCCACAAAGTCGCAGAAGGCCGCCCCCCGGCTCAGGGCCTCGATGCCCAGCTGGCCGGTGCCGGCGAACAGGTCCAGCACCCGCCGCCCCTCAATGTCAAACTGGATGGCGCTGAACAGCCCCTCCTTCACCCGGTCGGTGGTGGGCCGGGTGTCCAGCCCTGGCAGCTCCTTCAGCCGCTTTCCCCGGGCGCTTCCTGTGATGACCCGCATGGCGTGTCCTCCTTCTCTGGGTGAAAATGGTCGTACACCGCCTGGGCGGCGGGCCGGGGCACCACTTCCGCCAGCTGTTCCACGCTGGCCGCCCGCACCGCCCGCACACTCTTGAAGTGCTTGAGCAGGGCCGTTTTCCGGGTGGGGCCCACCCCGGGGATGCCGTCCAGGGCGGAGCCCTTCAGGTGGGCGGCCTGCTGCCGGCGGTGAAACTCAATGGCAAAGCGGTGGGTCTCCTCCTGGATGCGGCCCACCAGGGCAAACAGGGCCTGGTTCTGCTGCAGGCCGATCTCCCGCCCGTCCGCCGCCGCCAGGGCCCGGGTGCGGTGCCGGCCGTCCTTCACCATGCCGTAGGCGGGGATGTGGATGCCCACCGCCTCCATGGCGGCCTGGGCCGCCTTCACCTGGCCCGCCCCGCCGTCGATGAGCAGCAGGTCGGGCAGCTGGCCGAACTTCTCATCCCCGTCCAGATACCGCTGGAACCGCCGGCGCACCACCTGCTCCATGGAGGCGTAGTCGTCGGCGTGGGGCATGTCCTTGAGCTTGAAATGCCGGTAATCCCGCTTCAGGGGCCGGCCGTCGATATGTACGGTCATGGAGGCCACGATGTCCGAGCTGCCCGTGTTGGAGATGTCGAAGGCCTCCACCCGGTGGGGGGGCTGGGGCAGGCCCAGCAGGGCCCCCAGGGCCTGGGTGAGCTTGGAGCGGCGCTCCTCGGCGGAGGTGGCCCGCTCCACCTCCTCCCGGGCGTTCTCGTTGGCCAGGCGCACCAGCTCCATCTTGGCCCCCCGCTGGGGGGTGAGCACCTCCACCTTGCGGCCCACCGCCTGGGTGAGCATCCGGGCCAGCTCCGCCTGCTCGTCGATGTCGCAGGGCAGCAGGATCTGCCTGGGCAGGGCGATGCGGCCGCCGTAATACTGGGCGGCCAGGGTGGACACGGTGGTCTGCTCATCCTCCATGGGCAGGGGGAGCAGCTGCCAGTCCTTGGCCGCCAGCTCGCCCCCCATGTAGTGGAGCACCACGAAGCAGCTCTTGGCCTCCCCCCGCCAGTAGCCCACCACATCGGTGTCCGCCAGGGAGCCGGCCACCGCCTTCTGCCGCTTGCTCAGCAGCTGGATGGAGCGGATCCGGTCCCGCAGCTGGGCGGCCCGCTCGAAGTTCAGCTCCTCCGCCGCCCCCTCCATCTCGGCGGACAGCTCGTCCACCACCTCGTCCAGCTTGCCCTCCAGCAGGCGCACGGCCTGGTCCACGGACCGGCGGTACTGGCCCTGGTCCATCTCGGGGCGGCAATAGCCCTCGCACACCCCCATGTGGTAGTTCAGGCAGGGCCGCTCCTTCCCGATGTCCCGGGGGAATTTCCGGCTGCAGGAGGGCAGGCGCAGGGCCTGCCGCAGCGCGTCGATGATCCCCTGGCTGGCCCCCCGGCTGCCGTAGGGGCCGAAATACCGGGCCCCGTCCTCCGCCGCCCGGTTGGCCAGGGAAAAGCGGGGGTACTCCTCCCCCACGCTCAGGCGGATGTAGGGGTAGCCCTTGGAGTCCTTGAGCAGGATGTTGTACCGGGGCATGTGGCGCTTGATGAGGGCGCACTCCAGCACCAGGGCCTCGAACTCGGACTGGACCACGATGACGTCAAAGTGGTCGATCTGGGCCACCATGGCCCGGGTCTTGGCATTGTGCCGGGACTGGTCCTGGAAATACTGGCTCACCCGGTTGCGCAGCGCCTTGGCCTTGCCCACATAGATCACCTGGCTCTGGGCGTTCTGCATGATGTACACCCCCGGCTTCAGCGGCAGGGAGTGGGCCTTGTCCCGCAGTTCTTCAAATGTCACCGCGCCCTCACCTCCGTCCCAGACAGCGCGCCCATGTCCGCTCCCTGCCGCGTGAGCGCCAGCGAGCCGCGCGCCAGCGCGTCCAGCGGCCCCGCGGGCCGCTGCCACAGGCGGAATTCACTTCCGCCGAGGATATTGATCGCCCGGGTCCCCAAACGCCATGGGCGTTTGGGAGAGGGAGTGGGCCTTGTCCCGCAGTTCTTCAAATGTCACCGCGCCCTCACCTCCGTCCCGGCATCCCCAAGCGGGGCCCCGGCCCGAGGCGGTACAGAAATCAGAAAAAGCCCCGGGGATAAACCCCAGGGCTTTCTCTATACCTTTGGTGGAGATAAGCGGGATCGAACCGCTGACCTCTTGAATGCCATTCAAGCGCTCTCCCAGCTGAGCTATACCCCCAAGGATCGTACCGCGCAGGGCCGGTCGGCCTCAACGCAAGGTGTATTATACCAGTGCCGCGCCGCCTTTGTCAAGCATTATTTTTTCTTTTTCCGCATTTTCTTTTCCGCCGGCGTGGGCTCCCCTGACCCCTCCGCCGGGCGGCGCGGGCCGCAAAAAATCGCGGAGGACCGCCGCCTGGCGATCCTCCGCAGGTTTTCACAATACCGCCGCGCTGCGCTTACTCGGAGAAATCAGAGTTGATCAGCTCCACCAGCGCGTTCACAGCCTCTTCCTCATCGGGGCCATCGGCAATCAGGTTAATGGTGGTGCCCTTCACAATGCCCAGGGAGAGCACGCCCAGCAGGCTCTTGGCATTGACGCGGCGCTCGTCCTTCTCCACCCACACAGAGCTCTTGAACTCATTGGCTTTCTGAATGAAGAAGGTAGCGGGACGGGCATGCAGGCCAACCTGGTTGTTGACAACGGTTTCTTTCATAAACATGAACGATTCCCTCCATCAAAAATCTCGGATTGGGGTACCGCGCTGCCACGCATCTCCCCGAAATTTTCACATGCTAAGTGTACCAAATTTGCCCCCCACCGTCAACAGCATTTTACACAAATCGCAGCCTGCCCTTTGGTAAAAATCGTTAAGCATTTGACTTATCCCACCGGGGAGGCGGAGCATTTCCCCGGCTCCGCCGTCACCGCAGGGTCACCACCGTGACCCCGTCCTCCAGGCGCGGAGACCTCCTGCGGGAAGTCTTTCGCCGGGCGAAGGCCGCGCCTTCCGGGGGAACCAGTTCCCCCGGATGCCCCCTCCGCCCTCCGGGGGAGACGGGGGATTGGAGGCGTTGTCACCGCAGGGTCACCACCGTGACGCCATCTTCTCCCTCGCCGTAGGCGCCGGGGCGGAAGCTCTTCACATAACGGCTGCCCTTCAGGTGCTCCCGCACCGCCTTGCGCAGCGCGCCGGTGCCCTTGCCGTGGATGATGGTCACCGTCTCCAGCTTGCCCATGAGGGCGTTGTCCAGAAACAGGTCCACCTCCCCCAGGGCCTCGTCCACCATCTTTCCCCGCAGGTCCAGCTCCGCCTTGGCCGCCCCCGCCCGGAAGGCGTGCTTCACCGTGGCCGCCTGGCGCTGCCTGTCCTTCTGGCTCTGCTTTTTCCGGGCGGTGACCTCCTCCAGCACCCGCACCTCGTCCTGGCGGGCCTTGAGCTTGAGGATGCCCGCCTGGAGCTGGAGGGTGCCGTCCTTGTTCACCGCCACCACCTCCGCCTGGGTGCCGGTCTTCAAGAGCTCCACCGTGTCCCCGGCCACCGCGTCCCGGGTGGGGGGCGGCGGGGGCAGCTCCTCTTCCCGGCCGCCCAGGGCGGCCTCCGCCTCATTGAGCCGGCGGCGCAGGGCGGAGCGCTGGTCGTTGTCGTCCAGCCCGGCCCCCTCCCGCTCCTGGCGGCGGCGCATCTCGTTGAGCTCCTTGAAGGTCTGGTCGGCGGTGTCCCGGGCCTGCTGGAGGATGGCCCGGGCCTCCGCCTGGGCCTTCTCCGTGGCCTTGCGCCGCTCCTCCTCGATGCGCGCCCGGTACTCCTCCGCCTGGGCCCGGTCCCGCTCCATCTCCCGGCGCAGCCGCCCGGCCTCCTCCCGATCCTTTTCCATGGCCTGGCGCTGGGCCTCCAGCTGGGACAGCACATCCTCAAAGCGGACATTTTCCGCGTCGATGCGGTCGGCGGCCTTCTGGATGATGGCGTCGGGCAGGCCCAGCCGCCGGGAGATGGCGAAGGCGTTAGACTTGCCCGGCACTCCGATGAGCACCCGGTAAGTGGGGGCCAGGGTCTCCACATCAAACTCGCAGGAGGCGTTTTCCACCCCCGGGGTGGTCATGGCGTACACCTTCAGCTCGGCGTAGTGGGTGGTGGCGGCCACCAGGGCGCCCATGGCCCGGGTGGAGTCGATGATGGCGGCGGCCAGGGCCGCCCCCTCCACCGGGTCGGTGCCCGCCCCCAGCTCGTCGAAGAGGATGAGGCTCTGGTCGTCCGCCTCCCCCAGGATGCCCACGATGTTCACCATGTGGGAGGAGAAGGTGGACAAGGACTGGTCGATGGACTGCTCGTCGCCGATGTCCGCCAGCACCGCCGAGCACACCTTGACGGTGGAGCCGTCGGCGGCGGGGATGTGCAGGCCGCACTGGGCCATGAGGGTGAGCAGGCCAATGGTCTTGAGGGTGACCGTCTTGCCGCCGGTGTTGGGGCCGGTGATCACCAGGGTGTCAAACTCCCCACCCAGAGACAGGTCGTTGCGCACCGCCGTCTTGGCATCCAGCAGGGGGTGCCGGGCCCGGCGCAGCACGATGTGATCCCCCAGGGCGGGCTCCATCCCGTCCATCCGGGAGGACAGCTTGGCCCGGGCGAAAATCACGTCCAGGGCCACCAGGGTGCGGTAGTCCTCCTCGAGGGCCTCTCTAGCGTTGGCGCAGTCGGCGGACAGCTCGGCCAGGATGCGCTCAATCTCCTTCTGCTCCTTGCGCTCCAGCTCCTTGAGCTCGTTGTTGGCGTTCACCACCCCCATGGGTTCGATGAAGAAGGTGGAGCCGGAGCCGGACACGTCGTGGACCAGGCCGGGGATGTCGTTTTTGTGCTCGCTCTTCACCGGCACCACGTACCGGCCCCCCCGCATGGTGATGATGGCCTCCCGCAGATACTTGGACTGGTTGGAGGAGATGAGCCGGCTGAGCACGTCCCGCACCTTCCCCGCCGCCGCCCGGATGTGACGGCGGATGTCCGCCAGCTCCGGGGAGGCGGCGTCGGCGATCTCCTCCTCGCTGAGGATGGCCCCGGTGATCTTGTCCTCCAAGAACCGGTTGGGGGTGAGGGACTGGAAATAGCCGTCCAACACCGACCTGGCGGTGCTCTCCCCCACGCCGTACTCCCGCACCGAGCGGGCGCAGCGCAGCACCTGGGCGATGTCCAGCAGCTCCCGGGTGTTCAGGCTGCCCCCCCGGTCCGCCCGCTGGAGGGGGGCGGACACCGGCTTCACCCCGGAAAAGCCCGGGGTGCCCGCCTTTACCAGCATGGCAAAGGCCGCCGAGGTCTGGGCCTGGAGGCGGGATACCTCGCCGCGCTGGGCGGAGGGCTGCAGGGCCTGGCAGCGCGCCTTGCCCTCCTCCGTCACCGCCTCCTGGGCCAGCAGTTCCAGCACCCGGGGCAGTTCCAGGGTGTGGATGGATTTTTCAAACAATTGCGTCATAATGGGTTCTCCAAAATCATGTATCAGATTTGAGTTCCGCCGTCGTTTCTCTCCGGCGGCTCCAGCGGGCCCGAATCCAGTCCAGCCCCAGGGCGGCCAGGGGGATGGCCACCGCCAGCAGTAGGCTGCGGTAGCGCACCTGGATTTCAATCAGCAGGTGGGCGCAGAAATAGGCCAGGGCGATGAGGGCCAGCACCCGGGCCGCTGTGCTGTGCCGGCCCGGGCCCAGGGCGGCGCCCACGCCCCCCAGGGCAATCAGCAGGAAGATCCAGGCATAGCACCCCGCCATTCCCCGCTGACAACGGGAATACAGCTGGCCTGTGTCTATCCCGCCCGCCTCCAGCCGGGCGGTGACGTTTTGGGTGAAGGTCCACACCATCTCCTCAAAGCTACCCCACATTTTTGCCGACTTCCGGTACATCAGCCCCAACAGTTCTCCCGGCGGGCAATCCAGCCGCTCTTTCAGCAGCTGCTGCGCCGCCTCCTGGGGGTCGTCACTGTCAAACACCATCTGTGCATCCTGAAAACTGTATCTTCCATTGGTTTCCTGATTCAGGCCCAGCACAAATTTCCACTGGGGCAGGTTGTTCTCCAGGCCGCCCGGATTCAGCCCGGTGGCCCGGGTCAGGCCGGACAGGCCGGCTCCCAGCCCCGCGTACACCGCTACAGCCAGCACCGCCACGGCCAGGGCCTGGATGCGCCCCCGGGCCCCGCCGCTCTCCAGCAGGCGCAACACCAGGGCGGCGGCCACAGCCAGCACCGCCACCACCGCCGAGGGACGGATGACATTGCTCAGCGTCAACAGCGCCCCGGCTCCGGCCGCCAAAGGCAGCTTCTTGTTCCAGCCCTCTGCGGGGATGGTATAGACATACACCGCCGCCAGCAGCAGGCATTCCGACAGATGCTGGTTGGTGAGCACCGGCGTCAGCAGCCAGGCACCCGGATAGAACAGGTAGAGCAGCGCCGCCCCGCCGGCGCCCTGCCGGGAGGCGAAGCGCCGGGCCAGCAGGTACACCAGCAGCACGCTCAGGCTGGAAAACAGGGCGTTGGACAGCTTGAGCATCAGCACACTGTCGCCAAACAGCCGGATGAGCAGCGCCATCCAGGCCACAAATCCGGTCTGATAGGACCATCGCTGGAAATATGGATTGTCTTTCATGACGTTTGTGCCCTGGGCCAGCTTGCCGGCCGCGGCGTACAGGTTGCCAAAGTCCGACTCCGGTTGAGTGTCCACCAGCACCGCCCAGGCGCACCGCACCAGCAGGGCGCACAGCAGCAGGATCAGGCAAAAGGTTTTCTCCCGGCATCGTCCGGTCAGGCAGCCCAACCAGGCCAGCGCGGCAGTCACCGCCCCGCCCAGCCCCAGATAGACCAGCGTCATCCACCCCGGTGCCGTCTCCCGGAACAGGTTTTCCGCTGTCCACCACAAAATGGCAGCAGCCAGGGCCGCAAAGCAAAAGAATAGCACCCGGCTCAGCGCGTCCCCCGTCCTCTTCAGCACACAATTTCCGCTTTTCACGCCTGATTCCCTCCCAGGGTCTTATAGAAATCCAGCGTCCGGAACCCCCGTTCCAGCTGGGTGAGCAGATAGGCCTCTGAGGCGGCGCACAGCCGGGCCATGGAGGTCTCATCCAGCCGGAAGGAGAACAGCCGCTTGGGGTCGCCCCCCACGATGTGCCCCAGGGCAGCCAGGGCCGCCCCGGTGAGGGGCATGGCCCCCTCCCCCGCCGGGCGGCAGCCGGCACAGCACACCAGGCCCCGGCTGAGGAGCAGGCAGGGGTCCTCCGGCTCCGGCCGGCCGCACAGGGCGCAGCCCTCCGCCATGGGCTCATAGCCCGCCAGGGCCATGGCCTTCCACTCGAAGGCGGTCTTTACCTGACCCAGGGGCAGATCCAGCCTGTCCAGGGCGTGGAGGCAGTTGAGGATGAGGGAGAGCAGCTCCGGCTCCCGCTGCCCCTCCTCCGCCAGCAGCTCGGCCACCTCGGCAAAGTAGCTGGCCAGGGCCAGCTTGTCCAGGTCGGAGCGCACCCCGTCAAAGGGGCGCTGGATGGCGGCCTCCTTCACCGCCCAGCGGCCCTTGAACTCATAGAGGGTCATCTCGGAGTACACCAGCATCTGGCTGGCGGCGGCGATGGCGCTGCCCTTCTTCCGGCACCCCCGGGCGGAGACGGTGAGCTTGCCCTCCTCCCCCGTGAGCAGGGTGAGCAGCTTGTCCGACTCCTTGTAATTCACTTCCCGCAGCACAAGGGCCGTGGTGGTCAGGTGCATGTCCATTCCCTCTTTCCGGTTTGCCGGGGCCGCTTGGGGTGGCCCCCGAAGGGCTAAGGCCGCCGGGTTTCGTCCCGGCGGGCATTTTGGGCGAAACCCGAAAAAATGCAGCTCAGTCCTCTGTATAGCCGAAATTCTGGATGGCGTTGAGGCTATCTCTCCAGTTTTCCTTCACCTTCACCCAGGTCTCCAAATAGACCTTGGCACCCATAAAGGCCTCCATATCCTCCCGGGCCTGGGTGGAGATCTTCTTGAGCATGGCGCCCTTCTTGCCGATGATGATGCCCTTGTGGGACTCCTTTTCACAGTAGATGGTCACATGGCAGTCGATGATGCCATCGTCCCGCTGGGAGAATTTCGTCACCTCCACGGCGGTGCCGTGGGGGATCTCCTTGTCCAGATTGCGCAGCAGCTTTTCCCGGACGATCTCCGCCATGATCTGCCGCTCCGGCTGGTCGGTGACCATGTCCTCGGGGAAGAGCTGGGGCCCCTGGGGCAGCCAGCGCTCCAGCACCTGCAGCAGCTCGTCCACTCCCTCGCCGGTGCGGGCGGAGATAGGCACCACCGCGTCCCAGTCGTGGGCCTGGCCGTAGAGGGCCATCACCGCCAGCAGCTCCTCCTTCTCCACCGTGTCGATCTTGTTGATGACCAGGGCCGCCGGAGCGCCCAGGGCCTGGATGCGGCGGATGAGCTCCGCCTCCGCCTCCCCGATGTGGGGGATGGGCTCCACCAGCAGCATCACCCCGTCCACGTCGGCCACGCTCTGCCGGACCACCTTCACCATGTAGTCCCCCAGCCGGGTGCGGGCCTTGTGCAGCCCCGGGGTGTCCACAAAGACGAATTGGCTCTCCCCCCGGTTCAGGATGGCGCAGATCCGGTTGCGGGTGGTCTGGGGCTTGGAGGAGACGATGGCCACCTTCTCCCCCACCAGGGTGTTGGTCAGGGTGGACTTGCCCACGTTGGGCCGGCCCACAATGGCGATGATACCGCATTTTTTGATGTTTGACATAAGATGATCCTCAACTTTCTTGAGCGTTTTCGGTTTGCCCGGCGCCTGCCTCCCGGCGCCGGCCGATGCGGGAGGGAGTTCTCACCAGATCCCCAGCAGGTGCTGCATCCCCAGGCTCACCAGGGTGATGCACACCCAACAGGTGAACCCCAGCAGAATGGGCCGCCCGCCGGTCCTCACCAGCTTGACCACGTCGGTGTTCATGCCGATGGCCGCCATGGCCATGACAATGAAGAATTTGCTCAGGGTCTTCAGGGCGGAGAACACCTGATTGGCCCCCTCCAGCGCCCCGCCGGTGAGCACCGCGGTGACAACGGTGGTGATCACCGAGGCCAGCACGAAGTACAGGATGAACATGGGAAACACTGACCTGGCGGACACCTTCACGCTCTCCCCGCTCCCCTCGCCTCTGGCCCGGCGCACCCGCAGCAGGGCCAGCACCAGGGTGATGGGGATGATGGCCAGGGTGCGGGTGAGCTTGACGATGGTGGCGTACTCCAGCACCGCGCCCCCGGTGTGATGTAACGTGTCCCAGGTGGAGGCCGCCGCCGTCACCGAGGAGGTGTCGTTCACCGCTGTGCCCGCGAACAGGCCAAAGCCCATGTCGGACAGGCCCAGGGCGCCTCCCAGGGTGGGGAAGATCAGGGCGGCCAGCACATTGAACAGGAAAATCACCGAGATGGACTGGGCGATCTCCTCGTCGTCGGCGTCGATCACCGGCGCGGCGGCGGCGATGGCCGAGCCGCCGCAGATGGAGGACCCCACCCCGATGAGGGTGGCGGTCTTCCCCCGCAGGCGCAGCAGGCGGCTCATGAGGAAGGCCGCCATCAGAGCGGTGGTGATGGTGGACAGGATGATGGGCAGGCTGGTGAGGCCCACCCGCCCGATCTCCTGGAGATTCAGGCCGAACCCCAGGAGGATCACCGCGTATTGCAGCACCTTCTTGGAGGTATAGGAGATGCCCTCCTTCAGCTTGTCCTTCTTCTTGATGACAACACAGCCTACCATGCCGATGAGGATGGCCAGCACCGCCGAGCCCATCACCTCCAGCACAGGGAAGAATGCCACCACAAACCAGGCCGCCAGGGCAATGGCCAGACACAGGCCCAGGCCGGGCAGCCGTTTTTTCCAAATCATCATACTCATTTGCTCTCTTTCTCTGTCTTCTCAGGCCCGCTCCAAGCCCAGCCGGGCCAGGATGGCCTCCTCCCGGGCGCGCATCTGGGCCTTCATGGGCCCCTCGTCCAGGTGGTCGTATCCCAGCAGGTGGAGCACCGAGTGCACCGCCAGATAGGCCACCTCCCGCTGCGGCCCGTGGCCGTATTCCTCGCCCTGGGCCCGGGCCCGCTCCAGAGAGATCACCATGTCCCCCAGGGGGACCAGGCCGGTGCCCGGGTCGGCCTCCACCTCGTCCCGCGTGGGGGGGACGCCCGGGGTGAGCTGAAACATGGGGAAGGAGAGCACATCGGTGGGGGCGTCGATGCCCCGCTGCTCCAGATTGATCTGGCGGATCCCCCCGTCGTCGGTGAACAGCACGTCCACCTCGCAGGGGAAGGGCACCCCCTCCGCCTCCAGAACGGCGGGGATCACCCGGCGCAGCAGCCCGGCATAGGGCTGCGCCCCGTCCACCTCAGTCTCCATGAGAATTTCGTGATCCATCTCTCCCAGTCCTTTCTCTCTGCCGGCTGCCCTTCCGCCCCGGCCCCGGCCGCCCTGTTTCCGCGGTTGCTCCGCGGCCGTCACTTCCTGTTGTCTTTGCGCACGGCCCGCCGCTTCTCATCCTCCTCATAGGCCTGGATGATCCGCTGGACGATGACGTGGCGCACCACGTCCGCCCCGGTGAGCTGGCAGATGGAGATGTCCTCCACCCCTTTGAGCACCCGCATGGCCTCCCGCAGGCCGGACACCTTGTCCGCCGGCAGGTCGATCTGGGTGATGTCCCCGGTGATGACGATCTTGGAGCCGAAGCCCAGGCGGGTGAGGAACATCTTCATCTGCTCCCGGCTGGTGTTCTGGGCCTCGTCCAGGATGATGAAGGAGTCGTCCAGGGTGCGCCCCCGCATATAGGCCAGGGGGGCCACCTCGATGTTGCCCCGCTCCAGGTATTTCTGATAGGTCTCCGCCCCCAGCATGTCAAACAGCGCGTCGTACAGGGGCCGGAGATAGGGGTCCACCTTGGACTGGAGATCCCCGGGGAGAAAGCCCAGCCGCTCCCCCGCCTCCACCGCCGGCCGGGTGAGGATGATGCGGTTGATCTGCTTCTCCCGGAAGGCGGCCACCGCCGCGGCCACCGCCAGATAGGTCTTTCCGGTGCCGGCGGGGCCCACCCCCAGGGTGACCGTGTGGTTCTTGATGGCCTCCACGTACCGGCGCTGGCCGATGGTCTTGGCCTTGATGGGCTTGCCCTTGGCGGTGACGCACACCACGTCCCCCGCCAGCTGGGCTATCTTGCCCTCGTTGCCCGTGCGCACCAGCTCGATGATATAGCGCACGTTCTGCTGGCTGATGGCCTCCCCCCGGGCGGACAGGGAGAGCAGGCCCTGAATGGCCTTCACCGCCAGCATGACGGCCTCCCCGTCCCCGGAGATCTTCAGGTTGGACTCCCGGTTCACCACCGTCACGCCCAGTTCCTGCTCAATGATGCGGATATTCTCGTCGAACAGGCCGAAGAGATTGACGGCCTCCTCCATGCGCTCAATGCTGATGGACTGTTCTGTCATATGGTAAAGTCTCCTTTGTGCCGCCTGCGGCAAACTCATCCGTCCCCGCCAACGGGAACTTCAATCTTTCATCTTCACTCTCTACTCTCATAGTACCGCCCCGTCTCCCCCTCCCGCTCCACGGTGCGGCCGATCTGCTCCTCACACTCGGCCAGCAGGGTGACGGTGAGCACCCCGTCCTCCACCCGGGTGACAAAATCCCGGCGCAGCACCTTCCCCTCCCCCGGCTCCAGCAGCTGCTCCAGCCGGTCCTCCAGCGCCTGGCGCAGCCGCGCCTCCGCCTGGTCCTGATCCAGCTGGGTCTCCGCAAGGGTATAGGGGCGCACCACCGCGGTGGTCAGCCCCAGGGGAAGGGTGTGGCCCAACAGGGTGAGATACTCTGTCCGGGTTATTTTATCATACATTCCGGTGGAAATGCTACTGTTTTGAAAAAAATCGAATCTGCCCCACAGCAGGCGCAGGGAGCGCAGGGCAATTTCCTCCCCGGTGTACACCTTTTCCCAGGCGGTGAGGGGGACCGATTCCTCCAAGGTGCGCCAGGTCCGGGCGGTGACGGTGCCGGCGGCGTGGACCACCAGGTAGCCCTGGTCCACCTGGCTGCCCTCCGGCTCATACAGGTCCATGGTGCCCGTGATGAGCACCTCCCCCTCCGCCACAATGTCCCCGTCCCGGAACAGGGGCTGGCCGGTACTGGTCTGGATGTCCAGAATGATGCCGTCGGCGGCGGCCACCACGTCGGCGGGCACATCCTTCTCCAGGATCTCCGGTTCCCGCACCGCCTCCGCCACCGACACCTCCGCCCGGAACCCATACAGATTCACCGCCAGGAAAGACAGCTGGGGCAGATGGATGAGGGCCTCGTTGGCCACGGCGCTGGTATCGATGTCCGGGCCATAGGCCCCGGGGCGCACCCCCAATCTCTGCAGCTCTGAGAGGATGAGGGCGGTGGGCACGGTGTCATTTCCCTTCACCTCCACCACCAGCACAAACCGGGACAGTATGCTCACCGCCGCCAGGCAGACCGCCAGCCCCACCAGGAACCCCCAGCGGCGGCGCAGCCCCCGCCAGGCGGCCCCCAGCCCCTTCCGGGCACGCACCTGCAGCCGGCACCCGGCCCGGCCGGCCAGCTCCTCCAGCCGCGCCAGGTCCCTCACCGCCACCCGGAAGGCGACGGCGGTCTCTTCCAGCCAGGCCAGGCGCCAGAACTGCACCCGGTGCTGGGCGCACAGGTTCAGAAGCCGTTCCACAAAGGGGCCGTCGGCCCGGATCTCCGCATAGCCCCGCAGCAGGTTGATGAGTTTTTTCATGGCGCCTCCTTCTGTCGGATCCCGTGCCGGGGCTCACCCGAACTCCACCCCGCGGATCTCCCCGGTGATCACCAGCTGCACCGGGTCCATCCCCCGCAGCTCCAGCCCCTCGCCCTTCACCCGCACCACCAGGCTGCCGGCGGAGATGTGGATCTCCTCCGGGCCGTAGGCCAGAATGCCCTGGTGCTGCTCCATGCGCAGCTCCCCCGTGCCGATCAGCTCCACCCGGGGCAGCCCGGCCACCACATCCCCCGGCAGATCCAGCAGCCGGGCAGCCCGTTCCAACAGGTTCTTTTTCCCCGCCACGGCCATCACCTCTGGAAAGTCTATGCCCGCCCCCGGGCTGTTTTGCCTGTCCCCCTCGCTTTTCCCGTGGACTTTTTCCCCCGTCCATGGTACACTAAGGCTGGTCCCACATCGGGCCTATCTGAGAGAAAAGGCGGTTTCCCACCATGGATCATACCTCCCCCCGGCGCTCCGGCCGCAAGACCCGGAGCTTCCCCGTGGAGCACGAGACCCTTCTGCTCCCCTTCCTGCTCACCGTGCTCACCGACAAGAGCCGCAACAACGTCAAATCCCTGCTCACCCGGAAGCTCATCGCCGTGGACGGCCGGCCCACCTCCCAGTTTGACACCCCCCTGGCCCCCGGGCAGGTGGTGTCCGTCCTGGACACCCCCGGCCCCCGCAGCGGCGCGCTTCCCTTCCCCCTGCTCTATGAGGACGAGCACCTCATCGTGGTGAACAAGCCCGCCAAACTCCTCAGCGTGGCCAACGAGAAGGAGAAGACGCGCACCGCCTACCACGCCGTCACCGACTATGTGAAGAGCCAGCATGTGGACAACCGGATCTATGTCCTCCACCGGCTGGACCGGGACACCTCCGGTGTGCTGATGTTCGCCCGGGACCCGGAGACCAAGGAGCTCTTCCAGTCCCGGTGGAACGACATCATCCTGCGCCGGGGCTACCAGGCGGTGGTGGAGGGCCGCCCACCCAGGGACGCGGACACCATCCGCTCCTTCCTGGTGGAGACCAAAACCCACCTGAGCTTCTCCGGCCAGCCCGGCCCCGGCGCCAGGGAGGCCGTCACCCACTATGAGGTAAAGCGCTCCGGTCACGGGTACAGCCTGCTGGAGCTGTCCATCGACACCGGGCGGAAAAACCAGATCCGGGTCCACCTGTCCGAGCTGGGCTGCCCCATCGCCGGGGACAAGCAGTACGGCGCCGCCACCAACCCCATCGGCCGGCTGTGCCTGCACGCCGGCGAGCTGGCCTTCCGCCATCCCCGCACCGGGCAGGAGGTGCGCTTCACCGCCAAAATGCCCCGGGATTTCAACCGGGTGTTCCGGTAAAAAAAGGTCAGGCCCACTGGGCCTGACCTTTTTCTTCTGAATACAGGGGCGGTGGGACGCCATGCTTATGCCGGTTTCCGCACCGGCGGGCATCTGGGGCCCCCGCCGAAGCCCAGCGAAGCGGATAGCTGGGGCCCCCACAAAAGTTGTGCTTTTGTGGGGAAAGGAGCCGCAGCGAAATGGATGAGCTTTCGCCAGAGGCGGAAGCGAAGGATATGGAGCTTGTGGCGACGCGGGGAGAGGAGAAGCAAGGAAGCGAAGCGCAGTTTTCGCCGTCTTCGGGCGGAAACGAAGCAAAGCGGACTTTGCGACGACGAGGTTTCGCCCGGAAGGGCGAGTTCCTTTCGGCACCGCTCGAAAGGAACCAAAGGGCGGCTTAGGGGCGCAACCCCGGCTTAACTCGGGACAAAGGGCGTCCCTCGTACGCAGGGCTTGCCCCCTAAGAACCCCCGTTTTACGGGGGAGTAAAACAGGTGCAGTGTTCTCTTACCGGCGCACACCTGCTGACACTTCCAGCGACGCACGGCGGCCCCCGGCCTTTTGCCGACGAAACTTGCCGCACTTCTACCACGCCTATGGGCGCCTGGCCATGGTGTTCAAGCCTGCGGGCCTGTTCCTCTAACGGCGCACGCACCCCAGGGCTATATCATTCCAGGCGCCCCGATGGGGTGGGATGACCAAAGCATACGCCACGCACAAGGCCGGAGGCCGTCGGAGGAAGCTGGGCAACCGCGAGTCAAGGACGCCGAAAAGAGAAGCACGCAGTGCAACTGAGCGGGGGTACATAGGGGGTCCGCCCCCTATGCGCACTCTTTGGGTACTTTCTCTTGCGCGAGAAAAAGTACCCCGCCTGTCGGGGCGGGACCCGACAAGCCGGAGGGCTTGCCGGCACCCTCCGGCAAAAGGGAACCCGCCAAATGAAAGAGGCCAGGGCTCAGGAGCGCGCCCCCACCGGCACATGCCGGCTGAGCTCCTCTTCCTCCAGCTTCCGGTAGGCCACCTTGCCCACCAGGGTCTTGGGCAGCTCCGAGCGGAACTCGATGTCATAGGGCAGGGCGTATTTGGCGATGTGCTTGCGGGCATAGGCCATGAGGGTCTGCTTGGTCTGCTCGTCGGCGCTCACCCCCGGCTTGAGCATGATGAAGGCCTTCACCTTCTGCATCTTCAGCTCGTCGGGCACGCCGATGACGCAGCTCATCTGCACCAGCTCATGGGCGTCGAAGATATTCTCCAGCTGGGAGGGGTAGACGTTGTAGCCGCTGGTGATAATCATGCGCTTGATGCGCTGCTTGAAGTAGACGAAGCCGTCCTCGTCCATGCTCCCCAGATCGCCGGTGTGTACCCAGGTCAGCCCGTCGGCGTGGGTCCGGAGGGTCTGGGCGGTCTCCTCCGGGTGGTTGAGGTAGCCCACCATCACCGTGGGGCCGGCCAGGCAGATTTCCCCGTCCTTCCCATAGGGCACCTCCTTCTGGGTACCCGGCTCCACGATTTTGTAATAGGTGTCCGGGAAGGGGATGCCGATGGACCCCTCCCGGGCCTGCTGGTAGGGGGTGAGGCAGGAGGCGGTGACGCACTCGGTCAGGCCGTAGCCCTCCCGCACCTGGGTGGAGGCGTGGTGGTCAAAGAGGAACCGGTCAAAGCGCTTCTTCAGCTCCACCGACAGGGAGTCGCCCCCGGAGAACACCCCCTTCAGGCAGGACAGGTCGGCGTTCTTCATCTTGGGCAGGCGCAGCAGCGCCTCGTACAGGGTGGGCACCCCGGCGATGAAGTTGCACCGGTATTTCAGCAGCAGCTTGGCGTAGCTCTCCGCGGTGAACCGGGGCACCAGGATGCAGCACCCCCCGCTCATGAGCATGGTGTGGATGGAGATGCCCAGGCCGAAGCCGTGGAACACCGGCATCACCGCCAGCATCCTGTCCCCGGGGCGGAACATGGGGTTGGTGGCCAGCACCTGCTCCCCCAGGGCGTTGAAGTTCAGGTTGGTGAGCAGGATGCCCTTGGTCACCCCGGTGGTCCCCCCGGAATAGAGGATGACCGCCGGGTCGTGGGCGGACTTCTCCGCTTTGTACTTCCAGTGATAGCCCCGCCCCCGGCGCATGAACTCGTTCCAGCGGATGATGGGGGCGTCCTTGGGGATCTTCTGGAGCTTGCGCCCCTCGGTGAGCATGTACCCCGCCTTGATGGGGGTGGACAGCGCGTCCTTGATGGAGGCGATGACGATGTTGTCCAGGGCCACGTTCTGGCGGATGGCCTCGAACTTGTGGTAGAACTGGTCCAGGGTGATGGCGAAGATGGAGCCCGACTCCTTGAGGTAGAACTCGATCTCCCCCTGGCTGGACAGCGGGTGGATCATGTTGGCGATGGCCCCCACCAGGTTGATGGCGTAGAACACGATCACCGCCTGGGGGCAGTTGGGCAGGGCCACCGTCACCTTGTCCCCGGGGCGCACCCCGGTGGCCTTCAGGGCCCGGGCGCAGACGTTGATCTCCTGCACCATGGCGCGGTAGCTGGTCTTTTTGCCCATGAACACATAGGCGGTGTAGTCGGGATACCGCCGGGCGCACTCCTCCACCGCCTGGTACATGGTGCCGGCGGGGTAGTCCAGGTGGGCGGGCACATCCCCCATGGCGGCCAGCCAGGGCGTCTTGACAGAAAAAGTCTTTTTAGCACTCAAAATCGATTTCCTCCTTCAGCGGCCGGTCCAGCAGCTCCGGGTGGGAGAGCAGATGCTGGACAATCTTCCAGGAGCGGCCGAAGTAAAACCCGTCGGCAATGCGCTCATCCAGGGTGACCCCCACCTCCACAATGTCCCGCACCGCCCGGCTGCCGTCGGGCTGGAACACCTCCTCCTTGTGGATGGTGCCGATGGTCACCAGGATGGAGTTGGTGCCGTAGTTGTTCAGGTGATGGTACACCGCCGGGGCCTTGATGGAGCCCAGATTGCTGAACAGGACGGTGGCGTAGTTGGGGTCCCCCCCGGTGAGGGCGCGGGGCGCCCGGCCGAAGAAGTCCAGGGTGCGGTAGCCCCAGGCGATGAACATGATCAGCCACCAGGGCAGCTTTCCCACGGCGTTGAGCGCCCCGTCCACCCCGTAACTCTTCTGCTCCCGCACCTTGTGGACCTTGCCCACCACCAGCCGTGTCACCGCGTCCAGGGTCCAGTCCTCCCGGGCCGTGGCGATCATCATGCTCTCGGTGCTGTAATCCTCAAACCGGCGCTTCACCACAAAGCCCAGGGTGATCTCGTCCCTCTGGTACAGCCGCCGGCCGGCGACAAAGCGGTTGAGCAGCGGCCGCATTCGCACCGTCCTGGCCACCGCCATGACAAAGCAGTGGAACAGGGTGGCCCGGTACTCCTCCTCCCCCCGGTTTTTCTCCTCCAGGTAGGTCAGGGCGTCGGTGACGTCCATCTTGGCGGACAGGTACACCTCCGCGTCCGCCCGGTGGGGCATCAGGTGGGGCATGATGGCGTGCAGCCCGTCCAGATCCCGGACCCGGCGGCCGTCCCGCCGGTCTCCGAAGCGTCGTTTTTCCACAGTGTTCGTTCCTCGCTCTCCGCGCCCCGTCCCGGCCCGGGCGCTTCTGTTTGACGATTATAGCACACTGTCAAAAAAATTGCACCCCCCTTTTTCAGCCCCGTTCCAGCCCCCCAAGGCAGTTGACCGCCCCCCGCCGGCTGTGCTATATTATGAGGAAAGGCTTCGCCTTTCCCAAGGATTTTACAAAGGAGTGGGCGCTTTGAACCGCATCTTCTCCCCGGACAATCTCTTTTTCCGCACCCTGGCCCGGTGCGTGGACGTGGTGGGATTGTCCCTGCTGTGGCTGCTGCTGTGCTTCCCGGTGGTCACCATCGGCCCGGCCACCGCCGCGCTGTACCACGCCCTGTGCCGGGTGTTCCACTTCCACGAGGAGGAGGGCGCCTTCGGCCTGTTCTTCCGCTCTTTGAAGACCAACCTGAAGCAGGGCATCCTGGCCACCCTCATCCTGGTGCCCTTTGGCGTGCTGCTGTACTTCCTCCACGGCATCTACACCGCCGCCGTTGTGGCGGAGGTGTCCGGCTCCACCATGGCCTATATGTACTTCCTGCTGCTGCTCATCATCCCCGTGGGGCTGGTGTGCTGGCTGTTCCCCCTGCTGGGCCGGTTCCACTTCTCCCTGCCCAACCTGTACCTCACCGCCCTGCGGCTGCTGGTGGCCCACATCCCCACCACCCTGCTCTTGGTGGCCCTGACGGTGATTTTGTACCTCATCTCCTCCTATTGGCTCATTTTCTCCTTTGTGGCCCCGGGGCTGTGGGCGGTGTGCGCCGCCCCCCTGCTGGAGCGGGCCTTCGCCAAACACATGGAGGCCGACGAGCCCCAGGGCGACCAGGCGGAGGAAAGCTGACCTCCTTCCCATTCCTATTTTTTCTTCTCCCATTCCAAACAGTTATATGCGCCGCAGCCAGCCCGGGAATCCCGCTCCCGGGCTGGCTGCTCCTTTTTCCGCCCCCGGCGTCCGCCTGGCGGATTTGAAAAATAATTCCTGATTCCTCTTGACTTTTGCGCTGTAATCTTATACAATTTCACCAGACGAATTCCTGCATTCAGGAAGCTCTATCGTCGAAAACATCAAGGAGGAACACGCCAATGAGAATGAAAAAGCTGATCGCCCTGCTGATGGCCCTGGCAATGATCTTTGCCCTGGCCGCCTGCAGAGGCGACACCACCCCCAGCCAGGCCCCTGCCAGCCAGGACCCCGGCGCCACCACGTCCGACGAGGGCGGCGAGCCCGCCGGTGAGCCCGTCACCATCACCATCGCTCCCTTCAACATCGGCAACTTCACCGACATTGCCGCCTGGGAGTCCCTGATCGCTGCTTTCAACGAGAAGTATCCCAACGTCACCGTCGAGGTCACTCCCGTCACCTATCAGGACGGCGACCAGCAGCTGAACAACCTGATCACCGCTGGCAACGCCCCTGACATCGTGTTCGAGGGCCCCGAGCGCATCATCGGCAACTACGCCAAGGAAGGCCTGCTGGTCTCCCTGGACGACCTGTGGGAGGGCGTCACTGACGTGCCCGAGTCCATCTCCAGCGTGTCTCACCTGGACGGCACTTACTACATGTACCCCCTGGCGGTGGCCGCCCACTGCATGGCCATCAACTACGAGGCCTTTGAGGCCGCCGATGCCCTGCAGTACATCGACGAGGAGACCCGCACCTGGACCACCGACGACTTCGTGAAGGCCTGTGAGGCTCTGCGCGCCGCCATGGACAACGGCACCATCAACTGCGCTGAGACCGGCATCATCTACTGCGGCGGCCAGGGCGGCGACCAGGGCACCCGCGCTCTGATCAACAACCTGTACTCCGACTACTTCGTCACCGAGGACGGCAGCTCCTACAACATCAACAGCGCCAACAACGTGAAGGCGCTGGAGCTGCTCCAGGACATGTACAACAACAAGACCATGGGTGTGTCCACCAGCTATGTGGCCTCTGACGAGCTGCAGGCCTTCGCCAACCAGACCTGCGCCATGACCTTCTGCTGGAACTACTCCAACTACACCCAGTACGCCGAGCAGGCCCAGTTCACCCCCTTCGCCATGGCTTTCCCCTCTGACGACGGGACTCCCGAGCTGGAGATGGCCGGCCCCTACGGCTTCTGCGTGTTCAACAACAACGACGAGGCCCGCATCGAGGCCGCCAAGAACTTCATCAAGTTCGTGTGCGACGACGAGACCGCCGGCGTTGAGGCCGTGAAGACCACCACCTTCTTCCCCGCTCACTCTGACTGGGGCGACATCTACGAGGGCGACGAGAACGCCGACATCCGCGCTCCCTTCGCCATGATGAGCGATTACCTGGGCCGCTACTACACCCTCACCGGCGGCTGGGTCGAGCAGCGCACCCTGTGGTGGCAGAACCTGCTGCAGCCCATCTTCGGCAACGGCGCTGACGTGCAGACCACGGCTGACGCCTATGTGGAGCAGGCCAACGCTGGTATCGCCGGCTAACCCATCTGCCAACTGAATCTTTACCGACCTCGTGCAACGCTGTGCCCGCTCCCTGACGAGAGGGGGCGGGCACAGTTGTTTCCGCCCGGCGGGGCGGAACCGAGAATATCCTGAACCAAAAGAGGGGGAATTTCGTTATGGATCAAAACGCCGCGGCGGCGGTCAAGCCAAAGAAGGCGAAAAAACCGTCCCACACTTCCGGGATGAGCCGTGCGCTGGTCCGCAGGGAGACCACTTCGGCCTATCTCTTCCTGCTGCCCAGTCTGGTCTTCTTTGTGGCCTTCGTGGTCATTCCCATGTTCATCTGTGTCTTCTACAGCCTGTTTGACTACTCCCTGGGCGGTCTCAACATCGCTGAGGACTTCGTCGGCCTGGACAACTACATCCAGCTGTTCCAGGACCCCGTGTTCCACAAGGGCTTCATCAACACCGTCATCATCGTGGTGGTGGCCGTGCCCACTGTCACCGCCTTCTCCCTGTGGGTGGGCTCCGCCATCTACCGGATGAAGGCCTTTGCCCGCTCCTTCTTCCGCTGCGTGTTCTACCTGCCGGTGGTCACCGGCTCGGTGGCCATCACCGTGGTGTGGAAGTGGATTCTGGACCCCTACAACGGCATCCTCAACAAGCTCATCGGCACCGACGGCTATAACTGGCTGGGCGAGGGCAGGACTGCCCTGATGTGCATCATCGTGATCCTGTTCACCACCTCCATCGGCCAGCCCATCGTGCTGTACGTGGCTGCCCTGGGCAACGTGGACAACTCCATCATCGAGGCCGCCCAGGTGGACGGCGCCACCAAGCTCCAGGTGTTCTGGAAGATCAAGTGGCCCTCCATCATGCCCACCACCCTGTACGTGCTGGTCATCACCACCATCAACTCCTTCCAGTGCTTCGCCCTGATCCAGTTGATGACCCGCGGCGGCCCCATGAACGCCACCATGACCATCATGTACCAGGTGTACTACTCTGCCTACACCCTGAATGATCTGGGCTATGCCAACGCCATCGGCGTGGTGCTGGCCATCATCATCGCCATCTTCTCCGCCATTCAGTTCAAAGTGGCGAAGACGGATTAAGGGAGGTGCGAGAAGATGAGTGCAAAAGCTGCAACTTTGAAAGTAAACAAGCATGTGGACCTCACCGGCACTTCCACCGGCTATAAGGTCCTCGTGGTGATCATTCTGATCCTGGTGACCATCTTCTTCCTGTTCCCGCTGTACTGGATCGTCACCGGCTCCTTCAAGCCCATCGCGGAGATCACCGCCCGGGAGCCCATCTGGTTCCCCCAGAACCCCACCGGGGACAACTACGCGCGGCTGTTTGAGAACCCGGCCTTCCTGTGGCTGTTCAACATCGTGTTCATCTCCGTGGCCGCCATGGTGCTCACCTGCATCACCGCCTCCCTGGCGGGCTATGCCCTGGGTAAGAAGCGCTTCATCGGCCGGGCGGTGCTGTTCACCATCATCATCTGCGCCATGGCCCTGCCCAAGCAGGTCATCGTCATCCCCCTGAACCAGGAGATGACCCAGATCTTCCACCTGAACGACACCCTCTGGGCGGTCATCCTGCCCACCGTGGGCTGGCCCTTCGGCGTGTTCCTCATGAAGCAGTTTTCCGAGACCATCCCCACCGAGATCCTGGAGGCCGCCCGGGTGGACGGCGCCGGGGAGCTGCGCACCTTCATCACCGTGGTGCTGCCCATGATCAAGCCGGGCATCGGCGCTCTGGCCATCTTCACCTTCGTGAACACCTGGAACGACTACTTCCTCCAGCTGGTCATGCTCAACAGCCGGGAAACCTGGACCCTGCCCCTGGCCATTGCAAAACTCCAGGGCGAAATGTCCAACGACTTCGGCCTGATCATGGCCGGCGCGGCCCTGGCCTCCATCCCCATCATCATCGTGTTCATCGCCTTCCAGAAGTACTTCACCCAGGGCATCGCCATGGGCGCTGTGAAGGGCTGATCTCTCTGCCACCGCAAGATTGGAGTTGATTATCATGCACAACATGGAAAAGTATCAGGGGATTATCCCCGCCTTCTACGCCTGCTATGATAAGGAGGGCAACATCTCTCCCCAGGCAGTGCGCGACCTGGCCCAGTATTTTGTGGACAAGGGCGTCAAGGGCCTGTACGTGGGCGGCTCCTCCGGCGAGTGCATCTACCAGAGCGTGGCCGAGCGCAAGCTGGTGCTGGAGAACGTCATGGCCGTGGTGAAGGGCAAGCTCACCGTCATCGCCCATGTGGGCTGCAACAACACCGCCGACAGCCGTGAGCTGGCCGCCCACGCCGAGAGCCTGGGGGTGGACGCCATCGCCTCCATCCCCCCCATCTACTTCCACCTGCCGGAGCACGCCATCGCCAAGTATTGGAATGACATCTCCGACGCCGCCCCCAACACCGACTTTGTGATCTACAACATCCCCCAGCTGGCCGGCGTGGCCCTGACCATGCCCCTGCTGAAGGAGATGCTGAAGAATCCCCGGGTGGTGGGCGTGAAGAACTCCTCCATGCCCGTCCAGGACATCCAGATGTTCCACGACGAGGGGGCCATCGTCTTCAACGGGCCCGATGAGCAGCTGCTCTCCGGCCTGGCGGCCGGGGCCATCGGCGGCATCGGCGGCACCTACGGCGCCATGCCCGAGCTGTATCTCAAGATCCGGGAGTGCTTCCTGGCCGGCGAGATGGAGAAGGGCCGGGAGATCCAGAACGAGTGCTGCCGCATCATCTACAAGATGTGCTCCGCCCACGGCAACATGTACGCCGTCATCAAGGCCATCCTGGTGAAGCAGGGCGGCCCGGACTGCGGCTCTGTGCGTCTGCCCCTGGCGCCCCTCACCGCCGCCGACCAGGCCGTGGTGGACGAGAGCGCCGCCATGATCGCCGCCGCCATCGCCAAGTACTGCTGAGGGGAGGGAGAGCGCCATGAAGATCTATTCCACCAAGGATTATGACGCCATGAGCCGCAAGGCGGCGGACATCCTGGCCTCCCATGTGATCCTCAAGCCCGACTGCGTGCTGGGCCTGGCCACCGGCTCCACCCCCATCGGCATGTACAAGCAGCTCATCGAGTGGTACAACCAGGGCGTGCTGGACTTCTCCCTGGTACATACCGTCAACCTGGACGAGTACCGGGGCCTGGCTCCCACCCACGATCAGAGCTACCGCTACTTCATGCAGCACAACCTCTTTGACCACGTGAACGTCAAGCCGGAGAACACCAACGTGCCCAACGGCCTGGCGGCGGATCCCGAGGCGGAGTGCGCCCGGTACGACCAGGTCATCGACAGCCTGGGCGGCACCGACGTGCAGGTGCTGGGCATGGGCCACAACGGCCACATCGGCTTCAACGAGCCGGCGGACCACTTCCCCCTGGGCACCCACGTGGTGGACCTCACCGACACCACCATCGACGCCAACGCCCGGTTCTTCGCCACCCGTGACGACGTGCCCAAGCAGGCCCTCACCATGGGCGTGAAGAACATCATGCAGTCCCGCCACATCCTGGTGGTGGTCAGCGGCGCGGACAAGGCCCCCATCGTGAAGAAGGCCTTCTTCGGCCCCGTCACCCCCCAGGTGCCCGCGTCCATCCTTCAGCTGCACCCCAACGTGTCCATCGTGGCCGACGAGGCCGCACTCAGCGCGCTTTGAAAGGGCGCAGCCCTTTCAAAGCAGTCTGGAGTTAGAAGATAGGAGATAGAAGCAACCGTGTCCGGCGCAGCCGTAATTGGCGCGCCATGGGCGCGCACCATAACTCCTATCTCCTCACTCCGATCTGTCCCACCGGCTGTATGCCCTGCCGCTGGTTCCCCGCGGAGGGCTGCACAATAAAAACCACCCGGCCTGGTTACTCCCTTGGGCGACCGCTCATAGCCCTGCCGGGAACAAAAAAGGAGGAAAAATCCGCCGGCCGGCGGTGCGGCAATGTGGAGACTTGTCGTAATGCCCCCGGGGCAACCACTCCCCGGAAGGCGAGGCTGAATCTGCGGAGGCACTTCAGCCACGGTCAACGCGTATGGCAACTTTGAGTCTGAAAGGCGTCAAGAAAATCTACGACGGCGGCGTCACCGCGGTCCACGACTTCAACCTGGAGATCGCCGACAAGGAATTCATCGTTCTGGTCGGCCCCTCCGGCTGCGGTAAGTCCACCACCTTGCGGATGATCGCCGGCCTGGAGGAGATCAGCGAGGGCGAGCTGTACATCGGCGACAAGCTGATGAACGACGTGGAGCCCAAGGACCGGGACATCGCCATGGTCTTCCAGAGCTACGCTCTGTATCCCCACATGACGGTGTACGACAACATGGCCTTTGCTCTGAAGCTGCGCAAGACTCCCAAGGATGAGATCGACAAGAA
>CALWXH010000004.1 GCA_944385465.1 uncultured Oscillospiraceae bacterium | reverse complement strand
CCCGCCTGCGCCGGCACAAGGTGTCCAGCGTGGACAAGGCCAACGTGCTGGAGACCAGCCGGCTGTGGCGCTCGGTGATGCACCGGCTGGCGGAAGAGTACGCCGACGTGGCGTATGAGGACGTGCTGGTGGACAACTGCGCCATGCAGCTGGTGCGGGACCCGGGCCAGTTTGACGTGCTGGTGACGGAGAACATGTTCGGGGACATCCTGTCCGACGAGGCGTCCATGATCACCGGCTCCATCGGCCTGCTGCCCTCCGCCTCCATGGGGGACAGCGCCCCGGCCCTGTACGAGCCCATCCACGGCTCCGCCCCCGACATCGCCGGCCAGGACAAGGCCAACCCCATCGCCACCATCCTGTCCGCGGCCATGATGTTCCGCTACTCCTTCCAGCTGGCCGCCGAGGCGGACGCCATTGAGGCCGCCGTGGACAAGGCCCTGGCGGACGGCTGGCGCACCGCCGACATCGCCAAGCCCGGCGAGGCGGTCATCGGCACCCGGCAGATGGGCCAGGTCATCCGGGACAACATCTGAATCAGACACAGACAACACAGCCGGAAGGGGAGACCCCCTTCCGGCTGAAGCTGCAAAAAAGACCTTTTTTAACGGGAAAGTTGCAGCCCGCCGCCCTGTTACAGGCCGATGCGCTCCCGCAGTGCGGGGACAAAGACGGGATCCAGCCCCTCCAGCTCGAAATGATACACCGGCTGGCGGAATCCCTTGGTGTCGAGGATGTAGTCCAATTCGCAGGACAAAACATGAACTTCCGACAGCTGTTTTGTCTCCACCAAAAACTGAAACACATCCCCGTACGCGAATTTCCCCTGGCACAGTTTCTCATAGGCCTCCGCCTCTGACAGGATGGGCTCCGCCGCCCGGCTTGTCCCGGCGGAGAGGTTGTATTCGATCTCTCCGATCTCACCCCGGGCGGACACCAGGCAGCGCACCGTCCCGTCCAGCAGGGTGTCCCCCTCCAGAATCTGATCCGCGGTGAAGGTATACCACCCCTTCCGATAGGGGTCATCGCCCCCGTCATAGGTCATGACGGCCCCATCCGGGAGGCGGATTTCATATTCCAGCAGCATGGCCCGCAGCTGCTCCTGCGTCATCTGTCCATCGTCGCGCTGCGCCCCATCGAAAGCGTCCACGGCATGGTCACTGTAGGTATAAAACCGGCTGGCCAGGGACACCGTCATGGAAAACCCTTCATAGGGGTCCCGCAGCAGGATGGAATCGTCGTAGTTGTAAATCTCTTCGATGGTTTTGCCCTGCTTTTCCACGAACGCCCGGGCAAAGGCCAGGCAGCCGTCATGGTCAAAGGGTTCGGTGCGGTAGATCTCCACCTCCCGCTGTTCCTCAGACAGATCGCAGTGCGCCACCCACTCCACCTTTTTGGTGTCCACCACAAAGGTGGGGCCGTCCGCGAGATTGCCGTAGGGCTGCGCATAGTAGAGGAGAAAGACCCCCGCCAGGGCGGCGGCGGACAGCAGGGGGACCATTCCATAGGCGGCGCCCCGTCTGGGCTTTCTCTCCGCCAGGGACAGGACTGCCATGCACAGGCAGTAGCCCACAACCGCCCCCACCGTGTTGCAGAACAGGTCATCCACATCGGCGCTGCCCAGCTGGAACAGATACTGCACCGCCTCGATGAGCAGGGAGAGGCAGAAGCCGGCGGGAATGGTGACATACCAGCGGCGGAAGGGCCTGGCGATCAGGGGCAGGAGCACGCCCAGGGGGAGAAACATGGCGATGTTCCCCAGGTACAGGGTCCAGAAGTGTACGTCAAAGTGGTTCCACGCATCCCAGAAGGCGTAAAACAGATGCCATTGGACGGCGCTGCTGCCCGTGGTGCGGATCAGCAGGGTAACGGTGACCAGCCCGCCCAGATAGGCCAGGAACAGGGCAAAGGGGATCACCTGACGAAGGGGGATCTTCTCCCCGGGATGGCGTTTCCGGTAGACGAGGCACCAGATCACCAGCCCCACCGCCATACAGACCGCGGCGGGCATGACTGCCTGGATAAAGATCCTGATGACGGTTTGCAGAAAATCACTGATGGGCAAAGGCTCTCCCTCCTCACAGCAGGATGTTTCGGATGCACAGATCCATCATACCAGAAATTTCTACATGAAACAACCGGCAATCCGAAAGACTTTCTTGGGATTGTCTTAAGTTTTCTTTAATTCGCAGTAGCCTTTCCCGCGGGAAGATAGATGACAGACGGAGGATTTTCGTGTATAATTCTTTTGACTCCACGGCAAGCACTCAGAGGAAAGGGGCGGATCGCCATGATCCTGGCCATTGACATCGGAAATACCCGCACCACGCTGGCGCTGTTTACCCCCGGCGGGGAGTTGTCCTTCCTGTCCGAGCTGGAGACCGACCGGAAGATGACAGACGACCAGTGCGCCATCAGCATCCTGGGGGTGTTCCAGCTCTATCAGGGCAGCATCCGGCAGGTGACCGGGGCCATCCTGTCCAGCGTGGTGCCCCCGGTGACGGGAATTTACGCCCGGGCCGTCCAGCGCCTCACCGGGCAGCGGCCCCTGGTGGTGGGTCCCGGGCTGAAGACCGGGCTGAACATCCGGGCGGATGTGCACAACCAGCTGGGCAGCGACATCGTGGCCTCCTGTGTGGCGGCCATGGAGCTGTATCCCAGCCCCGCCATCGTCATCATCTCCCACACCGCGGTGTCCTTCTCCTACATCAGCCGCTCCGCCTTTGAGGGCTGCGCCATCATGCCCGGCATGGGCATCGCCCTGGAGGCGCTGTCCCAGAACGGCGCCCAGCTGCCCCACATCTCCATGGGGAAGGTGGACAGCCCCCTGGGGCGCAACACGGTGGACTCCATGCGGGCGGGCATTGTCTACGGCTATGCCGGCGCCTTTGACCGGCTCATCAACACCTTAGAGGAGTCGGCGGGGGAGCCGGCCGCGGCGGTGGTGGCCACCGGGGAGGATGTCCCGGAGATTTTCCGCCACTGCAAGCGGAGCATCCAGTACGACCACGATCTGCTGGTGCACGGGCTGTATCTGCTCTACCGGAAGAACGCCCCCAAGGGCTCCGGCGGGGGCAGGGGGGAGAAGCCGCGGGAGTGAGGCGGTCAGCGGCCTGATTTTTGCAATCTGTCCAAAATAAAAATGCAGAATCCCTCAAATTGCACGGATTTAGGCTTGCATTTTTGCAAGTCGGAGAATATAATGTGCAAAGTAAAATATTATGGAGGGATCGTTTTGAAGGAATTATCTTGTCTGGCGTCCCAGGTGCAGGCATCCAGCACCATGGCCATTGACGCCCTGGCCAAGCAGATGAAGGCCGACGGTGTGGATGTCATTGGCTTTGGCGCCGGTGAGCCTGATTTCAACACCCCCGAGCATATCAAGGCCGCCGCCATCCAGGCCATTACCGGCAACGTGACCCGCTACACCCCCGCCTCCGGCACGGTGGAGCTGAAGAAGGCCGTGTGCGCCCGGATGAAGGCCGATTGCGGCGTGGACTACAAGCCCACTCAGGTTGTGGTGTCCAGCGGCGCCAAGCACTGTGTCTACATCGCGCTGCGCGCCCTGGTCAATCCCGGGGACGAGGTGATTCTGCCCGCGCCGTTCTGGGTGAGCTATCTGGAGCTGATCAAGATGGTGGGCGCCCAGCCCGTGGTGGTCACCGCCCAGGAGTCTGCCGGCTTCAAGATGAGCGCGCAGCAGCTGCGTGATGCCATTACCCCCAAGACCAAGGCGCTGATCCTCAACAACCCCTCCAATCCCACCGGCATGGTGTACAGCAGGGAGGAGCTGGAGGCCATTGCCCAGGTGTGCCTGGAGCACGACGTCTATATCATCGCGGATGAGATTTACTACAGCCTGCTCTACGATGGGGTAAAGTTCACCTCTGTGGCCAGCCTGGGCGAAGAGGTGCGCAAGCACACCATCCTCATCAACGGCGTGTCCAAGGCCTATGCCATGACCGGCTGGCGCATCGGCTACGCCCTGGCCGACGAGGCTGTGGCCAAGGTCATGGGCAACTATCTCAGCCACTCCACCGGTTCCCCCTGCGCCATTTCCCAGGCCGCTTCCGTGGCCGCCCTCAACGGCCCCCAGGACGAGGTGGAGACCATGCGCCAGGCCTTTGAGGCCCGCCGCGATTACATCGTGGAGCGCATGAACAGCATCCCCGGCGTCAGCTGCATCAAGCCCGAGGGCGCCTTCTATGTGATGATGAACATTGAGCAGCTTCTGGGCAAGACCATCTGCGGCGAGACCATTCACACCTGTGACGACTTCTCTTCCGCCTTCCTGAAGCACGGCCTGGTGGCCACGGTGCCCTGCAGCGGCTTCGGCGCCCCCAATTTTGTCCGCTGGTCCTACGCCACCTCCATGGAGAACATCCAGAAGGGTCTGGACCGCCTGGAGCAGTTCCTGGCCGGCAAGGAGCACTGAGGCCACACAGGAAATATCCCGGTATTTTCCCGGAACCTCTTGCAAAAAGCGACCTTTTTGGGTATACTGTGCTCAGAGTCCCACACAGCAAGGAGGTTGAATCCAATGGCTCAGATTACTAAGGATACTATTATCGGCGATATCCTCGACATTGCGCCCAACACCGCGCCCATCTTCCTGTCCATCGGCATGCACTGCCTGGGCTGCCCCTCTTCCAGAGGCGAAACCGTGGAGCAGGCCTGCATGGTGCACGGAGTTGACGTTGACGCCCTGCTGGAGAAGCTGAATGCCACCATTGGCTAATTGATGAAAGAGAGGAAAAAGAGCGGATCTTCCGCTCTTTTCCTTTATCCGGATCTTGTTCCTGCGGAGGGATCAACATGGAACTGACACCAAGGCTCCGGGCGCTGGCCGATCTGGTGCCCCAGGACGCGCGTCTGGCGGACGTGGGGACAGACCACGCCTATCTGCCCGTCTGGCTGCTGCTGCAGGGGCGGATTTCCCGGGCAATTGCCGCGGATCTCCGGGAGGGGCCGCTGAACCGGGCCCGGGAGACCGCCCGGCAGTATCAGGTGGAGGACAAGGTCTCCTTCCGCCTGTGCGACGGGCTGTCCCTGGTGGACCGGGAAGAGGTGGACGTGATCTCCATCGCTGGAATGGGGGGCGAGACCATTGCTGCGATTTTGCAGGCCGCGCCCTGGGCGCGGGAGAAACTGCTGCTGCTCCAGCCCATGACCTCCTTCCCGGATCTGCGCCTTTGGCTGCAGCAACATGCCTACGCCATTCAGAGGGAGCGGATTGTCCGGGAAGGGGAACGCCTTTACACTGTTTGGGCGGTCACCGCCGGAGCGATGGAACCGCTGACTCTGGCCGAGCTGTGGGCCGGCAGGCAGGACAGGGAAGACCCCCTTCGCGCAGCCTACCTGGAGCTGATGGAGTCAAAGGCCAAGCGGGCGCTGGAGGGGCATCTGGCCTCCAGGCAGCGGGATGAGGGGGAGATCCGCCGGCTCACCCGGGTGCTGGAGGGGCTGCGGGACATGCGAAAGGAGTTGTGACGGAGTATGGCAATCACAGTGCAGGATGTCTATCATTTTCTGCAGGAAAAGGCCCCGTTTGAACTGCAGATGGACTTTGACAACGCGGGCTTCCTGGTGGGCAGGGCCAGCCGCCCGGTCCACCGCATTCTGGTGGCCCTGGACATCACGGAGGCGGTGATCCAGGAGGCTGTGGAGCTGTCCGCCCAGCTGATTGTGGCCCACCATCCGGTGATCTGGGGGGGCGCCAAGTCTGTGACGGACCAGACCCTCATGGGGCGCAAGCTGCTGGCGCTGGCTGAGAACCACATCGCCGCCATCTGCGCCCACACCAACCTGGACGCGGTGGCGGACGGCGTGAACGACGCGCTGGCCCTGCGCCTGGGCCTGACCGGCATCACGCAGCTCCATCAGGATGGCGTGGACGGCGAGGGGAGACCCTATGGCATTGGCCGGGTGGGCTTTGTCCCGCAGCAGAAGCTCTATGATTTTGCCCACGCGGTGAAGGAGCTTCTGGACTCCAGGGGCATCCGCCTGGTGGACGGGGGAAAGCCCGTGCGCAAGGTGGCGGTGGGGGGCGGCTCCTGTTCCAGCATGGTGGAGGATGTGTTGGCCCAGGGCTGTGACACCTTCGTCACCGCGGACGTGAAATATGACGCCTTCCTGGACGCCAAGGCCCGGGGGCTGAACCTCATCGACGCCGGCCATTTCCCCACGGAACAGGTGGTGTGCCCCGTGCTGAAGCAGTGGCTGTCCGCCCGGTTCCCCCAGTTGACCGTCGACATCTCCAGGCGTCATCGGGAGGTCTTTTCCTATCTCTGAGCAGGCATAGCCTCCCGCCGCCCCTCATAAGCTGGAGGGGAGGGGGGACGTGCTTTGAAACGGGATGCGCTGCTCTTGTCTGTCTGCCTCGGTCTGGTGGCGGGAATCATACTGCTGGCAATCCCCAGGGCGGTGCCGGCGTCTGGACAGGCCGGCGGACAGAAGATGCCCACGCTGATTCTGGATGCCGGACACGGCGGGGAAGACGGAGGGGCGGTCTCCGCCGGAGGAGCGACGGAGAGCCAGATCAACCTGGAACTGGTGCTCAGGATGGAGCCGCTGCTGGTCCTGCTGGGCATCCGGCCCCAGCTGACCCGCCGGGAGGATGTCTCGCTGCACGAGGCGGGCTGTGAGACGCTGAGAGAAAAAAAGCGCTCCGATCTGGAGGCGCGGGTCAGGCAGATCAACGGGACGCCCAACGCCATGCTGCTGAGCATACATCAGAATTATTTTACGGATTCCCGGTATTCCGGGGCCCAGGTGTTCTATCATCAGGGGGACGTCAGCCGGCAGTGGGGGGAGAGCACGCAGCGCGCCCTGCGCCAGGTGCTGGACCCGGACAACGGCCGGAACGCCATGCTGCTCAACCGTGAGGTCTACCTCTTCGAGCACATCGGCTGCCCGGCCATTCTGGTGGAGTGCGGATTTCTCAGCAACGGGGAAGAGGCATCGCTGCTGGTGACAGACAGCTATCAAAAGAAAATCGCCGTCGCCCTGGCAGGGGCCTGCCTGCAGGAGCTGCGGCTGCTGAATGTTTCTGAGGTGAATTGAGTTGCCAAAGACGAAGACCATGTTCTACTGCACCCAGTGCGGAAACGAGACGCCCAAATGGCTGGGGAAGTGCCCGGCCTGCGGGGCATGGAACACCATTGTGGAGCAGCCGGCGGCCTCGGAGGGCAGAAAAAAGACCATCGCGGACCACAGCGGAGCCATCCGCCGCCCCAGACCCCTTCAGGAGATCGAGGCGGCAGATGAGCTGCGGTTTCACACCGGGATGGCGGAGCTGGACCGGGTGCTGGGCGGCGGCGCGGTGAAGGGCTCTCTGGTGCTGGTGGGCGGCGCGCCCGGTATCGGCAAATCCACGCTGATGCTTCAGATCTGTGACAATCTGTGCCGGTTTGCCAGTGTGCTGTATGTATCCGGAGAGGAGTCCGAACGGCAGATCAAGCTGCGGGCACAGCGCCTTGGCATCAAAGGGGAGGGGCTGTCCCTTTACTCCGAGACCAGCCTGGAGGACATCCTGGGGGCGGTGGAGGCCCAGAGGCCGGACATCCTCATTGTGGACTCCATCCAGACCATTTACAACACGGACTCCACCTCATCCCCCGGCAGCGTGGCACAGGTGAAGGAGTGTACCATGGCCCTGATGCAGCTGGCCAAGGGGATGGGCGTCACAGTGTTTGTGGTGGGGCATATCAACAAGGAGGGGTCGCTGGCAGGCCCCAAGGTGCTGGAGCACATCGTGGATTGCGTGCTTCACTTTGAAGGGGAGGAACACAGCTCCTACCGCATTCTCCGGGCGGCGAAAAACCGCTTTGGCGCCACCAACGAGATCGGCGTGTTTGAGATGGGGGACAGAGGGCTGTCCGAGGTCCCCAATCCCTCGGAGGCGCTGCTCTCCGGCCGCCCGAAGGACACGCCCGGCTCCTGTGTCACCTGCGTGATGGAAGGGGTGCGCCCGGTGCTGGCGGAGGTGCAGGCGCTGGTCACCCCGTCCGCCTATGGCAATTCCCGCCGTTCCAGCAACGGCTTTGACTATAACCGGGCCGTGATGCTGGCCGCTGTGCTGGAAAAACGGGGCGGGCTGGCCCTGTCCACCTGTGACTTCTACGTCAATGTGATTGGCGGCCTTACGGTGAATGAGCCCGCCGCCGACCTGGCGCTGATTGTGGCATTGGCTTCCAGTTTCAGGGATAAAAGCGTGCCCTACGATCTGGCGGCCGTGGGGGAGGTGGGACTCACCGGTGAGCTGCGGGCGGTTCACGCCCTGGGCCAGCGGCTCTCAGAGGTCCGCCGGCTGGGCTTCACCAAATGTCTTGTCCCGGCCAGAGGCAGCGGAAAACTGGTGGTCCCCGAGGGGCTCAGCCTGATCCGGATCACCAACATCCGTGAGGCAATCGCCGCGCTGATCTGAGCAGGGCGTGAAGTCCAGGCAGAGGTCATTGGGCCGGGCCTGGGTTACGGAGTGTTTGGCGCGGTCCAACCTACATACGCCGTCCAGCTGGAACCGGCATGGCTGGGTACAGGGAATCAAGCTCATATCCATCATCCTTTCACACGCTGTACAGTAAGTGTGAGCGGAAGTGTACCGGAATATTCCCGCCGGCTGTCATACGTGCGCAAACCTTACCGCAGAGAGGAGGTCTGCTGAAAGAGATGCCCAACTCAACAAAATAAAAATTTTGTTGAGTTGGGAGGAGGCTGAACGCCCATGGCACCGATATCCCGGCTGCACCTGCGTGAACCCCGGGATTCTCATCGGTCTCACACGCCGCCCCAGCTATTCTCTTTCAGCTTCTGTCAGCATGGATTATCGGACACAGGCACCACAGATCCTGCGTGATTTCCTGGCTTACCATGAGACGATCCAGGGACATTCCCGACGGACTGTGGATGAATACTTTTTGGATCTGCGTACCTTTTTCCGCTACATCAAGCTGGAAAAAGGTCTGGTCGACCGCAAACTCCCCTTTGATGAGATCTCCATTGACGATGTGGATCTGGATCTGATCCGCTCCGTCACCCTTGCGGATGTCTATGCCTATCTCAGCTTTTTGAGCCGGGACCGCGCGAAAAGCAACAACAGCGCCCCGTCCGGGCATGGCCTGCTGGCATCCACCCGGGCGCGCAAAGTGGCGACGATCCGCTCGTTTTACAAGTATCTGGTAAATAAGGCCAAGCTTCTGGAAGAAAATCCCGTCCAGGAATTGGATTCTCCCAGGCTGAAGCAGACGCTGCCGCGGTTTCTGACGCTGGATGAGAGCATCCAGCTGCTGGACAGCATCGATGGGGACAACGCGGAGCGGGATCTGTGCATCATCACGCTTTTCCTGAACTGCGGGATCCGGATCTCCGAGCTGGTGGGGCTGAACCTCACCGACGTGCAGGGCGACCGCCTGCGGGTTCTGGGCAAAGGCAATAAGGAGCGGATCGTATTTCTCAACGCGGCGTGCCGCAGCGCCCTGGACGACTGGCTGGAAGTGCGTTCCCACTCTGCCGCCGCCGACCCCAGAGCGCTGTTTCTCACCCGCTCCCACAGCCGTGTCACCCGCTCCGGTATACACTACATGCTGAAAAAGCGCCTTGCCGCCGCCGGATTGGACAGCAGCAAGTATTCCGCCCACAAGCTCCGCCACACCGCCGCCACCCTGATGCTGCAAAACGGTGTGGATGTGCGCACGTTGCAGGAAGTGCTGGGCCACGAACATCTGAACACCACCCAGATCTATACCCACGTGGACAGCGATTCCCTGCGCGGCGCGGCGCAGGCCAATCCCCTGGGCTCCATCACGCGCAAGCGCCGGGGCAGGCCGAAAAAGAATCCGGACGCCGACGGAACCTGATCTGACCACACCGGGGATCACCGCGCCCCGTCCGGCTGGGGACCGCCCTCTTCCTGTTCCGGGGCAATGGCGCCCAGAATGTGGAGATACCGCATCTCGGCCACATGTTCGTAGGTATCCAGCGGCCGGTTGTCCACGTCGTTGGAGTGGGCCGCCACCAGGATATTGTTCGCCCTGGGCGGAAATCCTACCGATACCACCACCGGCGTGTGGGCAAAGACGTCGCCGCTGGTCTCAAACCGGATCTGGACAAAATCCCCCGGGCGGAGCATGCTTCTGGGCACGCTGATCCCGTATGGCCCGACGGTCCGCTCCTGGCGCACCATGAAGTCCCAGAAGAACGGCACGCCGGTCCAGGCCGGCGACCGGTTTTCGGAATCGAGGTAATACCAGCCCAATTCCGGAGTAAAATTCATTACACCGGTTCCCGCGTACAGGCACTGCGACGCGAAGTTGGTGCAGTCGCCGCCCAGAGCGCTGAAATCAAAGTAGTCCGGGTTCCGGGCGAAGGCCCAGCGATGGGCGTATTCTACCGCGGCCCCGCGATCATAGGGAATCAGCCGCATGGGACCACATCACCTCCTCCCTGCCACTCTATGTACTTCAGGATGGAAAAAGACCGGATCGTGCGCAAAAACGCCCAATGTTTTGGGAGAAATTCCGTCGCTTTTGTGCGCTTTTCAGGGGATGCGGCTGCGGTTTTTCTTGCAATTTTCACCCTGGACTGTTAAAATAGTAACGGACAAAAAGCTTCTCTGGTATTTCTATTTTAAGGAGTTGAACAACATGCCACTGGTCAACACTACCGAGATGTTCAAGAAAGCCTATAACGGTGGATATGCCATCGGCGCTTTCAACGTCAACAACATGGAAATCGTTCAGGGCATCACCGAGGCCGCCAAAGAGGTCAACGCGCCCCTGATTCTCCAGGTTTCCAAGGGTGCCCGCGCCTATGCCAACCACACCTATCTGGTGAAGCTGGTGGAGGCCGCTGTGATCGAGTGCCCCAACATCCCCATCGCCCTGCACCTGGATCACGGCCCCGACTTTGAAACCTGCAAGAGCTGCATTGACGGCGGCTTTACCTCCGTCATGATCGACGCCTCTTCCAAGCCCTTTGCTGAAAATATCGAGATCACCAAGAAGGTTGTGGAGTATGCCCACGACCACGGCGTGGTGGTGGAGGCCGAGCTGGGCGCTCTGGCCGGCATCGAGGACGATGTGAAGGTCTCCGCCGAGGAGTCCCACTACACCCACCCCGAGGAGGTGGAGGAGTTCGTCAGCAAGACCGGCTGCGACTCCCTGGCCATCGCCATCGGCACCAGCCACGGCGCCTATAAGTTCACCGCCGCCCAGTGCACCCGCAACGAGAAGGGCGAGCTGGTTCCCCCTCCCCTGCGCTTCGACATTCTGGACGAGGTGGTCAAGCGTCTGCCCGGCTTCCCCATCGTGCTCCACGGCTCCTCCAGCGTGCCCCAGGAGTTTGTGAAGATGATCAACGCCAACGGCGGCAAGATGCCGGATGCCGTGGGCATCCCCGAGGAGCAGCTGCGCCAGGCTGCCCGGAGCGCCGTCTGCAAGATCAACATTGACTCCGACCTGCGTCTGGCCATGACCGGCACCATCCGCCAGTTCTTCGCCGAGCATCCCGACAAGTTCGATCCCCGTGAGTATCTGAAGCCTGCCCGCGCCGCCATCAAGGAGCTGGTGAAGCACAAGCTCATCAACGTGCTGGGCTGCGACGGCAAGGCCTGATTTTCCCGCTGACGTTTCCAGTGTTCCAACCCCGCTTCCGCTGGCGCAGCCCTTTGCGCCAGCGGAAACGTGCGTTTTGAGAGATGACAATTTGCCCGCGGCAGCGCGGGCGGCAAAGGAGATTTTTGTACTATGGCTCATTTGAAAGGCGCCTGCATCATCGGCCAGTCCGGCGGCCCCACCTCCGTGATCAACGCCAGCGCTTACGGCGTGATCCGCACCGCGCTGGACAATCCCGACATCACCGCGGTCTACGGTGCCGCCCACGGCATCAAGGGCGTGCTCAACGATCAGCTCTATGACATGGGCGAGGAGGACGCCAAGGAACTGGAGTTCCTGCTGAACACCCCCTCCTCCGAGCTGGGTTCCTGCCGCTATAAGATCGCCGACCCCGATGTGGACGACACCGATTACAAGCGCATTCTGGAGATCTTCCAGAAATATGACGTGCGCTACTTCTTCTATAACGGCGGCAATGACTCCATGGACACCTGCTCCAAGATCAGCCGCTTTATGGCCAAGTCCGGCTATGAGTGCCGGGTCATGGGCGTGCCCAAGACCATTGACAACGATCTGTTCGGCACTGATCACTGCCCCGGTTTCGCCTCCGCCGCCAAGTACATCGCCTCTTCCTGTGCTGAGGTGTACAAAGACGCCCGGGTGTACGACACCGGCATGGTGACCATCATTGAGATCATGGGCCGTCACGCCGGCTGGCTGGCCGGCTCTGCCGCCCTGGCCGGCGTGGCCGGCTGCGCCCCCGACCTGATCTACCTGCCCGAGGTGGACTTCGACATGGACAAGTTCCTGAAGGACGTCACCGAGGTCTACAACCGCGAGGGCAACTGCATTGTGGCCGTTTCCGAGGGCATCCACTACGCCGACGGCTCCTTCGTGTCCGAGGCCAAGACCTCCGCCACCGACGGATTCGGCCACGCTCAGCTGGGCGGCCTGGCCTCCCTGTTGGCCAATATCGTCAAGGAGAAGACCGGCGCCAAGGTCCGCGGCATCGAGCTCTCCCTGCTCCAGCGCTGCGGCGCCCACTTGGCCTCCCAGACCGACATTGAGGAGTCCTTCATGGCCGGCAAGGCCGCTGTGGAGGCCGCCGTGGCCGGCGAGACCGACAAGATGGTGGGCTTTGCGTGCACCCGTCAGAACGGTCAGTACACCTGCCAGACCAAGCTGTTTGATCTGGCTTCCGTGGCCAACTATGAGAAGAAGGTTCCCCTGGAGTGGATCAACCAAGAGGGCAACGGCGTGACTCAGGACTTCATTGACTACGCCCTGCCCCTGATCCAGGGCGAGAATCACCGCCCCCTGGAAAACGGCCTGCCCCGTTTTGCCCGCCTGAAGAAGGTTCTGGCCTCTTCCAAGAAGTAAAAAACAAACGATTCATAATCAATATCCCCCGGCGTAGCCGGGGGATATTGATTTCGTACAAAAAACTGCCTGGAGCAAACGCTCCAGGCAGTTTTGCTTATCTCGGTTACAATCCTTTGCGCACGCCGGTCAGCGCGCGCATGACTTCCAGGCCGCGCTGGTCCAGCCCCTTGGTCATGCCCAGTGCTTCGGTGATATCGTAATCCACGATGTCATCGCCCTTGGCCGCCACCACCCGGCAGGTCTTGCCGTCCGCCAGCAGCCGGACCGCCTCATAGCCCATGTAGGTGGCCATCATACGGTCCCGGGCCGTGGGGGAGCCGCCCCGCTGCACGTGGCCCAGAACGGTCACGCGGGTGTCCAGCGCCAGCTCGTCCCGGATGCGCTGGGCCACGCCGTAGGCGCCGTCAGTGACGCCCTCCGCCACGATGATCATGAAGTGGGTGCGCCCGGCGATTCTGGCCCGGCGGATGGGCTCCGCCACCTCGGACTCAAAATCCGTCTCGTGCTCGGGCACCAGCACCACAGTGGCGCCGCAGGCGATGCCCACGGCCACCGCCAGATGGCCGGCCCGGTGGCCCATGACCTCCACCACGGAGCACCGCTCATGGGACTTCATGGTGTCCCGCAGGCGGTCGATGCTCTCCAGCGCGGTGTTGCAGGCCGTATCATAGCCGATGGTATAGGTGGAGCAGGCGATGTCATTGTCGATGGTGCCGGGGATTCCCACCACGGAGATCCCGCTCTGGGCCAGGGAGAGCAGGCCCTTGAAGGTGCCGTCGCCGCCAATGCCCACCAGGGCGTCCAGCCCCAGCAGCTTGCAGGTGGCCATGGCTTTATTGCGCCCGTCCTCTCCGATGAATTCCCTGCTGCGGGCGGAATAGAGCATGGTGCCGCCCCGCCGGGAAATATCGCTGACGCTTTCGAAGTCAAGCCTTGCGATATCGCCATTGATCAAACCGTGGTATCCTCTGCGGATGCCGATACATTCAATGCCCAGATGCAGAGAGGTGCGAACGACAGCGCGGATGGCGGCGTTCATACCGGGAGCGTCTCCTCCACTGGTAAAAACACCGATGCGGCGGACAGCAGATTCCATAATGACAACCTCCTATTTCTCCCTTTCGGGGCGGCGGGTTTATACCTTCAGCTCGGTATCCTGTTCTGCCAGGGCATCCTGGTGGGCGTTCAGCACAGGCTGGACATACTCCCGGAGGAAATCCTCCACCTGCTGGGGGCAGCGGCCGATATAGCGGGCCGGCTCCATGTGGGCGGTGAGCTCCTCCCGGGTCATGCCAAAGGCGGGATCTTCGGCGATCAGATCCAGCAGATTGTTGGACAGCCCCCGGTCCTTGACGTTTTTGCCCGCCTCCAGGGAGTGGACCCGGATGCGCTCATGGAGCTCCTGCCGGTTGCCCCCCCGCTTCACCGCGTCCATCATGATGTTTTCGCTGGCCATGAAGGGCAGCTCCTCCAGGATGTGCTTTTCAATGACTTTCTCATGGACCACCAGGCCGCCGGCCACGTTGATATAGATGTTCAGGATGGCGTCCACGGCCAGGAAGGCCTCGGGCACGGAGATGCGCTTGTTGGCGGAGTCGTCCAGGGTGCGCTCAAACCACTGGGTGGCGGCGGTGAAGGTGGGGTTGGCCACATCCGCCATCACATAGCGGGCCAGGGAGCAGATGCGCTCGCACCGCATGGGGTTGCGCTTGTAGGGCATGGCGGAGGACCCGATCTGCTTGCTCTCGAAGGGCTCCTCCACCTCTTTCAGATGGCACAGCAGGCGCACATCAGTGGCGAACTTGCTGGCGGACTGGGCGATGGCGGAGAGGGTGTACAGCACGTCGGAGTCCACTTTGCGGGAGTAGGTCTGGCCGGAGACCGGGACGGTGGCCTCAAAGCCCATCTCTTTGGCAATCCGGCGGTCCAGCTCCTTGCACTTCTCGTGGTCCCCTTCAAACAGCTCCAGGAAGGAGGCCTGGGTACCGGTGGTGCCCTTGCAGCCCAGCAGCTTCAGCTTGGAGATGCGGTGCTCCACCTCTTCCAGATCCATGAGCAGGTCGTTCATCCACAACGTAGCCCGCTTGCCCACGGTGACCAGCTGGGCCGCCTGGAAATGGGTAAAGCCCAGGGTGGGCAGCGCCTTGTACCGCTCAGCAAACTGGGCCAGGTTGTTCAGGGCCTTCACCAGCTTGTCCCGGATGAGGTACAGGCCCTCCCGCATGATGATCACATCGGTGTTGTCCCCCACGTAGCAGCTGGTGGCCCCCAGGTGGATGATGGGCATGGCCTTGGGGCACTGGGTGCCGTAGGTGTGGATGTGGGCCATGACATCATGGCGCAGCTCCTTTTCCTTCTGGGCGGCCATTTCATAGTCGATCTCATCCACATGGGCCTCCATCTCGTCGATCTGCTCCTGGGTGACCGGCAGGCCCAGCTCCATCTCCGCCCGGGCCAGGGCGATCCAGAGCTTGTGCCAGGTGGTGAACTTCTTGTCAGGAGAAAAAATATACTGCATTTCGTCGCTGGCATACCGGGATGACAGCGGGCTTTCATAAATCGGCTTCTTCAATTTGAAACGCGACCTCCCTGCGTTAAAATGATAGCAAAGTTCCGCAAGCATTATACCATGCTTTTCCCCGCAGGACAAGCAGAAGAATCAGAATCGCGGAATTTATGCCCCAAGGCGCAAAGAGACCGGCACAGCCGAAGCTGCGCCGGTCCGGGAACGCGTATGGTCTTGTACTCAGCCCTCGCCGCGCATCTTGGCGAAGCACTCGCTGCAGTAGACGGGACGGTCGGATTTGGGCTCAAAGGGGACCTTGGCCTCGCCGCCGCAGGCAGCACAGGTGGCAGTGAAGTACTCTCTGGGGCCGCGGGCAGCGGCCTTGCGGGCGTCACGGCAAGCTTTGCAGCGCTGAGGCTCATTCTGGAAACCGCGCTCTGCATAGAACTCCTGCTCGCCAGCGGTGAACACAAACTCCTGGCCGCACTCTTTGCATACTAAAGTCTTGTCTTCGTACATTGGAAATACCCTCTCTTTGATGCCCAGAACCGGAACAAACCATTTTGCTGGGACTGTAATATTTGCGTCAGCTTTCGCTGGAACCGCCATAGAGTTTGGCCACCTTCCGCCGGATCCGCTGGATGGCGTTGTCCACCGATTTGACTGGCCGGTGAACCTGTTGGCCAATGTCCTGATAGGAGAGCCCCTGGAGATAGAGCGACAGGATATGGCGCTCCAGGGGGGAAAGCTGCTGGTTGACCTGCTCCAGCCGCTCCTCTCCCTCTTCCCTGTTGATGACCAGCTCTTCCGGGCTGTCTTCGTTGCCCTGCATGGCCAGCTCATATGGGACGCTGTGGTTCAAGGGGGTGTGCTTTCCCCGCGCCGCGGCGGTGACCGCGGAACGGATCCGGTTGCGGACGCAGACTTCTGCAAACGTGTGGAATGAGACGCTGCGGCCGGGATCAAACTCCCGGATGGCCTTCAGCAGGCCGAACATGGCCTCCTGGATCAGATCTTCGCTGTCCCCTCCCGCCAGGAAATAGGGACGGGAGCAGGCCCGGGTCAACTGCTGATAGCGGACCACCAGCTGCTCTTCCGCCATGCGGTCTCCCCCACAGGCCAGCGCGCACAGATCTTCATCCCGCAATTCACTTGTGTGCTCATTTGTAGATTCCATACAACAACCTTGTATATTTATTATCACAATTTCGGTGGTTTGTCAATGTTTTTTATGCAAGTTCCGGGGAAACATTCTCAAGAATTCATGGTTTTAATCAGGTTTGCTAAATCCTGGGCCACTGAGAGGGCCGTTGCTTCCTCCGGAGCCTCCACCATGACCCGGATCAGCGCCTCGGTGCCGGAGGGCCGCACCAGGATCCGCCCCTCCCCGTTCAGCAGCGCCTCCTGCTCCCGGATGGCCTGGGAGAGCCAATCGGCGGCCATGATCTTCTCCTTTGCCTCGTTGCCGGACACGGGGATGTTGATCAGCTCCTGGGGGTAGCGCTGGCAGACGCCGAACAGCTGGGACGCCTTTTTCCCGCTGCGGCAGAGCAGATCCAGAACCTGCAGGGCGGTGAGCTCCCCGTCCCCGGTGGTGGCGTACTCCAGGAAGATCATGTGCCCGGACTGCTCCCCGCCGATGGCATAGCCCTTTTCCAGCATGCGCTCCAGCACGTTCCGGTCCCCCACGGCGGTACACTCCAGGCTCAGGCCGTGCTCTTTGGCAAAGGCGTGCAGGCCGATGTTGCTCATCACGGTGGCCACCACGGTGCTGCCCGGCAGCTTGCCCCGCTGGAGCAGGTCCATCCCGCAGGCGGCCATGATCTGGTCCCCGTCAATGAGATTGCCCAGCTCATCCACGGCCAGGCAGCGGTCCGCGTCCCCGTCAAAGGCCAGGCCCAGGTCATACCCCCCGGCTTTCACCATGGCGGCCAGGGCGTCGATGTGGGTGGAGCCGCACTTGTCGTTGATGTTGACTCCGTTGGGATCGGCGTTGATCACATCGGTGCTCAGATCCTCAAACCGGTCAAAGAGCCGTGCGGCGGTGGCGGAGGCGGCGCCGTTGGCGCAGTCCACCAGAATGCGCATGCCGGCCAGGTCGGTGGAGACCGTACTTTTCAGATGGCTGATATACGCATCGGCGACCACATCGGCCACAAAGCTCACCCGTCCGATGTCCCCGCCGGTTTTCCGGGGGACGTCGCTGTGGCCGGAGAGGATCATCTCCTCGATCTCCTCTTCCAGCGCGTCCGACAGCTTGAAGCCCTGGCCGTTGAAGATCTTGATCCCGTTGTGCTCAAAGGGGTTGTGGGAGGCGGAGATGACAATGCCCGCGTCCGCCTTCCGATCCACCGTGGCCCAGGCCACCCCGGGGGTGGGAATGGTGCCAAGGTCCAGCACATCCGCGCCGGCGGTGCACAGCCCGGCAATGAGCGCGCCCTTCAGCAGATCGCCGGATATGCGCGTGTCCTTGCCAATGGTGACCAGGGGCTTCTTCCCCTCCCCTTTCTCCTCGGCCAGCACAACCGCGGTGGCCAGACCGACCTTGTATGCCAGATCGGCGTCCAGCCCGGCGTTGACCACGCCGCGGATGCCGTCCGTTCCGAACAGTTTTCCCATAATCAAATCCACCTCATCAAAAGAATCACTTCAATATATTGCAACATGCCGCGTTTGCGGCGTTAATACTCCGAGAGTTTGACCACCAGATAGCCGTCTACGAGTTCGCAGCAGCCGGCGGCAGGAAAGGCCGGCATGTCGGCCACCTGGGACGTCTCCTTGAGCCGGTCCTCCTCTTCCTCTGTGATCTCCGGCACGGGATAGCCCAGAATATAGCGCAGATACTGCAGGTATGTCTCACGGTATGTGACGGCAAAGGAGTTGGCCTCAATTCCCACGCCCGTATACCCGTCAAATTCAGAGGTCTGGGGCAGCAGCGCGGATTCATTCAGAGAGCCCACAATCGCAATGGGGGTCTCCCCCGGCACAAAGCCCTCCACCGCCTCGATCCGGTCGACAACCCGTGTCATCACGGAAAGCGTGGCGCTGGCCTGCAGATACTTCTTGGTGTAAATGGCATTGGCGAACACGATGTTGTTGAAAATGAGGATTCCCAAGCAGACCGCCAGCCACACATGGGGCTTCCACCAGCGCCGTGTGCCGGCACAGGCGGTTTCCTGCGCCTCTCCCCCCTGCCGGCCGCAGGCCCAGCACAGGTCACACAGCAGGATCGGCAGCAGATAGATCAGGAAGCAGCCGTAATTCATCAGGGAATGATAGACCGCTTTTCCCGAGATGAAGTAATTGATGTTGAGGCCAAAGGGCAGCAGGCAGATGACGGCCACCGAGAAGAGAACCCAGGGGACAGACATCCGCTGCCTCTTGGTCAGCTTCCACAGGGCGCCGACGCTGATGGCGGAAACCAGCAGTAGCACGACGCGGGAGACAAGCTTCCTGTCGGCAATCACAGAACCGATTTCATGGAAGAAGGTGCGGTAGGTCTCCACAAACGCATCGGCGGTGTCGCGCTGGAGAAAGCTCTCCTTTACGTTGGACAGGCCGTTGTAGGCGTCAGAGGCGGGGACGACAAAGTTGGCCAGATAAGTGCCCGCCAGATAGAGGACAAAGCCCAGGGCCACGGTGAGCATCCCCAGCAGGATGGTGTTCCGGACCGCCTTGAACCCGGCCTTGGTGAAAATCAGCCTGAGGGTGAGCAGCATGATGATCCCAATGGTGACGGTAGAAAAGCTTTGATACAGCCCCAGGGAGCAGAACAGGCAGAGGGCGCCCGGGAGGAAGCCGTACCGGGTGCGGGCGGCGAGGAACGCGGCCAGCGCCGCCAGCAGCAGCGCCAGCGCGTACACATCGATCCACGGGAGGAATGTGGCGTTGGAAAATGTGACCGTGGTGTTCGTCGTGAAAAATCCTGCGGACAAAATGACGGCGGGGACCGATCTGATCTCCAGCGTCCGGAGCATCACATAGGCCGCCAGAGTCAACAGGACAATGGAGAGCAGGCCCAGCAGCCAGGGGGCGGTGACGTTTCCCCGAATCGCCCGGTATATGGGCTGCAAGAACCGCCCCAGAGCGATCTGATGCGCGTTGTCAGTCTCCGAGACCACCAGCAGAGCGTCGTGAGAATAGCTGGGGTTCATCAGGATGAACAGGTGGCAGATCAGATAAAACACCGTCACCGCGCACAGGCACACGCACAGATAGACGCTTTTATGGGAATTTGACATTCTCTGAATCAGCATTTGCCAACACCATCATTTTCAAACAGCGTGATGACGCGCTCAGAAGCGCAGTTGTTCCATTTCCGCCCCGCCGGGAACGGTCAGCCCCAGGTGCTCATAGGCCCTGGCCGTGACGCACCGGCCCCTGGGCGTCCGGGTGAGGAAGCCCAGCTGCATGAGGTAGGGCTCGTACACGTCCTCCAGGGTGACGGACTCCTCGTTGATGGTGGCGGCCAGGGTGTCCAGCCCCACGGGGCCGCCGGCGTAGTTCTCAATGATGCTGGTGAGCATCCGCCGGTCGATGTTGTCCAGGCCCAGCCGGTCGATCTCCAGGGCCTGCAGGGCCCGGTCGGCCACGTCCCGGGTGATGACGCCGCCGGCGGTGACCTGGGCGAAATCCCGCACCCGGCGCAGCAGCCGGTTGGCGATGCGGGGGGTGCCCCGGCTGCGCCGGGCGATCTCCAGCGCCCCATCCTGTTCAATGGGGACATCCAGGATGCCAGCGGAGCGGGTGACAATCCGCGCCAGCTCCTCCGGGGTGTACAGCTCCAGGCGCAGGGTCACGCCGAAGCGGTCCCGGAGGGGGGCGGACAGCTGCCCCGCCCGGGTGGTGGCCCCGATGAGGGTAAACTTGGGCAGATCCAGCCGGATGGAGTTGGCGGAGGGGCCCTTGCCGATGATGATGTCGATGGCGTAGTCCTCCATGGCCGGGTACAGGATCTCCTCCACCGAGCGGTTGAGCCGGTGGATCTCATCCACGAAGAGGATATCGTTCTCCTGGAGATTGGTGAGCAGCGCCGCCAGATCTCCCGGCTTTTCAATGGCCGGGCCGGAGGTGATGCGGATGTTTACCCCCATCTCATTGGCGATGATGCCGCTGAGGGTGGTCTTGCCCAGGCCCGGGGGGCCGTGGAGCAGCACGTGGTCCAGGGGCTCTCCCCGCATTTTGGCCGCCTGGATGAAGACAGACAGGTTGCCCTTGGCCTTCTCCTGGCCGATGTACTCCGCCAGGGTTTTCGGGCGCAGAGACCCCTCCCCCTCGTCCGCGGCGGTGAGGGAGGTGGTGACCAGCGGTTCAAACTCCTCTGTCTCAAAATCCTGATTGGAAAAATCGATGCTCAAAGGGACACTTCCTTCTGTGATGGCTTACGCCTTCATCATCTTTTTCAGCGCCTGCCTGATGATCTCCTCCAGGGACAGGCTTTCCAGATCCACGCCCTTGAGGGCCAGGTTGATCTCCCCCTGGGAGTAGCCCAGCACCGCCAGAGCGGCGGAGGCCTCGCTGGCCTTGTTCTCCGGGATGACGGTGACGCCGCCGGCAAAGGCCTCTCCGCCGGAGCCGGTGAGCTGCCCCTTGGCCAGTTTGTCCTTTAGCTCCAGGATGATGCGCTGGGCGATCTTCTTGCCGATGCCCGGGGCGGAGGTGAGGGCCTTCTCGTTGCCGGAGACAATGGCCAGAGCCAGTCCCTCCGGCGTGTTGGAGGACAGGATGGCCAGGGCGGCCTTAGGGCCCACGCCGGACACCCCGATGAGCATCTGGAAGCAGCTGAGCTCCTCCTCCGAGATGAAGCCGTACAGCTCAAAGATCTCCTCCCGGACGTAGAGATGGGTGTACAGTTTCGCCGGCTTTCCCCGGGTGAGGGCGGCGATGGTGTGGTGGGTGGTACGGCAGGCATACCCCACTCCCCCGCAGTCGATCACCGCCAGATAGGGGGCGATGTGGGATACGGTGCCGTTCAGGTAATAGAACATAGAAAAACCTCTTTCGCTCTGGAGTGGAGGGCGGCGCTCAAGATCCCTTCACGCTCTGCCCCCGGCGCTCTCTTTCGCGTACCGCGGCGCCTCCCCCTGTGGGCAGAAGGCTGGTGGACGACCGGGCGTGGCACAGGGCGATGGCCACCGCGTCGGCGGCGTCGTCCGGCTTTGGGACACAGGACAGGCCCAGCAGTCGGCGGGTCATGTCCATCACCTGGCGCTTTTCCGCCTTGCCGTAACCCACCACAGCCTGCTTCACCTGGGAGGGGTTGTACTCGTAGATGGGCAGGCCCAGCTTCTCCGCTGTCATCAGGATGACGCCCCGGGCCTGGGCCACCCCGATGCCGGTGGTGACGTTGTGGTTGAAGAACAGCTCTTCAATGGCCATGGCCTCCGGGTGGAACCGGTTGATCAGCTCCTCCAGATCCCAGGCGATGCGCAGCAGCCGGGCGGACAGGGACATGCCGGCAGGGGTGTTGATGGCGCCGCAGGACACCAGCCGCTGCCGCCCTCCCCCGCTCTCCACCAGGCCGAACCCGACGATGGCGTACCCGGGGTCAATTCCTAAAATCAGCACAGCTCTTCCCTCCTGGTTATTCAATTTATATTAGCACATTCCGCTTACCATGGCAAGGAAAACCGGCAGGTCCGCCGTTTCTGGCAGACCTGCCGGTGGGGTTCTGTCTCCAATCAAGCCCTGGGATGGGCCTTGATATACACATCCTTCAGCTTCTGGCTGACGATCTGGGTATAGATCTGGGTGGAAGAGATGTCGGCATGGCCCAGCATCTCCTGAATGGACTTCAGGTCGGCCCCGTTCTCCAGCAGATGGGCCGCGAAAGAGTGGCGCAGGGTATGGGGGGTGATGTCCTTTTTGATGCCGGCCTTTTCCTGATAGTGCTTGACAATTTTCCAGAATCCCTGGCGGCTCATGCGCTCCCCGCTCATGTTGACAAACAGGGCCATCTCCTGGGGGTCTTCCAGCAGCTGCGGCCGGATTTCCGTCATATAGGCCTCCAGCGCCCTCACAGCCCCCCGGTACATGGGGACAATGCGCTCCTTATGCTTGCCCAGGCAGCGGATAAACCCCAGGGACAGATTCACGTCCTGCACATTCAGGGCGATCAGCTCCGACACCCGGATCCCCGTGGCGTACAGCACCTCCAGCATCGCCTTGTCCCGGCAGCCCTTGGCCTCCGTGGGGTCGGGCTGCTCCAGAAACAGGTCCACCTCTCGGCTGGTGAGCACTGCCGGCAGCTTGCGCTCAATCTTGGTGGGGGTAAAGCCCTTGGCCGGATTGGCCGGGACCGCGTGGATGCTGAGCATATAGCTGTAGAAGGATTTCAACGCCGCCACAGAGCGCACAATGGTGGCGTCCGACTTCCCCCGCTTCCCCAGGTAGACAGAATAGCTCCGGATATCGTTCTGGGTGGCCTGGGACAGTCCGATCCGCTCCCCGCTCATCCACTGAGAGAACTGACGCACATCTCTCAGATAGGAACACAGCGTATTGGCGGCCGCCTTTTTCTCGCTGGTCAGCCACTCTTCATAGCCAGTCAGATAATCCATACGCGCACAACCTCTCTTCTCTCATGGGACAAAAAACCGGGTGCAGACCGCACTCAGCAGCGCGGGCATCACCGCCCACTGCAAGATCACAGCCGCCGCCAGCACGCCCGCGGCGGGCAGCTGCGCCGTCAGGGCGCCTGACGGAACCGGCGGGAACCCATCCCCTGCCGGTTTCCCCACCCTGGACAAGGACGAGCGAAAGCCGCCGACGCACACGGACATCAGAGCAGGTACGGTGAGCAGCGCGGCAACGCCGAAGGACGCCAGGGCAACCAGCATGCCCCGTCCCCCGAACAGGCGGAGAAAAACAGAAATGCAGTAGGAAAGCAGAAACCCGCGTATCATCAGCAGGCCGGGAATGCAGAACACCCCCAGCGCCGTGAATCCAAATATCAGCGCAGCGGCAGGCCAGCGGATCAGCTCCCACAACACGCTCCACACAGCGGGCCGCAATCCGCCGTCTGCGCCGGCGGCCTGAAAGTACTCGCTCAGGTAAGCGGACAATTGGGAACTGGGCTGGCCGATGGCGGCGAAAATCATACCAGACAGGATACCCAGGAGAAAACAGGATCCCAGAATCAGAAGAGAGAGCAGCTCGCCGGCTCCCTGCGTCCGGCTCGCCGCGTTTTTGTTCAGAAAGTGCCCCGCCATTCCATCACCCCAGGACAGGGTATGCGGAGCGGAAAAGCAATATGACCGCACCCAAGGCGGTTGACGGTAATAATTACTATAGCCTACTTTCGCCTGAAACGCAAGTGTTTTCAGGGAAAAAGACAGTTAAAATTTTCTATCACACAATTTTATGTAGACTCCGTTATGTAAACTTGTGAACTGGGCGGCGGAAATGCGCCCTATCTTGAGCATAAAACGAAGCGCCCCACAAAATCTTGTGAGGCGCTTCGTTTCCGGACATTCAGAAATAATAATCGAATTTACCCGTTGTTTTCCTTCTCCGCCCGGCGGGCCACCATGGCGATGGCACATTCCAGGCGCTTGCGCTGCAATTCGCAGCCAAACTGATTGGGTTCTTTTATGTCCCCGTTGACAAGCAGGTTGGACGCGGAGCAGCCGCCGCTGCAGTAGAACCGGGCCCAGCAGTCGTGACAGACCGGCCTGGTATAGATGTTCAGGCTGGCGAATTTTCTGGCCAGCTCCAGATTGAAGCTGCCGTCCCACACGCTGCCCAGGCGGTAGTCCTCGTTGCCCACAAACTGGTGGCAGGGATAGATCTCCCCCTCCGGGGTGATGGCCACATATTCGCAGCCCGCTCCGCACCCCCGCAGCCGCTTGATCACGCAGGGGCCCTGGGAGAGGTCCACGTTGAAGTGGAAGAAGTTCACGTCATCCCGCTGCAGCAGCTCCTCCGCCAGCTTCTCGTACTCCGCCTGGATATCGGGCAGGTCCTCGTCCCGGAAGGTGTAGTCGCAGTCCGGGCTGCCTACCACCGGCTCCACCGAGACGTTGCGGAACCCCTGGTCCGCGATGTGCATCACATCGGCGGCAAAGTCCTTGTTGTGGCGGGTGAAGGTTCCCCGGAGATAGTAGTCCTTGTCTCCCCTGCCCTCCACCAGCTTCTGAAATTTGGGCAGGATCACGTCGTAGCTGCCGCCGCCGGACACGGTTTTGCGCATCCGGTCGTTCACCTCCGGGCGCCCGTCCAGGGAGAGCACGGCGTTGGACATCTCCCGGTTGATGTACGCGATGTTCTCATCGTTGAGCAGCACGCCGTTGGTGGTGATGGTGAAGCGGAAGCTCTTGTTGTGCTCCTTTTCCAAAGAGCGGGCATACTCCACGGTGGCCTTCACCGTGTCCATGGCCATGAGGGGTTCACCGCCGAAGAAGTCCACCTCGATGTTGCGCCGGTTTCCGGAGCGCTGGATGACAAAGTCAATGGCCTTTTTCGCCGTCTCCACATCCATGGTCATGCGGTGGCCGGTCCCGAAGTCGCCGGTGGAGGCAAAACAGTACTGGCATCTGAGGTTGCAGTCGTGGGAGACGTGCAGGCACAGCGCCTTGATGGGGGCGTCCTGCTGCATCAGCACGGCGGCCTGGGGGTCCAGATAGCTGTCGTCGGTGAACAGCAGCCCCGCCTTCTGCAGCTCCTGCAGATCGGACCAGGCGCCCTCCATCTCCTGTCTGCTGTACTCCGGCAGCCGCTGGGCCAGCCAGTCCGGGCAGGGCCCCTCCGGCATGCGTGTTTGCACCTGGCCGAGCACATCATAAGCCGTTTTGTCCAGCACGTGGACCGCTCCGCTGTCCACGTCCACGGCAATGTATTCTCCCAGGCAGTGAAATGTATGGACCATGATTCTCTTGATCTCCTTCTACTGATACTTCTTGACAACACAGAAAAAGGGTGGGACTTGCCCACCCTTTTCAAAAACTCGTTCCCGCGATTACTTCCGGTTCTCGCACTTCTGGTTGGCCACAGTGCAGGAAGTCTTGCAGGCGGACTGGCAGGAGGTCTGGCACTCGCCGCAGCCGCCGTGGGCAGCGCTGTTCTTCAGGGTAGCGCCGTTGATCGTTTTCACGTGAGTCATGAGTCTTTCCTCCGTTCTCTGTTGGTTTGATTTATTTTAGCATATTTTCTCCCGGGTTTCAAGGCCCACTTTTCGCCGGCCGCTGTCACCGCCGGCAGACCCGGCATAGACTGGAGTGACAGTCAATGTCAAATTCCAATCCAGCAAAGGAGGGGCTGCATTTGAACCCTGACACCACGCCCAATCCCCGCCCCTGTGAGGACGGGCAGGGAGTGCTCGCTCCCTGTTCTCCTCTGGCGGTTCCCAACGTCCCCTTCCAGCAAAAAGGAAGTCAGAAATATGAGCAGAGCGAGGCCCTGGCCAACGGCACGCTGTTCCCCGGGCTGGACCTCCCGTTTCACCTGAAGGCAAAAGCCGCGTCTGTCCCTGAGGGCGCCGCCGCGGAGCTGCAGGCGCTGTGCTTTGTCATCACCGAGCTGGGGCTTTACCTGGACACCCATCAGGATGACCAGGAGGCGGTACAGCTCTTTCAGCAGTATACCCGCCTGGCCGAGGAGGGCAAGCGCCGGTACGAGGCCATGTACGGTCCCCTGACCCAGCGCAGCGCCATCCAGAACGGCCGGTATGTCTGGCTCAACGATCCCTGGCCCTGGGAGTATCGCAAAGAGGGAGGGAACAAGTAAATGTTTGTCTATGAGAAAAAGCTGCAGTATCCGGTGAAGATCAAAAACTGCAACCCCAAGCTGGCCGCCGCCATCATCTCCCAGTACGGCGGGCCGGACGGAGAGCTGGGGGCCTCCCTGCGCTACCTCAGCCAGCGCTACTCCATGCCCTACCCCGAGCTGAAGGGCCTTCTCACCGACATCGGCACCGAGGAGCTGGGCCACCTGGAGATGATCGGCGCCATCGTCCACCAGCTCACCCGGAAGCTCAGCGACGAGCAGATCAAGACCGCCGGCTTTGACACCTACTTTGTGGACCACACCGCCGGGGTCTATCCCACGGCGGCCTCGGGCTGGCCCTATAACGCCGCCTCCATGGCGGTGAAGGGGGATGTGATCTGCGACCTCACCGAAGATCTGGCCGCGGAGCAGAAGGCCCGGGTCACCTATGACAACATCCTGCGCCTGTCTGACGACCCGGATGTGAACGACGTGATCCGCTTTCTCCGGGAGCGGGAGATCGTCCACTTCCAGCGCTTCGGCGAGGCCATCGAGCTGGCCAAGCAGCGGATGAATCAGAAGAACGTCTATTATATGAACCCCGCCTTCGACCGATAAAACCACTTCAGGGCCGCCCCGCCGGGCGGCCCTGAGTCCTTTTCTATGGATTGCAGCTTCCGCAGGGCTGATAGCCCTGGGCGATGAGCAGTTCCCGGGTGCCCTCGTAGTCCTGCCGGTTTTCCGGCTTGGTATCCGCCACGCTGGGGCAGTCCGGCAGATGGAACCGCCGGCTGTTGGTGTTCAGCACGTACTGGTGGACCTCCCCGTCGGACAAGGCGGCCTCATCCAGCCAGTTTTCCCCGGTGGCGTAGTCGATGACCACGCCGGGCTGGACGTTGTACACATAGACGTTGAAGCACACGCCCTCCCCCTCGTCCTCCACGGAGATGGCCTCCATCTGCACCCCGCTGGCCACCAGGTTGTCCCCCTCGAATACCGGGGACACCCGATAGAGCACGTGGTTGCCGGTGCTGGCCACATAGTCCGCCACCAGGTTTTCAAAGGGGAGCATCCCCTCCACATTCATGTACCGGGTGCCGGTGATGAGATTGCGCTCGTTGGCGTTTTCCCCGGTGAGCTGGAAGCCGATGAGATGGCACCGGTTGTACAGGTACTCCCCGTCCACAAAATCATACGGGCGGTTGACCCAGCCGGTGGGCTCCACCTCGCTGATGGACTCCCGCTCCTCGGTGGGCATGGTGTCGATGCACACGTTGGCATAGGCCGGGCCGCACCGGCCCAGGTAGTCCAGCCGGCTGTATGTCTCAAAGGGATCCAGGGTGAAGTCCTCCAGGGTGAAGTCCGGCTGGTTCTCCTCCAGCGTCACATAGGGCTGGCCGGAATACTCCGGGATGGCGGCCAGATCCACACTGGCGGACTGTACCGGCGCAAACTGGTCGCAGCCGCACAGCAGGGTCAGCAGCGCCAGCAGCGAGAGCAGCACAGCGGCAAGGGTACGTCTCAGCTTCAACGCTCAGCCCTCCTCCCGGTTCACCTGGTCAGAATGCCGCTGGCAGCCACGGCGGAGACAATTTCCTCCATCACCGGCACCGGCTGCACCAGGGCGAAGCGGACATACCCCTCCCCCAGGGAGCCGAAAGCCGCCCCCGGGGTGCACAGCAGGCCGGTGCGGTCCAGCAGCTCATAGCAGAAGTCCACGCTGCTGTCATACCCGGCGGGCAGCGGCCCCCAGGCAAACATGCTGCCCTGGCTGTCCGGCACGTTCCAGCCGATGGAGCGCAGCCCGCCGCACAGCGCGTCCCGCCGGGCCTGGTACTCCAGGCGCTGGCGCTCCACGCTGTCCTGGGGGCCGTTCAGGGCGGCCACAGCGGCGGCCTGGACGGGCAGGAAAATGCCGTAGTCGATCTGGGAGCGCAGTCGGCGGAAGGTGGACACCATCTCCCGGTTGCCCAGCACAAAGGAGATGCGGGCCCCGGTGAGGTTGTAGGTCTTGGACAGGGAGTTGAACTCCACCCCCACCTCCCTGGCGCCGGGATAGGACAGAAAGGACTTGCCCACCCGCCCGTCATAGAGGATCTCGGAGTAGGCGTTGTCGTGGAGGATCATGATCTCATACCGCCGGGCAAAGGCGATGAGCTCCTCATAGAAGGAGTCCGGCGCGGTGACACACAGGGGGTTGGCCGGATAGGACACCACCATGCACTTGGCCCGCCGGGCCAGCTCCGGGTCGAAGTGGGCCAGGTCCGGGAGATAGGCGTTCTCCTCCCGCAGCTCGTACCCCACACAGCGGGCGCCGCACAGATAGGGCCCCATTTCAAAAATGGGATAGCCGGGGTTGGGCACCAGCACCACGTCGCCGGGATCGCACAGGGCCCAGCCGATGTGGGCCAGCCCCTCCTGAGAGCCGTAGACGGCGGTGAATTCCTCCACAGCCAGCTCCACGCCGTACCGGCGCCGGTACCAGCTCTGGACCGCCTCCACCAGTTCCGGGGTCTCCCCCAGGGAGTAGCGGTAATTCTTCGGGTCGGAGGCCGCCTTGGTCAGGGCCTCCACCACGTGGGGGGCCGGCAGGAAGTCTGGGGTGCCGATGGACAGGTTGTACACCTGTCTCCCCTGGGCCAGCAGCTGGTTTTTCCGCTGGTCCAGCACGTTGAAAATGCCGGGCTGGAAGCTCTCCATCCGCTTCGCGGTTTGAATCTTCATGGGTCTATCACGCTTTCTCTTTCTCTGTTTCCCGGGGCCGCAGGGCTGTCAGCAGCTCCTCCCGGTCTCCGTCCTTCTCCCCCACCAGGGTAAGGAACTGCCCTTCATCCAGCACCGGCACGCCCAGCTCCTGGGCTTTGCGCAGCTTGGAACCGGCGGCCTCGCCGGCCACCACGCAGCTGGTCTTTTTGGACACGGAGCCGGACACTTTGGCCCCCAGTGCCTCTAACTTCTCCCCCGCCTCTTTCCGGGAACAGGCGGACAGCTCCCCGGTGAGCACGAAGGTCAGCCCGGCCAGCAGGTCGCCCACCGGCTTGGCGGTGCTCACCATGGACACCCCCACCTCTTTCAGCTGCTGGATGAGGTGCTGGCTCTGGGGGGAGGCAAACCACTCCGACAGGTTCCGGGCGGTGATCTCCCCGATGTCGTCAATGGCGGTGAGCTCCTCCGCGCTGGCCTCCGCCAGCCTGTCCAGGGTGCCGAAGCGGGCGGAGAGCACCTTGGCCGCCTTCTGCCCCACCTGCCGGATGCCAAAGGCGTACAGCAGCTTGGACAGATCGTTGCTCTTGGATTTCTCCAGGGCGGATAGCAGATTCTGGGCGGATTTCTTGCCCATGCGGTCCAGCCCGGCAATCTGTGCCTCCTCCAGGCGGTACAGGTCCGCCGGCGTCTTCACCAGCCCGGCGTTCACCAGGCTCTCCACCACCGCCGGCCCCAGGCCCTCGATGTCCATGGCGTCCCGGCTGGCAAAGTGGGTGAGGTTGCGCAGCAGCTGGGCCGGGCACTCCGCGCCGGTGCAGCGGATGTGGGCGCCGTCCTCGTCCCGGACCACCGGCGCACCGCACACCGGGCAGGTCTCCGGCATGCGGTAGGGCACAGTCCCCTCCGGCCGCTTTTCCGGCACCACCCGGACGATCTCCGGGATGATCTCCCCCGCCTTCTGCACGATGACCGTATCCCCGATGCGGATGTCCTTTTCCGTGATATAGTCCTGGTTGTGCAGGGTGGCGTTGGTCACGGTGGTGCCCGCCAGCCGCACCGGCGCCACCACCGCCTTGGGGGTGAGCACCCCGGTGCGCCCCACCTGGACCACGATGTCCTGCACCACACTCTCCTTCTGCTCCGGCGGGTATTTATAGGCCGCCGCCCAGCGGGGGAACTTTGCCGTCTCCCCCAGGGCCGCGCGCTCTGTGAGCTCGTTCAGCTTCACCACCGCCCCGTCGATGTCGAAGGGGTAGCGCTCCCGTCCGTCCCCAATGGAGACGATGTCTTCCTCCACCCGGGCGATGTCCGACTCCAGGGTGTAGTCAATCACCTTGAAGCGCAGGCTCTTCAGCCAATCCAGACTGGCGCTGTCAGTGTCAAAGGCGGGGCCGTCCCAATATTGGATGTTGAACAGCACGATATCCAGCCCCCGGGCGGCGGCAATTTTGGGGTCCAGCTGACGCAGGGAGCCGGCGGCGGCGTTGCGGGGATTGGCGAACAGGGGCTTTCCCTCCAGCTCCCGCTGCTTGTTGAGCCGGGCAAAGGTCTTCTTGGGCATATATACCTCGCCCCGGACAATGAGCTGGCCGGGGGCCCCTTCGATCTTCATGGGGATGGAGCGGATGGTGCGCAGGTTTTCCGTCACGTCCTCCCCCACGGTGCCGTCCCCCCGGGTGGCGCCCCGGACAAACACGCCGTCCCGGTACTCCAGGGCCACGGACAGCCCGTCCACCTTGGGCTCCACCAGGTATTCCACCCGCTCCGCGCTCTCCCGCACCCGGCGGTCAAACTCCTCCAGCTCTTCCGGGGAGAACACATCCTGCAGGGACTGAAGGGGCACCTGGTGGACCACCTGCTGAAAGGCGTCCAGGGCCTTGCCCCCCACCCGCTGGGTGGGGGAGTCCGGCGTGACCAGCTCCGGGTGAGCCGCCTCCAGCTCCTCCAGCTGCCGGAGCATCCGGTCGTACTCAAAATCGGAGATGGTGGGGTGATCCAGTACATAGTAGTTGTAGTTGTGCTCGTTCAGCTCCTGGCGCAGCCGCTGCGCCAACGCTTTCTCGTCCATATTGACCTCCCTGGCAAGCGGAACCGCCCACCGATTTCTCATGCTGATTCAGCCGGTGCCCCCGCCCTGAGCGGGGGCACCGGCGGCGAATGATTGCTGCTGCGGAGTGCCGGAATCCAGCTGGATGTATGTCTCCGGCACCGTGCCCACAATGACGGTCTCCGCCACGGGGACGCTGTCCTCCACCTGTACCGTCACCACCTCGCCCGGGATGATCAGATACAGGGTCACATGCAGCTCCAGGCTGATGCGGTGGATGGTCTGATTGACCCCGGCGGAGAGAAAGGAACTCTGATAGGATGCCGTCACATCCCCCACGCCCTGCACGCTCACCCGGACCTTTGGCCCCAGGCCGGACAGGAGCAGCCGCCCGGTGAGCGTCCCCAGCGGGATGCTCAGCTCATCCTCCGGAATGGATTCCAGCTGCGGGATCAGCGCATCCACCACCGCTCTTTTGAAGCGGTTGTTCTCCTGGATCCTGCCGGACAGGGAGACGATGTTCCCGTCCTCATCCCTTTCCACCGCGACAAAGTCCGCGTATGTGGTCCCCGCCCGGCTCATGCAGTCATCCACCGCGGCGCTCAGCGCGCCGGTGATCAGATTGGTGGCCCGGCTCACCGCCATGGTGCGGATCACCGGCCGCAGCTGGCAGGACAGGAGCAGGAAAAACAGCAGGATCAGCCCTCCCACCGCCGCCAGCGGCACAGCCGCCCGGGGCATCCTGCCGCGCCGCCTCAGCCGGAGCGCTCCTCGGTGAAACAGCCGTCCGGCCGCCATAGGTGATCACCCCCATGGCCACGGTATGCGCCGGACAGCTTGGCTCATGCCCCCAGCAGCTCCTCCACCGCCAGCAGAATGCCGGCCCGCCCCGACTCGTAGGTCAGGCCTCCCTGCAGATAGACCGTATAGGGCTCCCGCATGGGGGCGTCGGCGGACAGCTCGATGGAGGCGCCCTGGATGAAGGCGCCGGCGGCCATGATCACCTGGCAGTCGTAACCGGGCATATCCCAGGGCTCCGGGGTGACATAGGAGTCCACCGGGGCGCCGGATTGGATCCCCTTGCAGAACCGCTTTACCTTCTCCGGGTCACCCAGGTGGATCATCTGGATGATGTCGTGGCGGATCATGTCGGAGCGCGGCTCGGTGGCATAGCCCAGCAGTTCCATGATCTTGGCGCCGAACACGGCGGTCTTCACCGCCTGGGCCACCGTATGGGGGGCCAGGAACAGCCCCTGATAGAGCAGCCGGTTGTTGCCCAGGGTGGAACCGCACTCCCGGCCGATGCCCGGGCAGGTCAGGCGCATGGCCGCCCCCTCGATGAGGTCGTGCCGCCCGGCCAGATAGGCCCCGGTGGGGGCCAGGCCGCCCCCGGGGTTCTTGATGAGCGAGCCCACCACCAGGTCGGCCCCCACGTGGGTGGGCTCCTTCTCCTCCACAAACTCGCCATAGCAGTTGTCCACCAGAATGGCGGCGCGGGGGTTGACCCGGCGGATGATGGCGCACATCTCCCCGATCTCATCCACGCTCAGGGACGCCCGGGTGGAATAGCCCTTGGAGCGCTGGATGAGCACCGCCTTCACCTTCGGGTCGGCGGCGGCGCGCTCCAGCCCCTCCAGATCCGGGGTGTCCTGGAGGGTGAGATCCACCTGGCGGTATTCGATCCCGTAGTCTTTCAGGGATCCTCTCCCCTTGTCGGTGACGCCGATGACCCCCAGCAGGGTGTCGTAGGGCGCCCCCACGGCGGAGAGCAGCACGTCGCCGGGCAGCAGCGCCCCGTACAGAGCGGCGGCGATGGCGTGGGTTCCGTTGACAAAGCCGATGCGCACCAGGGCGTCTTCCGTGCCGAAGAGCTGGGCGTAGATCAGATCCAGCTGATCCCGGCCCAGGTCATCATACCCATAGCCGGTGGTGCCGGCAAAATACCCCTCCGCCACCCGGTGGTCCCGGAAGGCGGCCAGCACCCGCTCGGTGTTGTGCCGGGCGACGGCGTCTATGTGGGCGAACTGTTCCCGCAGCGCCTCTTCCGCCTGGCTGGCAAGGGCGCGGACTCTCTCAGATATCTGCAAAGGCATAATACTTAACACTCTTTCTCTAACTTGCATTGGGCGAAGGCCTTCACCAGAGCGGCACAGGCCTCCAGATCGCCCAGGTCCACCAGCTCCATGGGGCTGTGGCCGTAGCGCCAGGGGATGGAAATTCCCCCCGTGGGCACGCCGCCCCGGGTGAGGTGGATGGCGCCGCCATCGGTGCCTCCGGCCCGGATCACGTCCCGCTGGGCCTTGATGCCCTGTTCGCCGGCCAGGGCCATCAGCTTGTCCACCATCCAGGGGTGGCAGATGACAGAGCCGTCCATCACCTTCACCGCGGCGCCGCCGCCCAGCACGCTGCTCACCTGATGCTTGGAGCCGGGGACGTCGTCGGCGGGGGTCACATCCAGGGCCACGCCATAGTCCGGGTCCACCGTCCAGGCCGCGGTCTTGGCGCCCCGCAGCCCCAGCTCCTCCTGGACGGAGAAGACGAAATACAGATCGTTGTCCGTCTTTTCAATCTGGGACATGGCCATCAGCTGTACCGCGCAGGAGGCGCGGTTGTCCAGATAGGGCCCGCCCACCCGGCCGGCCATGGAGACCAGCTTGGTGTCAAACACGGCCACATCGCCCACCTGCACCAGGGCCTGGGCCTCCTCCCTGCTGGCGGCGCCCACGTCCACAAACAGGTCGGAGAGCTTCAGCTTGCCCACCTCCACATCCGCCTGGGCGGCCACCACGCCGGCCTGGCCGTTGGCAAAGCGCACCGGGATGTGGAGCACTTTGGCCGGGGCGACGCCGCCCACGGCGCCCACCCGCACAAAGCCGTTGTCCTCGATGTGGGTGGCCACCAGGCCGATGGAGTCCATGTGGGCGGAGAACATCACCCGGGGGCCGCTGCCCTTTTTCCGGCAGATGAGGTTGCCCATGGTGTCCCGGCTGATTTCATCGCAATAGGGCGCGGCCAGCTCCTCAATGACCTGGGACACCTCCCCCTCCGCGCCGGAGGGGCCGTAAGCGGCGGTGAGCCGCTGCAAAAGTTCCATCATATCCATAATCCTGTTTCCTCCCGTCAGCTTTGATCTGCCACGGCCTGGACAAACAGCCGGGCCAGGGTGAGCATGTGTTCCATATCCGAAATGCTGGCCACGCTGCTGGGCGCGTGGAGATAGCGCACGGCGGCGGAGATGCCCGTCACCCGCACGCCGGCCTTGGTGCGCTGGATGGCGCCGGCGTCGGTGCCGCCGGACAGATAGTGCTTCATCTGCCAGGGGACCCGGTTTGCCTCGGCCAGCCCCCGCAGCAGCTCAAACAGCTCCCGGTCATACACGGCGCTGCCGTCCATCCAGGACAGCACCGGCCCCCTGCCCGGCCAGCACACCTGGGTGTGCTCCTCCAGAGCGGGGTTGTCCGCGGCGGTGGTGCCCTCAAACACCACGGCGATCTCCGGGGTGACGGAGAACGCCGCGCCGAAGGCGCCCCGGGTGCCCACTTCCTCCTGCACGGTGAAGACGAAGGTGCAGTCCATGGGCAGCTCCTCTTCCAGCAGCTTTACCAGTACCGCGCAGCCCACCCGGTCGTCGATGGCCTTGGCCTTGAGCATGCCGCCGCCAAACTCCACCACATCGCCGGCAAAGACGCAGCAGTCGCCCAGCTCCACCAGCTTCTGGGCCTGCTCCTGGTCCGCCGCCCCGATGTCAATGTAGTAATCCGTCAGGGGCGGGACCTTTTTGCGCTCCTCCGGCGTGGTCATGTGGATGGCCTTCAGCCCGATGATGCCGGGCACCTTGTTGGTGCCCACCATCACCTGCTTGCCCAGCAGCACCCGGCGGTCAATGCCGCCCACGCAGGAAAATTTCAGATATCCCTCGTCGGTGATGTCCCGGACAATGAGGCCCACCTCGTCCATGTGGGCGCACAGCATCAGCTTGTTTCCGGTGGATTTGGCGCCCTTTTTGAACACGATGAGGTTGCCCATGGCGTCCACCCGGAGGCTGTCGGCGTAGGGGGCCACCCGATTTCTGATATAGTCCCGCACCTCATCCTCAAAGGAGGATACGCCGGGCAGGGCGCACAGCGTCCTTAAGGTGTTGATCATCGTCCGTCCGCCTCCTCTCCCAGGCCCCGGGCAAAGGCGGCCAGCAGCTTTGCCGTCTGCTCCAGGTCATTCAGATCCAGCACCTCCACAGGAGTGTGCATATACTTCAGGGGCAGGGACACCACCGCCGTGGCAATCCCCTCGTTGCAGATCTGCATCTTCCAGGCGTTGGTGCCGGTATTGCCTCCCATGACCTCTTTCTGCACCGGGATGTCCTGTGCGGCGGCCTTGTCCAGCAGCCGCCGGCTCATCCACCGGGTCATGTTGGGGCCGATGCCCACGGCGGGGCCGCCGCCCATGGCGTAGGCCTGTCCCTTGGCGCTGTCCGGGGTCTTGCCGTGGGTCACATCCACCGCCACGCAGAAGTCCGGGGCCAGGGCCTGGGTCCCGGTGACGGCGCCGGCGCAGCCCACCTCCTCCTGGACGCTGCCCATAAGGTACAGATCCACATCCAGCTCGCTGTCCCGGAGCAGCTGGGCCGCCCGGAGCAGGGCCACAAAGCAGGAGCGGTCATCCAGCGCCTTGGAGCAGATCTGCTGCTCCCCCAGCTTGAGGAAGGGGGCGCGGAACACCATGGGAGTGCCCACGGGGATCATCCGCTGCGCCTCTTCCTGGCTCAGGCCGGTGTCCACATAGAACTCCTGAATGGGAGGCGCCTTCTCCCGGTCCTCCGCGGACAGGACATGGGGCGGCAGGCAGGCCACCACCCCCAGCCTGGGGGGATCGGTGAGGATGGTCAGCTCCCGGTCGGGCAGCATCCGGGGGTCCACCCCGCCGATGGTTCCGAACCGGAGGAACCCGTCCTTGTGCCCGGTGACCACCAGGCCGATCTCATCCAGATGGGCGTCCAGCAGCAGCTTTTTCGCCCCCGGTTTCCCGCAGCGGCGCACCCCGATGACATTGCCCAGCCGGTCCATCCACGTCTCGTCCACCAGCGGCGCCAGCAGCTCCTTCGCCGCCAGGGCCACGGGGCGCTCATAGCCCGACGGGCCGTTCAACGTACACAGCCGCTCCAGCATCTCTGTGCAATCCAAGTTTTCCACACACCTTTCTCACTGTTTCAGGTCCATGACATATTGCTTGAAGGTATTTCCCCGCTCCTCGAAATTCTTGAACTGGTCAAACGAGGCGCTGGCCGGAGAGAGGATGACCACATCCCCCGGGCGGGCAGCTTCCCTGGCCCGGGCCACAGCCTCCTTCAGGTCGCCGCACCGATAGATCTCCGGCTGTCCGGGGGTGTAGCCGGGGGCGGCCTGGGTGGCGGCCTGGATTTTATCCGAGGTCGCCCCTGTCAGGATCAGCGTCTTGACATGTTCCGTGATCTCGGGGCCCAGTACGTCGTAGGGGATATGTTTGTCATAGCCTCCGGCGATGAGGATCACCTTCTGGGTGAAGGAGCGCAGGCCGGCAATGGTCCGGCTGGGGCTGGAGGCGATGGAGTCGTTGTACCACCGCACGCCGTCCAGCTCCCGCACCAGCTCAATGCGGTGGGCCACCCCGTTGAAGGTGTGGGCAAACTCCCGGATGGTCTCATCGGATACCAGTCCATCCACCGCGGCGATGGCGGCCAGATAGTTCTCTAAGTTGTGGACGCCGGGCAGGCGGATCTCAGACACCGTCATCACGGGCCTGCTGTGGTACAGGATGACGTCATCCTTCACGCACACCCCCCGCTCCAGAAGCTTTTTGCGGCTGAACAGGGTCACCCGTCCCCTGGCCTTCTGGGCAAAGGCGGCGGTAATCTCGTTGTCCGCGTTGAGCACCACCTTGTCCCGATCATCCTGATAGGCAAAGATATTGCTCTTGGCGGCGATGTACTCCGCCATGTCCTTGTGCACATCCAGGTGGTTGGGCGCGACGTTGGTGATGACGGCCACGCTGGGACTCTGGCGCATGGTGAGCAGCTGGAAGGAGGACAGCTCCAGAACCACGTAGTCATCCGGCCGGATTTCATCCACTTCGCACAGCAGCGGATGGCCGATGTTGCCGCCCACAAACGTGCGGTAGCCCTCCGCCTTCAGCAGGCCGGCAATGATGGTGGTGGTGGTGGTCTTCCCGTCAGACCCGGTGACCGCGATGACCTGGCAGGGGCACAGGGACAGGAACACCTCCATCTCGGAGGTGAGCGTCGCCCCCCGCTCCACCGCCTTTGCAATCTGGGGCACGTCGGGGCGCAGGCCGGGGGTGCGGAAAATCACATCCACGCCGTCCAGGTGATCCAGATAATCCGCCCCCAGGCAGACCTCCAGCCCCTTGCGCTCCAGCTCCTCGATGAGCCCATGGAAGCTGCCCCGGTCCCGCTTGTCACAGGCCAGCACCTGGACTCCGCCCTGGAGCAGGCGCTCAATCAGCGGCGTGTTGGACACGCCAATGCCGATCACGGCCACCCGCTTCCCCTTCAGGGTATTCATATATTCCTGCAAGATCGACTGCATAATGCCGATGCCTCCCGCTTTGATTTGGAGATTTCAAAAAAGTATTATACCGCATCAAGTCCTATTTGACAATCTCTGAAAGTTGAAGTACAATCTTTTTCGCGAGTGGGCTGGACAGCCGCGTGGGCAGGCCGAAAGGCCGTCCATGAGGAAAGTCCGGGCTCCACAGGGCAAGGATAACGGGTAACACCCGCCGAAGGCGACTTCAGGAAAAGTGCAACAGAGATATACCGCCGGCCATTGCCTGTCAATGGAGTTGACCGTCCGGCGGGCGCAGTCGGCGCTTTGCGCCGGCTACACCCGCCTTTCTTTGGGTAGACTCATTCCAATTGGGCAGACTCTTTGAAAACGGTCGGAACCATTGACGGGCAATGGGCGGTAAGGGTGGAAAGGCGGAGATAAGCGCCCGCCCGATGACTGGGAACTGCTCATCGCTGTAAACTCTATCCGGAGCAACACCGTGGTAACGCACCAGGCCGGCCCGGCCGCGTTTAGGAGGTGGCTGGAACGTGTCGGCAACGGCACGTCAAGATAGATGGCTGTCTTAAAGGACAGAACCCGGCTTACAGGCCCGCTCGCACCATACGGTATCCAGAAAAGGCGCAGCTGCATCGGCTGCGCCTTTTCTCCGGCCGCGCGGCTGAATTTCCATCGGTTTTCCTTGCGTTCCACGCGGTTCTCCGATATAATAACTTAGAATGTCCATTTCATGTTTTCCAGGAGGTGTCCCCGCTTGCAGTTGTTGATACAGGAATGCCGGGTTGTGGATCCGGCCAGCGGTCTGGACCAGACGGCCGATATTCTGATCCGGGATGGACGGATTGCCGAGATCGCCCCTGGCCTGGCGGCGCCCTCCGCCAGGGTCATCCGGGCGCCCGGCCTGGTGGCCGCGCCCGGTCTGGTGGATCTGCACGTCCATCTCCGGGAGCCCGGCTTTGAGGAAAAAGAGACCGTGGCCACAGGCTGCGCCGCCGCCGCCCGGGGCGGGGTGACCACCCTGGTGGCCATGCCCAATACCAGGCCCGCCACCGACTGTCCGGAGATGGTCCGGGCGGTGATGGAAAAGGCGGCGCCCACCGGCGTCCACGTGTTCCCCGCCGGAGCGGTCACGGTGGGACAGAAGGGCGAAGCCCTCACCGACTTTGCCGCCCTGCACGCCGCAGGGGCTCCCGCCTTCACCGACGACGGGGTACCCATCCAGAACCTGGCCCTGCTGCGGCAGGCCCTGCAGACAGCCAAAGCCCTGGATCTCCCCGTGCTGGACCACTGCGAGGACCGGGATATGGTGAAGAACTACGCCGTCAACGAGGGCGCTGTGTCCCGGCAGCTGGGGCTGCCCGGCCGCCCTGCCATCGCCGAGGAACTCCAGGTGATGCGGGACGCCATGCTGGCGGAGGAGACCGGCGCCCACGTGCATATCTGCCACATCTCCACCGGGAGGGCGGTGGACATTGTCCGCCAGGCCAAGGCCCGGGGCGTGCGCATCACCTGCGAGACCTGCCCGCAGTACTTCACCCTCACCGAGGAAGAGGTCCTGCGTCAGGGCACCATGGCCCGGGTCAATCCGCCCCTGCGCACACCGGCAGACCGGCAGGCCATCCTGGACGGGCTGGCGGACGGCACCATCGACGCCATCGTCACCGACCACGCCCCCCACTGCCAGTGGGAGAAGGACAGGCCCCTGCCCGACGCCCCCAGCGGCATGGTGGGGCTGGAGACTTCCCTGGCGCTGGCCCTGACCGCCCTGTATCACACCGGGCTGCTGTCCCTGGCCCGGGTGGTGGCCCTCATGTCCGCCTCCCCCGCCGCCCTGCTGGGCTTGCAGGCCGGGCGCATCGCCCCCGGGGACCGGGCGGATCTGGTGCTCTTCGACCCGGAGGAGGCCTGGACCATCGACCGGGACCGCTTCGCGTCCAAGGGGAGAAACACCCCCTTCCACGGATTTTCCGTCCGGGGCAGGGTGAAATATACCATTTCTGAAGGAAACGTCATTTATCAGGAGCAGGAGGAGTAACCATGTCGTTTGATATTTTGCAGGAGAAAATCCGGGAGAAGAAAAATCCCACCGTGGCCGGGCTGGATCCCCGGATCGAGTATGTCCCCGCCCACATTCAGAAAAAGAGCTTTGAACAGTACGGCGAGACCCTGGCCGGCGCGGCAGACGCCGTGTGGGAGTTCAACAAGGGCCTCATCGATGCTCTGTGCGATATCGTGCCGGCGGTGAAGCCCCAGTCCGCCTACTATGAGAACATGGGCTGGCAGGGCATGGCCGTCATGGAAAAGACCATCCGGTACGCCAGGGAAAAGGGCCTGTACGTCATCGCCGACATCAAGCGGGGGGACATCGGCTCCACCGCCACCGCCTACGCCGAGGGCTGGCTGGGCGTCACCAAGGTTGGCGGTACGGAGTGCCCCGTCTTTGACGCCGACTGCGTCACCCTCAACGGCTACATGGGCTCCGACGCCATCAAGCCCTTCCTGGAGGAGTGTGTGGCCCGGAACAAGTCCGCCTTCGTGCTGGCCAAAACCTCCAACCCCTCTTCCGTGGAGCTGCAGGACATGGTGGCGGGCGACCGGGTGGTGTACACCGTCATGGGCGACCTCATCGAGCGCTGGGGCAAGGACACCGCCGGGAAGTACGGCTATCAGGCCCTGGGCGCCGTGGTGGGCGCCACCCACCCCTCCGTGCTGAAGGAGCTGCGCCGCCGTCTGGAGCGCACCTTCTTCCTGGTGCCCGGCTACGGCGCCCAGGGCGGCACCGCCGCCGACGTGCGCTACGCCTTTGACGAGCTGGGCCGGGGCGCCATCATCAACGCCTCCCGCTCCATCATGTGCGCGTGGAAGAAGACCGGGCAGGACGGCCTGGACTATCAGGAGGCCGCCCGGAACGCCGCCATCCAGATGCGGGAGGAACTGAAGGAATACATCACCATTCTGTAACGGCGGAAGGAGGTGCCCCTCATGGCCAAAAAAGCCTGTGTCTTCTGCGGCCGGGAGCCGGAGGGACTGCTCTCCTTCCGCAGCGTTGCGTGCGGTGGAATTGCCCAGCCCGCCTGTGACGCCTGCCGCGAAAAGCTAAAAGACGTCAGCGACCAGAAGCGGTGCGCACTGGCCCTGGCCTCCGGCCGCGCCCAGGAGCCCCAGCGGTTCAAGGAGCTTCTGGAGTACTGGGACGCCCAGGAGGACGCGCTGTGTTCCGGCCTGTCCTGCCTGCGGTGCGGCGGGCGCATGAAAAAGCTGCCCCTGGCGGAGCAGTGGCTCCACATGTCCCAGGACCCCCACTTCCGGGACTCCATCGGGGTGCTGCGGGTGGACATCCAGTACTGCGAGGACTGCGGCCACCTGGAGCTGTTCCACAGCGACTATCTGAAGCAAAAAGAAATTGACGACAGTTTGGGAGATCGAATTTACTATGAAGGTTGAAACACAGTGCAAGGTTCTGGAAATGGCCCAGCTGACCTCCGGGGGCTGGTCCATGACGGTGGAGAGCCATGGCATCGCGCAGCAGATTTCCGCGCCGGACCAGTTTCTCCACATCAAGTGCGGCCACAGCCATCTGCTGCGCCGGCCCATCTCCATCTGCAACTGGTCCGCGCAGCGGGATCTGATCCGGCTGGTCTTTGAGGTGCGGGGCGAGGGCACCCAATGGCTCTCCCGCCGCAAGGTGGGCGACAGCCTGGATGTGCTGGGCCCCCTGGGCAACGGCTTCTCCATGGAGGCGGAGAAAAGATACCTGCTGGTGGGCGGCGGCATCGGCGTGCCCCCCATGCTGGGCTGCGCCGTCCACGGCAGCGGACACTGCACCGCCGTGCTGGGCTTCCGCTCCGCCGGCAACACCATGCTGCTGGAGGAGTTTGAAAAGGCCTGCACCGGCGGCGTCCGCCTGGCCACCGACGACGGCACCCTGGGCCACCACGGATTTGTGGACGCCCTGGTGCGCCAGGAGCTGGAGAAGCACCCGGGAGAATATGACGGCGTGCTGGCCTGCGGCCCCAAGCCCATGTTGAAATCCGTGGCCGCGGTGTGCGCCCAGCTGGACACGCCCTGCCAGGTCTCCATGGAGGAGCGGATGGGCTGCGGCGTGGGCGCCTGTCTGGTGTGCGCCTGCAAGAACACCCAGGGCCATTACGTCCACGTGTGCAAGGACGGCCCCGTATTCCCCGCCCAGGAGGTGGACTGGAATGAGTAATCCTGTCATGTCGGTCGATCTGGCCGGTGTGGAACTGAAAAACCCGGTGGTGGTGGCCTCCGGCACCTTTGGTTTCGGCCGGGAGTACGGTCAGTTCTACGATCTGTCTGAGCTGGGCGGCATCTGCGTCAAGGGGCTCACCGCCCAGCGCCGGGAGGGCAACCCTCCCCCCCGCATTGCGGAGACCCCCATGGGCATTCTCAACAGCGTGGGGCTGCAGAACCCCGGCGTGGACGCCTTCATCGCCCACGAGCTGCCCTTCCTGCGCCAGTACGATGTGAAGGTCATCGCCAACATCTCCGGCAACACGCCGGAGGAGTATGGCGAGATGTGCGAAAAGCTCGCGGACGCGGGGGTGGATCTGATCGAGGTGAACATCTCCTGCCCCAACGTGAAGGCGGGCGGCCTGGCCTATGGCACCCGGCCGGAACTGGCCGCCGAGGTGACGGGGATGGCCAAGGCCCACGCGGGCCGGGTTCCGGTGATGGTCAAGCTCTCCCCCAACGTCACCGATATCACCGAGATCGCCCGGGCCGTGGCCGACGCCGGCGCGGACGCCCTCTCCCTCATCAACACCCTGCGGGGGATGCGCATCGATGTAAACACCCGCCGGCCCATTCTGAAGATGAACACCGGCGGCCTGTCCGGCCCTGCCGTGCTTCCCGTGGCGGTGCGCATGGTGTGGGAAGTCCACAACGCCGTCTCCCTGCCCATCCTGGGCATGGGCGGTGTGTCCGATGGAGATTCCGCCGCCCAGATGATGCTGGCCGGGGCCAGCGCCGTGGCGGTGGGCACCGTCTGCTTCGCCGACCCCTACGCCCCCATCCGGGTCCGGGATGGCCTGCGGGACATCGCCGGCCGTCAGGGACTGGACCATGTGTCCCAGCTCACCGGCGGGGTGCGCCCCTGGTAATCCACTCTCAGAAAGAAGCGAATCGGACTCATGACCACCATTTATCTCATTCGCCACGCCCAGGCCGACGGCAATCTCTATCGCCGCTGCCAGGGCTGGTACAACGGGCTGATCACCCCCAAGGGCTATCTGCAGATCCAGGCGCTGTCCAGGCGGTTTCAGGATATCGAGATCCACGCGGTGTACTCCAGCGACCTGTTCCGCACCATGACCACAGCCAGAGCCATTCTCCACTCCCGCGCCCTCTCCCTCCGGGTGGACCCGGAGCTGCGGGAGATCGGCGGTGGCTGCTGGGAGGACCACGCCTGGGGCGAGCTGATTCACCAGGACCCGGCCGGCATGGCCGCCTTCCTGAACTGCGACCCCGGCTGGCACGTCACCGGGAGCGAGACCTACCCCCATGTCCGGGCGCGGATGCAGGCCGCTGTGGAGCGCATTGCCGCGGCCCATCCCGGGCAGACCGTGGCCGTATTTTCCCACGGCAGCGCCATCCGGGCCGGCCTGTCCGCCTGGCTGAACACCCCGGTGGAGCACATGGGCGAGCTCCCGCTGGGGGACAACACCAGTGTGGCCAAGCTGGAGTATGACGGCGGGCAGATGCGGGTGTGCTACTATCATGACGCCAGCCACCTGGGCGATCTGGCGGGCGCCGTCCTGCACGCCTCCAGTTCCGGCGCGGAAAAGGTGGCGGCCATGGCGCGCACGTCCCTCTATTTTGTCCCCCTCCGGCTGCCGGACCAGAAGGAGCTCTATCTCGCCGCGCGGCGGGAGGGGTGGATGGCCAGCCACGGCACCATGGATTGCTTCGACGGGGACGCCTTCCTCTCTGCCGCCCAGCGCAGCTACGACTTCGATCCCGAGAGCGTCCTGATCGCCATGTGCCAGGACCGGCCGGTGGGCATGCTCCACCTGGACTTCCAGCAGCAGGCCCAGCAGCGCGTGGGCCGGGTCCCCTTCTTCTACATGATGCCGGAATACCGCTCCAAAGGTTTGGGCGTCCAGCTGCTGGGTCAGGCCGTGTCCGCCTTCCGGGCCCGCGGCCGGCAGTATCTCCGCCTGCGCTGCGCCCCGGAGAACGACCGGGCAAAAAAATTCTACCAGCGCCACGGCTTTTACAAAATCGGTGAGGAGCCGGGTGGCATCGGCCATCTGGACACCATGGAAAAATACATCGGTTATGTACTGGGCTGAGAATTGCCCATCAAAAACGCGCAGCTGAACCCAGCTGCGCGTTTTTGTATCACTGGATTGCCCGGCCGGCGCGGTCCGCCGCTTTTCCCACGGCGTCTCCTGCCCGCTCCACCGCGTCGCCGGCGCCCTCGATCAGGTCGCCCGCGGCGTCTCCGATGTCCTCCAGCGGCCCGTCGCCGCTGGGACGGACGCTGTGGCTGGGGCCGGCATCCGGCACCCCGTCGTTGTCTGTGTCATTGGTACCGCCGGCGCCGCCGCCCTCCATGGCGTCATTGGGGGGCGTGGGCGAGGGTTTTTCGCTGGCCGGAAGGGTCGCCGAGGGCGTCAGGTGGTCCGAGGGGCCCTCCGTCTCCCCCGCGCACCCGGCAAACAAAAACGCCGCCAGCAGCACCGCCGGCAATACGGTCATCCTGCCTTTTTTCACTGCCTTTATCCTCCTGTCAGTCAATTCTCTGTGTCCGCGGTTAGTATGCGCCCGGCCCGGAAAAATAAAGGTGAAAATATTTGCAGAAACCACTTGCATTTCCCTTGCATTCATGATATGATGGACACAACAAAATAAGAATAATTATTATTTAATAACAAGGAGGAACTTACTATGGAACTCAAGGGCAGCAAGACCGAGGCCAATCTGTGGACCGCCTTTGCCGGCGAGAGCCAGGCCCGCAACAAGTACACCTATTTCGCCAGCAAGGCCAAGAAGGACGGCTATGAGCAGATCGCGGCCATTTTTGAAGAGACCGCCAACAACGAGAAAGAGCACGCCAAGATGTGGTTCAAGGAGCTGGGCGGCATCGGTGACACCGCCGCCAACCTGAAGGCCGCCGCCGCGGGCGAAAACGAAGAGTGGACTTCCATGTACAAGGAGATGGCCGCCACCGCCCGGGAGGAAGGCTTTGACCGCATCGCCAACCTGTTCGAGATGGTGGGCGCCATCGAGAAGGAGCACGAGGAGCGCTATCTGAAGCTGTTGGGCAACATTGAAAACGACCTGGTGTTCTCCGCCGGTGAGGAGACCATCTGGGTGTGCCGCAACTGCGGCCATGTCCACGTGGGCAAAAAGGCCCCCGAGGTGTGCCCTGTGTGCGCCCACCCCGGCGCCTACTTTGAGCGCAAGGCCCAGAATTATTGATATGCTGCTGAAAAATCGGCTGTCCGCCTCCGGATAGCCGATTTTTGCTTACCGTGTTCTGCGCTGATAGATCCAGATGGACAGCAGCCAGGACAGGCCGTAGAGCGCCGCCCCGCCGGCGCCCAGCAGCGGAACCATCCAGGTTATCGCCGCCGGGCCGAGGGCGGAGGCCGCAGCGGTCCCCTCTCCCCCGGTGATGAGAAAGGCCCCCGCAAAGGCGGCCAGGGCGATGAACGCGAGGTACAGATACCGGGCCTTCTCCGTGCCGAACCGGAAGCTCAGGGGCAGGAGCAGCGCCGCCGGGATCAGGCTGCAGGCCAGGGAGATACACAGCAGGGGGAGCAGGGCCCCGGCCTCAAATCGGATCAGGCAGATCGCCGCCACCACAAGCGCCACCAGAACGCTGCACAACAGTCCGATGAGATATTTGACGGACACATACTGTCCCCTGGTGACGGGAAAGACCTGGCTGTATACGTTCCAGTGCTCCCGCTCGTCATAGGAGAGCAGCGTGGTGGGCAGCATGCCCAGCATGATGCACAGCATCAGCAGGAAGAAGAAATTGGACGGTTCCACCGCGAACAGCCCGATGAACACCGCAGATATCAGCAGGAAGCTCTTGCAGTAGCTGGCCAGCAGATAGAAGTCCTTCAGCAGCAGCCCTTTCATGTCACATCTCCCCCTTTGCCATGACGATAAACAGCTGTTCCAGGTCCACCGGGCCCAGTTCCCATCCGGCGGGCACCAGATCCCGCTCCACAATGGCCTCCACCCCGTAGGGGGACTCCCGCTTGCCCAGCACCGCCGCGGGATCCAGGGCGGCCAGGGTATCTCTGGTACAGTGGAGCACCCCGTAGCGCTCCTTCAGCCGGTCCTTCTCCTCCCACAGCAGCAGTTTCCCCCGGTGGAGGAAGGCGATGTAGTCGCAGATCTTCTCCAGATCGCTGACAATGTGGGAGGAGATGAGCACCGCGTGATCTTCCTCCCGGGTAAATTCGCCAAAAAGGTCCACGATCTCGTCCCGGATCACCGGGTCAAGGCCGCTGGTGGCCTCGTCCAGTAAAAGCAGCTTGGGGTGGTGGGAGAGGGCCACGGCAATGCCCAACTTCATCTTCATCCCCCGGGAGAACTCCTTGAACCGCTTGTCCTCCGGCAGGGAGAACCGGCGCAGGTACTCTTTGTATCCCGCATCGTCCCATCGGCGGAACATGCCCCCCATCATCTTCCCCACCTGCCGGGGAGTGAGGCATTGGGACAGCCCCACCTCATCCAGCACCACCCCCACGTCCTCTTTGAGAGCGCGGAGATTGGCCCGGTTGTCCTGCCCCAGGATCTGAACGCTGCCCGCGTCGGGATGGAGCATGTCCAGGATCAGCTTCATGGTGGTGCTCTTCCCCGCTCCGTTCTCCCCGATCAGGCCCATGACACAGCCGCTGGGCAGGGTCAGGTCCAGGGGGCCCAGGGTGAAATCTCCATAGGATTTTTGCAGGTGTTTCAGTTCCAGCGCGTTCATAGTCCCGCCTCCTGTGTGAAATAGCGCAGCATCTCCGCCAGGTCCTCCCCGCTGAGATTGCAAGAAACCGCCAGCTTGACCGCTTCCTCCATGTGCCGCTCGATCTGCTTCAGCGTCTCCTCCCGGAGCAGCTCCACATTCCGGGCCGCCACAAAGCAACCCTTCCCCGCCACGGTGTAGAGAAATCCCTCCCGCTCCAGCTCGTCATAGGCCCGCTTGGTGGTGATGACGCTGATGCGCAGATCCTTGGCCAGATTCCGGATAGAGGGCAGCTGCTCATGCTCCCGCAGCGCTCCGCTGATGATCTGGGCCTTCAGCTGGGTGTAGATTTGATCATAGATGGGCGCCCCGCTCTTATTGTCGATGAGAAGTTCCAAGCCGCTCCCCCCTGTAGCTGTTCTTAACTGTTCATGCACAGTATACACAGTTGAGGCTCTCTTGTCAACCACCATTTGCACTGTGATAAAATCACGGTCATTCCGGTGGCAATCTGTTATCATAACCATCAGAAGGAGGCGATGATCCCGGTGAAAGAAATGGTTTGTTCGGTCTGTTCCTACACCTATGATGAGGCAAAGGGCATCCCTGATGCGGGAATTTCCCCCGGCACACCCTGGGAGGACTTGCCGGAGGACTGGAAATGCCCCTGGTGCGGCGCCGGCAAGGGCGCCTTCCGGGAAAAGCGGGAGCGCGCTCCCACCCCCGGCGGCCAGCCGCCGGAAAAGCCCCATGTGGAGCGGGAGCTGTCCGCCATGGAGCTGAGCGCCATCTGCTCCAACCTGGCCCGGGGATGCGAAAAGCAGTATCTGCCGGAGCAGGAGAAAAGCTTCCGGGCGCTGGCGGAACACTTCCGGGCAAAGGCCCGGCCGGAGGAAGGGGCGGACGTCTCCGCCATTCTGGAACTGATCCAGGCCGATCTTTCCACCGGTTACCCCTATGCCGGCGCGGCGGCCGCTCAGGCGGCGGACCGGGGGGCGCTGCGGGCGCTGGTGTGGAGCGAAAAGGTCACCCGGATGCTCCAGTCCCTCCTCACCCGCTATCGGGACGAGGGAGAGCGTATGCTGGCGCACACCGGGGTCTACGTGTGCACCATCTGCGGCTTTGTCTATGTGGGGGACGCCCCGCCGGAACTGTGTCCCGTCTGCAAAGTCCCCAGCTGGAAGTTTGAAAAAATGGAAGGGAGGGCAGACTAATGGCCGAGAAATACGCGGTGAGAAATTTGCGCCTTTGCACCAAGGACTGCCTGTGCCTGTACGTCTGCCCCACCGGCGCCACCGATACGGAGGACAGCGTCATCGACGCGGGCAAATGCGTCGGCTGCGGCGCCTGCGCGCAGGCCTGCCCCTCCTCCGCCATCTCCATGGTGCCCAGGGAGATGCCGCCCCAGCAGCCCAAAGGGGACCGGGTGACGCAGGCGCTGCGGGGCCTGATCCAGAGCAAGAACCGGGCGGAAGCCATGGCCGCGCAGCTGCCTGACGCGCTGAGCGCGGCGGTGGAACGGTCCTGTCGTCTGATGGCGGAGGATCTGTGCCGGGAGGCCGGATACATGCTGCCCCAGAGCGAGAATACCCGCCGTCTGCTGCAACAGCTCCAGGCCGATCCGGATGTCCCGGCCGACGCGGTCAGGCACCTGCTGGACACCATCCCATTTCACAAAGGAACGGAGGAAATCACCATGGAAAAATGGAAGTGCACCGTCTGCGGATACCTTCACCAAGGGCCCATGACCCCCGATTTCAAATGTCCCGTCTGCGGCCAGGGGGCGGACAAGTTCATAAAGATCGAGGAGGCCGCCGCCCCGGCCAAAACCCCCTATGCCGGCACCAAGACGGAACAGAATCTGTGGGAGGCCTTTGCCGGCGAGTCCCAGGCCCGGAACAAGTACACCTACTTCGCCTCTGTCGCCAAAAAGGCGGGCTATGAACAGATCGCCGCCCTCTTCCTCCAGACCGCCGCCAACGAGATGGAGCACGCCAAGCTCTGGTTCAAGGCCCTGAGCGAGCTGGGCGATACCCCGGAAAATCTGCTTCACGCGGCCCAGGGGGAGCATTACGAGTGGACCGACATGTATGACCGCATGGCCCGGGAGGCCGATGAGGAGGGGTTCCACGAGCTGGCGGAACAGTTCCGCGGGGTGGCCGCCATCGAAAAGACCCACGAGGAGCGCTACCGCAGGCTGCTGCACAACGTGGAGGCCAAGCAGGTCTTTGAAAAGAGCGGCGTGACCCTCTGGGAGTGCCGCAACTGCGGCCACCTGGTCATGGGCACCAAGGCCCCGGAGGTCTGCCCTGTCTGCAAGCACCCCCAGGCGTTTTTTGAGGTGCGGGCAGAAAACTATTAAAGAAACCAACATACAAGGAGGAACCATTTATGAAATCCAGATTTTATCTCTGCCGCCACTGCGGCAATCTCGTCGGCATGATCCATGACTCCGGCGTCCCCATCATCTGCTGCGGCGAGAAGATGGAGGCCCTGGCCCCCAACACGGTGGAGGCCAGCGGGGAGAAGCACCTGCCCGCCGTCACCGTGGAAGACGGCGCGATCCATGTCAATGTGGGCAGCGTCAACCATCCCATGGTCCCGGAGCACTTCATCCAGTGGGTATACCTCCAGACGGAAAAGGGCGGCCGGCGCAGGGCGTTCCAGCCCGGTGAGGACCCCAGCGTCACCTTCTGCCTGGAAGAGGACGACAAAGCCGTTGCGGTATACGCCTACTGCAACCTCCACGGCCTGTGGATGACCCAGCTGTAAATATTGATCAACTGCCAAAGATATCTATTTTCATGTGTATGTTGCGCAGAAAAACGCGTAAGGAAAAGCGGGCTTCCAGTTATGGAAGCCCGCTTTTCCTATGCCGCGCGCCAAATGTGCGCCAGGTTGCAAAGACGCAATTTCATTTTCCACAAAAAAGTACGAAAAACCGCCCATTCCTTTCGGAATGAGCGGTTTTTACTGGTACGGCTGAAGGGATTCGAACCCCCGACCTTTTGGTTCGTAGCCAAACACTCTATCCAGCTGAGCTACAGCCGCATACTGCCCTCAGACAGCTTAATTATGATAGCACAGCTGAAAAGAAAATGCAAGTCTTTTTTTGAAAAATTTTAGGGCAGCAATCCGGCGGCTTACGCCGTCTCATTTTCCGTGGATTTGCGGCCTGGTCACTGGGCCACGTTTTCGCAATAACGCATGAGGATGGCCGCGATCTGGGCGCGGGTCGCCGTGGCCTTGGGCGTCAGCCCATCCTCATCTCCCAGGATGAGGCCGGTGCCCACACTCCAGCTCATGGCCTCCTCCGCCCAATCGGATATGGCGCCGGCGTCAGAAAAACCATTCAGGTTCCCGGTTCCGTTGGGCTGCCCCTCATAGCGCCAGAGCATGGTGACCAACTCTTCCCGGGTGATGAAGTTGTCCCCGCCGCTGCCGTCGGACACTTTGTTGTCCACAGCCCATTCCCTGGCATCCTGCGCCCAGTTTGCCCCGGCGATGGTCTCGCCGTCCATCCGGGCCAGAATGGTCCACACCATGACACGGGTCGACTGAGCCTCCGGCTCAAAGGAGGTGTCAGACGTGCCCACCATGAGGCCGTTGTCCACCACAAATTTCACTTCATCGTAGTACCAGTCATCTTCCGACACGTCGGTAAAGGGCAGCGGCTCATCCACAGGGCCGGGCGGTTCCTGCTCCGCAGTGGCAGACCAGATCCCCTCCACAGACCAGCCAGCCTGCTGGGAGGAAACTGTGATGGTCACCGGATCCTCTGCCGCCAGATAGCGGTGGCCGCTTTCCAGCGGGCCGCCTGCCCTCACCTCTTCCCCGTCGGTCACATCCACCAGCACACCGCTGGCGGAGGCGCTGCCGGAGTTCCAGTAAATTCCGGAGCCCGGCTTCAGAGTGACGGTATCCCCGGCCCTGCCGGTCTGTGCGACGAACTGGTCACTGCCGGACCATCCCTCGGGAATGGGGACAGCCGGCGAATCCAGACTGCTCAGATACCCCTGGCCGATCCGGTCCAGTTCGTCCTGGGCATCTTCGTAAATCGGTGAAAAAGCCGCGTCAACCCAGTCCCCGATCTCCTGCGTCAGCTCCTGAAGAAAGGTTCCCTCCAGATAGCTGCGAGAAATCAGGGACTCATCCGCGGAAGAGGCCAGCGCCGCGCCCCCCAGGGTAACGGCCAGTCCGCAGGCCAGAGCCGAATAAATGATCTTTCGTTTCATGACTGCTCCTCAGTTGAAATCATGTAGCTAAGTGTCAGGAGGCTGTCGGCAAAATGGACGTTCTCCACCTTGACCGTCTCCATCTCCTGCTCCGGCAGCTCGATGTTGGTAAAGTTCCAGATCCCCTGGATCCCGCACTGGTACAGCTGCATGGCCGACTCCACAGCCACGGATCCAGGCACCGTAAGTACGCCCACGTTCACCCTGTGCTCCCGCATGTAGGATTCCAGCATCTGGGCGTGGTACACCGGCACTCCGCCCAGCCGGGTTCCCACCAGCACGGGGTCCACGTCAAACGCGGCCAGTAGGCGGAAGCCATTGGCCCGGAAGGGGAAGTTTTCAATCAGGGCGCGGCCCAGGTTGCCCGCTCCCAGGATCACCACAGTGTGGGCACGGTTCATCCCCAGAATGTCGGCCACCTCGCCTCTCAGCCGCTCCACATTGTAGCCATATCCCTGCTGTCCAAAGCCGCCGAAACAGGACAGGTCCTGCCGGATCTGGGACGCGGTCAGCCCCATGGATTTTGCCAGGGCGCCGGAGGAGATCCGCACCGTGCCATTCTGATAGAGATCGTCCAGGTGGCGGTAATACCTGGGCAGACGGCGAATCACCGCAGAAGATATTTTGTCTTTTTTCATGTCTGTCTCACCAATCTCTGCTTGTTAATGAGCTTTAATGTCTGTATTGTACCTCATTCCAGTTGACTTGTCAATTTTTTTAACAATCATTTCATATTTTATTCTCCCGTTCATATACTGAATCGATTTTGAAGAAGGAGGATCCCCTTTATGGAAGGAACGGGCACGCTGCTTGTGCGCACTTTTTTGTCCAGGGCGCAGTTTCCGGTTCCGGGCGCCACCGCGGTGGTGGCCAGCGCCCAGCCTGACGGCCGGTATCAACTCCTTGCCGCGAGGATCACAGATGAGAGCGGTCTGGCCGGGCCATTTACCCTGGAGGCCCCGGAGGCCAGCGTGGGTCTGACTCCCAACGGCGGCATACCCTTCTCCAACTATCTGCTCATGGTGGAGCATCCGGAGTATGAGATGGAGGTCTATCTGGATCTGCAGGTATTCCCCGGGATCCAGACCGTCCAGGATGTGCCCATGATCCCAAGGCAGGCCCAAGGCGCGGAAGAAGAGATCACCGTCGTGACTCCGCAGCCGCTGTAAGGGGGGACACCGCCATGCCGTTCAACGTCATTCCTTATATCCCGCAATACATCACAGTCCACCTGGCGCCGGCGACCCAGGGGGCAGAAAACGTCACGGTTTCCTTTCCTGACTACATCAAAAACGTGGCCTCCAGCGAGATCTATCCCACCTGGTCCGAGGCGGCGCTGCGCGCCAACATTCTGGCCCAGATCTCCTTTGCGCTGAACCGGGTGTATACGGAGTATTACCGCAGCCGGGGCTATGATTTTGACATCACCGCCTCCCCCGCCAACGACCAGAAGTTCATCAAGGGCAGGAGCACATTTGAAAATGTGGACCGTCTGGTGGATGAGCTGTTCACCTCCTATATCCGCCGCCGGGGCTATGTGGAGCCCCTGTCCGCCCGGTTCTGCAACGGCACCACCGTGACCTGCGACGGACTTTCCCAGTGGGGAAGCGAAGATCTGGCCAAACAGGGCTATGACGCCATGTCCATCCTGCGCCACTACTACGGCCAGGACATTGAGCTGGTCACCTCCGCCCCGGTGCGGGATCTGAGGGAATCTTACCCCGGATACCCGCTGCGCCGGGGCTCCTCCGGCGAGTATGTGGTGGTTCTGCAGACCATGCTCAACCGGGTGGGGCGGAATTATCCCGCCATCCCCCGCGTCAGCCCGGTGGATGGGATCTTCGGTTCCCAGACGGAGCGGGCCGTCCGGGAATTCCAACGGATCTTCGGTCTGAGCGTGGACGGCATCGTCGGCCGGGCGACCTGGTATAAGCTGGTCTTCCTCTACGTTGGGGTGACAAAGCTGTCCGAGCTGGCGAGCGAGGGTCAGCAGTTCACCCGGATACAGGTGCCGGGGAGCGGCGCCACCCTCTGGGAGGGCAGCCGGGGCCCGGCGGTTTCCGCGCTGCAGTTTTTCATCGCCGTCCTGGGTCAGGTCCTGTACAACTTCCCCACCCTGGATATCGACGGGATTTTCGGGGCGAAAACCCGCCAGGCGGTTCAGGACGCCCAGCGCTATCTCGGGCTGGCGCCCACTGGCATCGTGGACCAGGAGACCTGGCTGGCGATCTATGACGCCTATGTGGCGGTGGCCCGCACGCTGCTGGCCGATGAAAAGCTGCCCCTGACGCCGGAGGAAATTGAGTCCCAGGTCCTGTCCGGACAGTACCCCGGCTTTGTCCTCACCTATTCTTCCTGAAGGAGATGACGCTCATGGAATCCACCGCCGCAGCATCCGCCTCCATCCGGGACTTGCAGCAAATGCTGGACTACCTGGCGGCGCACCGCCCCGCCCTGCCCCGGTTGAAGCCCACCGGTATCTTCGATGAGCCCACGCTGGAGGCCGTTATGATCTTCCAGCGGGATTCCGGGCTGCCGGTGACCGGAAAAGTAGACCATGACACCTGGTATGCCGTCACGGCGGCATACCGGGAGGATCTGATGAAGTACGGCCCGCCTGCACCGCTTCAGGTGCTCCCCCACGGGGAGTTTTCCGCCGCGCCGGAGCAGTCCGGGGAGCAGATCGCCATTGCCCAGGCCATGCTGTGTTCCCTCTCCAAACGGGTCGCAAACTTTTCCCCCTGCCAGGCAGACCAGACCAACAGGGGCGGCACGCAGGCTGATCTGCGCACACTCCAGGCCCTGGCCGGTATCCCAGTGACAGGGGCCCTTGACCGGCTCACCTGGGAGTATCTCACCAGGCTGTACCACCTGTTCATCACCCGGAATGTCCGGCTGCAGCTGGAGAAATCCTGACGTCTCCGGCCCCCCGCTTCAGATTCCCCTTGTAACCCCCCCGGAAATCCGATATAAACGGCAACCGGCAATAGCCGGTGCCGCCCCGTCATCCCCGGCCGGCCCGACGAGGAATCTTCTTTGGCTCGCATGGGTTTCATTCACGGAAAACTGGACATCAAACTTCTGATCCTCTACATTATGGCACGGGTCGCGGCCCCCATTGATTTTTCCACCCTCACCGATCTCTGCATGTGCGACGCGGGTGTGGACTACTTTCTCTACGCGGAGGCGGTGCCGGAACTGCTGGACAGCGGCCACCTGGTTCAGGACGGCGAATTCTACTCCATCACCGACAAGGGCCAGCGGGCCTGTACCGACGGGGAGAGCAGCCTCTCCCCTGTGGTGCGCAAACGGTGCGACCAACGCCTGGCCGCGCTGAACGCCGCGTGGAAGCGCGACGCCCAGGTGCGCAGCCGCCTGGAGGATCTGCCCGATGGCGCGGTCCGGGTCTGCCTGGAACTGGACGATGATCAGGGCGGGGTCTTCTCCCTCTCCCTGCTGGCGCCCAGCCGGGCGGACGGCGCCCAGATCGCGGACCGTTTCACCCGGCATCCGGACCAAATCTACAACGGGATCCTGGGGGTTCTGCTCTCGGAGGATCCCCAGAAGCACCCATAACCGGGAATCAAAAGCCTTCCGGCATAAAACGATCCGGCGCGGTTCCCCGCGCCGGATCTTATCGTACATCCCTATGATCGGGTCACTGTGACGGTGACCCGGTTTTCTTTTTGCGCAGCCCTGCGCTCATTCATCCGGGAACATGCCGTTTATCTCCATGTAATAGCGGATCATGTCAATCAGCTCGCCGGTGGAGGGCTTCACCACAATCGGATAACAGGCAATTCTCTCAAAGTGCGCGCGGTCGCATTTCTCCCACATCTTGTCCCGGAGGGCCCGCAGGTTCCGCTCCACCGCAGCCGTATTGGTGTTGCCGAAGTAGTCCGCCACCCGGGTGTACAGCCCCTTGGTCACGTTCTGCAACAGCTTCATATCCTCGTGGGCCAGCTCCACAGCGCAGATCATCTGCTTCAGGGCAATGGACGGCCCATACAGCCCCATCGTGTGAAGCATTCCCTCTATGGCGCGGAAGTTCTCTTTGCGGTACAGCAAGGTTTCGCCCTCCCATTCTCCCGTTCTCTCTGCGCACATTTTACCGCAAAAAAGGGGGAAAGAAAAGATGCTTTATTCGTGAAATTCGACCTATTGCGACAGATGCCGACATATCCCGACATCGTTCAGCCGCCGTCACAACGCCCCTTCCCCTCGCCGCCGCAAAAACCCCTTCGCCTGGTTTTTGCGGGGCCCGGGACAGAGCGGGCCATCATCAATCCCCCGCAGCCTGCTGTTCTTTGACCAGCTTGACGATGCGGCTGGTGCCCAGGCGGTGGGCGCCCAGCTCCAGGAAGTCCCAGGCGTCCTGGAGGGTGGCGATGCCCCCGGCGGCCTTGATCTTCACATGGGGGGCCACATGGGCCTTGAACAGGGCCACGTCCTCCCGGGTGGCGCCGCCGGTGGAAAAACCGGTGGAGGTCTTGATGATGTCCGCCCCGCTGTCGGACACGATCTGGCACAGGCGAATCTTCTCCTCCCGGGTGAGCAGGCAGGTCTCCACGATCACCTTCAGGATCAGCGTCCCGCAGGCCCGTTTCACCGCCTGGATCTCCTCCTGCACCTGCTCCCACAGCCCGTCCTTCACCCAGCCCAGGTTGACCACCATGTCGATCTCCCTGGCCCCGTTGGCGATGGCCTCCTTGGCCTCAAACACCTTCACCATGGTGGTGGAATAGCCGTTGGGAAAGCCGATAACGGTGCACACCGGCAGCTTGTCCCCCAGGTAGTCCGCCGCCTGCTTCACATAGCTGGGGGGGATACACACGCTGGCGCAGCCGTAGGCCACCCCGTCATCGCAGATCTGCCGGATCTCCGCCCAGGTGGCGGTCTGGGTCAGCAGGGTGTGGTCCGCCGCGGCCAGGATTTTTTTCACGTCCATTGTCTTCACCTCGTGGAATCCTTGTTGTGAAGTCCATCATACCCGTTTTTTCCCTTCCTGACAAGGGGGCTTCCGCCGCGCTGTTTGCAGTTTCAAATATCGGTTGTATTTTATCAAGATTGCCTCTGTTGTTTTCAACCAACGCTTGTGGTATGATACAACCAACAGATGAAACGAGGTGTCTGCATGAACTGCAATTTGAGTGAACGCATCGCCCGGCTGCGAAAAGAGCGGGGCCTGACCCAGGAACAGCTGGGCCAGATGGTGGGGGTGTCCGCCCAGGCGGTGAGCAAGTGGGAGAAAGGGGGCGCCCCCGACGTGGAGCTCCTCCCCGCCCTGGCCGACTGCCTGGGGGTGAGCATGGACGGCCTGTTCGGCCGGTGTGAGGACGCCCCGCAAAACATTGACCGGCAGTTCAACCGCTGGCTTCAGACCGTTCCCAGGTATGAGCGGATGAACCGGCTCTTCCACCTGCTGGCCACCAATCTGCTCGGCCTCTATATGGACACTCAATACCTGAATAGTGATGAAGGCAGGACGGTGGCGGCCACCTGCTATCTAACCGATCTGCCGGACAACGAATTGGTCTGGCTGCGCTCCCAGTTCACCACTGACGAGGGGATGATTCTGGGGGTCATCGCCGAGGACTTCCCCATGTACCTGCTGCTGCCCGAGCCGCCGGAGGGGTATGAGGCCCACTTCGCCTCCAACGGGGACTACCGGAAGCTGTTTGCCCTCCTGTCTCAAGAGGGCTGCCTGGAACTGCTGCTCTTTCTCTACCATAAAAAGTTCAGCTACTACACCCCCTCTGCCCTGGCCAAGCAGGCGGGCCTTCCCCTGGAGCGGGTGGAGGGGCTGCTGCCCGGCCTGGTGGACTGTCAGCTGCTGCGGGACCGGTCCCTGGAGCTGGACGACGGCCCTACCCAGGTGTACTGCGTTCACGACAACCACGGTCTGGTGCCCTTCCTCTACTTCGCCCGGTGGTTCATGTCGAGGAGCGACGGCTGGAACTACGGCTGGGACGTACGGGAGCGGCCCATCCTGGAACTCACCGAGGAACAGATTCAGCGAAAGAAGGAACACAAGCATGAAAAAGAGCACTGACATCCGGGAGTACACCCGCGCCTTTTACCAGGGCAACCGGCTGAATTTCGCCCTGGCCCTCATCCTCATCATCCTGAGCACCGGGGGGATGCTGTTCTTCTCCTGGATGCTGGGGGAGGTGACCAACATCATGGCCGCCGGCGACCTGCCCCGGCTGTGGCGCACCCTGGGCATCAGCGTGGCCGCCCTGGTTCTCGTCCTGGCGGTGGAGCTACTGATGTACTACTACAAGACCAAGTTCGTCCACCGGGCCCTGCGGCAGTACAAGGACCTGGCCTTTTCCCGGCTGTCGGAGAAGAGCATCAGCGCCTTTTCCCGG